>JANWXJ010000229.1 GCA_025055335.1 Acetobacteraceae bacterium
TCCGACCGGCGCCGCCGAACGCGCGGTGCTCGAACAGCTCCGCGCCCGCCGCGCCGAGCTCGACGTGCGGGAAGGCGCGCTCGCCGCCCGCGAACAGATGCTCGCCGCCGCCGAGGCGCGGCTTGCCCGCCGCGCCGAGGAGCTCGAGGCGCTGCGCGCCCGCCTCGCCGCGATCGAGGCGCGGCGCGGCGAGCGGGAGGAGCAGGGCTGGCGCGGCCTCGTCCGCGTCTACGAGCAGATGCGCCCGCGGGAGGCCGCGGCGATCCTCGAATCGCTCGAGATGGAGGTGCTGCTCGAACTCGTGGACCGCATGGGCGAGCGACGCGCCGCCCCGATCCTCGCCGCCATGCGCCCCGAGCGGGCGCGCGAGGTGACGACCGAACTTGCCCGCCACCGCGCCCGCCGCCCGGGCGAGGGCTGAGACCCGCCGCAACCGAAGGACCGCGAACCATGCCGATCGACAAGTCCATGAACGTCCTGATCGTGGACGACTACAAGACGATGCTGCGCATCATCCGCAACCTGCTGAAGCAGCTCGATTTCGACAATGTGGACGAGGCGACGGACGGCGCCGAGGCGCTGGCCAAGCTGCGCGCGGGCAATTTCGGCCTTGTCATCAGCGACTGGAACATGGAGCCGATGACGGGCCTCGACCTGCTGAAGGAGGTCCGCGCCGACCCGCGCCTCAAGGACACGCCCTTCATCATGGTGACCGCCGAGAGCAAGACGGAGAACGTCGTCGCCGCCAAGCAGGCGGGGGTCTCCAACTACATCGTCAAGCCGTTCAACGCCGAGACGCTGCGCGACAAGATCGAGAAGGTGCTCGCCCATGGCTGAGCCCGACCAGGAAGACCGGATCGAGCAGGCGGTGCGCGCGGTGCTCGGGTCCCTGTCCGGGGATCTCACGCTGCGCGAGGCGGCGCTGCTCGCCGAGCTGCACGAGCTCGGGCGGACCGTCGCCCGCGCCAAGGCCGAGATCGCGGCGCTGCAGGTGGACGACATCACCGGCTGCCACATCCCGGCGGCGACGGACGAGCTCGACGCCATCGTCGGCCACACCGCCGAGGCGACGCACATCATCCTCGACGCCTGCGAGCGGATCGAGGCGCTGCAGCCGAGGATCGGCAAGCGGGCGGCGGCGGTGCTCGGCGCCGAGGTGACGCGGATCTACGAGGCCTGCTCGTTCCAGGACATCACCGGCCAGCGCATCGCCAAGGTGGTGGCGGCGCTGAAGGCGATCGAACAGCGCATCGCCGCCGCGACGGAGGGCCGGGCGCCCACACCCGACGCGCCTGCCGAGACCGAGGGACGGCGCCTCGCGGAAGGCCCGCAGCTTCCGGGGGCGGCGGTATCGCAGGAGGAGATCGACCGCCTGCTCGCCGGTCTCGCCTGATGCGGCGCGCGGCGTTCGGCGCCCTGCTGCTGCTCGTCCACCCGGCGCTGGCGGAGGCGCCGGCGGAAGCGCCGCGCATCCCGGTGCGCACCGGCGATCATCCCGGCCATGGCCGCATCGTGTTCGACTGGCCGGCCATCGTCCCCTACCAGGTGATCGAAGGCGACGGCACCGTGCGCCTCTCCTTCTCGGCGCCTGGTGTGCCGGACCTCTCCCGGCTCGGCCGCCCGCCGCGCAACGTGGCGGCGATCGCAGGCAGCGGCGGGCAGGTCGAGATCCGGCTGGCCGAGGGCGCGCGGCTGCGGCACTACCGCCTCGGGACGCGCATCGTCCTCGACATCTCCGATCCGCAGGCGCCGCCCTCCGGGGTCACCCCGCAGCGCCAGGCGGCCCTGCCTCTCCCGCCGCCGGCGCCGCCGGAGCGAACCGCGCCCCTCGAGGCGCCGGCCCGTTCGGCGGCCCCGCCGCCAATGCGCCCGCAGGCCGAGGCGCCTGCCGCGCAGCCCGCCGCTCCTGAACCGGAGGCCGCGCGGCACGGCGGCGTGGATTCGCCAGGACATCCGGTTCCCGCCCGGGACGGTACCGCTGCGCCCGCCTCCGTCCCCCCGCAGCCGGCTTCGCCTTCGCCGCCCCCATCACTGACGGATCCGGCCGCAACGCCCGTCCGCATCCTCGCCCCGGCGGGCGGGGCACGGGCACTTGCCCTCGTGCTGCCCGAGGGCACCGCCGCCGCGGCCTTTCGGCGGGGGGATTGGCTGTTCGCCGTGTTCGATTCGGAACGTCGGCTCGACCTCTCGGCGCTGCGGGGGGATGCGGTATTCGGCCACGCCGAGGCAGTGCCGCATCCCGGCGCCACCGTCCTCCGTTTGCCGCTCGCGCCGCCGGCCGTTCTGGTCCTCAGCCGCCAGGGGACGGAGTGGCGGATCGAGCCGCGTCGGGAGGCGCCGCCCGCGCGCTCCGTCGTGATCGAGGCCGATCCCGGACCGCCGGCGCAGCTCGCCCTGCGGGCCGCGGCGCCGGGCCGGGTGGTGCCCCTCACCGATCCGGAGACCGGCCTGCCGCTGCTGGTTGCGACGGTTGCCGAACCCGGCCAGGCGATGGCGGCCGGGCGCCGCCTGCCGCAGCTGGACCTGCTTCCGACAACGCTCGGGGCCGCCGCCCTGGCGCGGGACGACCGGCTTCGTCTGGTGCGCGGGCAGGACCGCTTCCGCCTGACCGCCGAGGGCTCGCCGGAGGGCGTCCGGATCGGCGGCGCCGGCGCCGGGGCGCTGGCCGACGCCGCCGCGATGACGCGCCTGTTCGACCTGCCGCACGCCTCGCCCGCCGATTTGCAGGCCCGGGCACGGGAACAACAGGCCGCCGTCGCGGCCGCGCCGCCGCTGCAGCGCGCGCCGCTCCGCCGCGCCCTCGCGCAGACGCTGCTCGCGCTCGGGCTCCCGCAGGAGGCGCAGGCGGTTCTTGGGCTCGCCATGCAGGAGGATCCGCGGGCCGCGGCCGATGCGACGACGGGCGCCCTGGCCGCCGCCGCCGCCGCCCTGGCCGACCGGCCGGAGGAGGCCGGGGCCCTGGCAGATCCGCGCCTTGCGCCCTCTGACGAGCTGGCGCTGTGGCAGGCCGTGCTGGCGGCGCGGCGTGGCGATCCCGCCGCCGGCGCCGGCTTCGCCGCAAGCCTGCCGCTTCTGCTCGCCTATCCCGATGCGCTGCGCGCCCGGCTGCTGCCGATCGCCGCCCTGGCGCTGGCGGAGGCCGGCGAGGCCGCGGCGCTGCAGCGGCTGCTCGCCGCCGCCCCCGGGGGGCCGGTGTTCGACCTGGCGCGCGGACGCCTTGCCGAGGCCGAGGGGCGCATCTCCGATGCGCTTGCGGCCTACGACGCCGCCGCAGCCGGTCGCGACCGGCGGGCCCGCGCCCAGGCGCTGCGGCGCGGCATCGAACTCCGGCTGGCCCAGGGCCTGCTGGATGCCGCCGGCGCCGCCAACGCTCTGGAGGCGGCCCTGTTCGCCTGGCGGGGCGAGGCGGAGGAGCTGGCCACGCGCCTTCGGGTCGCGGAACTCCGCAGGGAGGCCGGGGCCCACCGCGCCGCCTTCGACCTGCTGCGCGAGACAGAGGCGTTGTTCCCCGCGGATGCCCCGCGCATCCGCGCCGCAGCGTCCGAGGCCCTCGTGGCGGCGCTGGAGCGCGAACCGCCGCTTGCCGCCGTCGCGCTGCACGACGCGAACAGGGCGCTGCTCGCGGGCCAGCCGCGCGAGGCGGAGGTGGCGCTGCTTCTCGCCGAGCGGCTCATTGCGCTGGATCTGCCGCGCCGCGCCGAAGCGGTGCTGCGCGATGCGCTTGCCGCGGCCGAAGGCGCCGCGCGGGGCCGGGTCGGGCTGCGGCTGGCGGAGGTGCGGCTGTCCGAGGGCGACGCGGCAGGCGCGCTTGCTGCGCTCGGCGCCAGCGACGCCGCAGGCCTCGATGCGGCGCTGCGCGAACGCCGTGCGCTCCTTGGCGCCGAGGCGCTCGCCCGCAGCGGGGCGCGGGCGGAGGCGATCGCCGCGCTGGAGGCGCTCGGTCCCGCCGGCCATGCGGCCCGCGCCCGCCTGCTGGCGGAGGATGGCCGCTGGGCCGAGGCGGCCGATGCGCTGGCCGCGCATCTTTCCGCTGCCCCGGCGGAAGGCCGTCTGCCCGAGGCCTTCGCCCGCGATGCCGTCCGGCTTGCGGCCTTCGCGGCGCTTGCCGGGCAGGAACGCCGGCTTGCGGAGCTGCGCGCGGGTGTCGCGCCGCGTCTGCCGCCCGGGCGGCTGGCCGACGCCTTCGCAGCCCTGGCCGCCGACCCGGTGCGCGGCACGGCGGACCTGCCGCGGGTGGCGCGCGAACTGGAATTCCTGCGGGACCTGCCGCGGCTTCTGGAGCCGTTGCGGGCGGATGCGGCCGCGGCGCGGTAAGTCCCGCGTCGGCCGGGGGGTAGGTCCGCGTTTTTTTCGGCCCCCGGGGTCGGATTTCGCTTGCATCGCGGCCCCCCCTGCCCCATACCCCCGCGCCATTGACCTGATCCGGGATTGGCTCGGATCGGCTTGGGTCGCTGCTGGTGTGAGGAGGGGGATCCGCGATGGACGGTCTCGCGACACTGGGGACGGTCTCGGGCCTGCCGAGCGAAACCGCGACGCATGAGGGGGCGAAGGACTACTTCGTCGAGCGCGACGGCGTGAAGTTCGCCGGCACGCACCTCATCATCGACCTGTGGGGCGCCAAGCGCCTGGACGACCCCGCGCATATCGACGAGGTGCTGCGCGAGGCGGCGGTGGCCACCGGCGCCACCATCCTGCACGGGCATTTCCACCACTTCTCGCCGAACGGCGGGGTGTCGGGCGTGCTGGTGCTGGCGGAGAGCCACGTCTCCATCCACACGTGGCCGGAACGGGATTTCGCCGCCCTCGACATCTTCGTCTGTGGCGCCTGCAACCCGTACAACGCCCTGCCGGTGCTGAAGCGCGGCTTCTCGGCCGAGCGGGTGCAACTTTCGGAGAACAAGCGCGGCCTGATCGGCTGACGCGCCGCTTCACGAGATGACCCGGGGGGCGGGCCGCAGGGTCCGCCCCTTCGCATGACAGGGGACCGACCATGGCGACCGACGTTTGGGTGAACGAGACGCTCTACGCCGAATGGGGGCAGCGCTTCCGGGTGAAGCGCGAACTGGCCCGCGTGCAGAGCCGTTTCCAGGACATCATGATCTTCGAGAGCTACACCCATGGCCGGGTGATGCTGCTCGACGGCGTGGTGCAGATCGCCGAGATGGACGAGTTCGTCTACCAGGAGATGATCGCCCACGTCCCGCTGATCGCCCACGGCAGCGCGCGGGACGTGCTGATCATCGGCGCCGGAGACGGCGGCGTGCTGCGGCGGGTGCTGCAGCACAAGGGTGTCGAGCGCGCGGTGATGGTCGAGATCGACGGCGAGGTGATCCGCCTGGCGAAGGAGTTCCTGCCGAACATCGGCGGGAACGCCTGGAGCGACCCGCGCGCCGAGGTGATCGTCGGCGACGGCATAGACCACGTCCGCACCGCGCCGGACGGGTCGTTCGACGCGATCATCGTGGACAGCACGGACCCGATCGGGGTTGGCGAGGTGCTGTTCACCGACGAGTTCTACCAGAACGCCGCCCGCATCCTCCGCGGCGACGGCGTGATCGTGAACCAGTGCGGCGTGCCGGCGATGCAGGCGGATGAGCTGCGCGACACCTCGGCGCGACGGGCGAAGTTCTTCCCCGACGTGTCGGCCTATGTGGCGGCCGTGCCGACCTATGTCGGCGGCTTCATGACGCTCGGCTGGGCGGGGCGGAACCCGGGGCAGCGCGCGCTCGACGTCGGGACGCTGCGGGCGCGGGCCGAGGCCGCCGGCATCCTCGGCACCACCCGCTACTGGACGCCCGAGGTGCACTGGGGCGCGATGCAGCTTCCGCCCTACATCGCGGAGCACCTTCCGAAGCGCTGATCGGGCCGGCGCCGCGCGCGGCGGTCAGGCGGGCTGCAGCCGGTCCGCCGTGCCGCTCGCGCCCACCATCGGCATGCCGTTTTTGGCGCCGGTCGCCCTGTAGTCGATGTCGATGCCAAGCACGGTGTCGGCGAACACGACGCCGAGATAGGCCTCGACCTCGCGGCCCTGGGTCGTGGAGGTGGTGACGAGGATCGTGGCGCGCTCTCCCTGTTGCGCGGCCGATCCTAGCCGCCCGCGAATCCCTGCACGAGGCTTCCCGACACCAGCGTCCAGCCGTCCACCAGCACGAAGAAGATCAGCTTGAAGGGCAGCGACACGACGGACGGCGGCAGCATCATCATGCCGAGGGACATCAGCAGAGACGCCACCACGAGGTCTATCACCAGGAAGGGCAGGAACAGCAGGAAGCCGATCTCGAAGGCGCGCCTCAGTTCGCCGACCATGAAGGCCGGCACCAGCGCCCGCCAGGGCGCCTGGTCGGGGGAGGCGGGCGGGTCGAGCCGGGCGAGATCGAGGAACAGGGCGAGATCCTGGTCCCGCACATTGGCCGCCATGAAGGCACGGAACGGCTCGGCGGCGGCGGCGAGCCCGTCGAGCTCGCCGATCCGGCCCTCCGTCATCGGCTGGATGCCGGCGGCCCAGGAGGCTTCCAGCACCGGCTGCATGACGCAGAAGGTGAGGAACAGCGCCAGCCCGATCAGCACCTGGTTCGGCGGGATGCCGGGCGCGCCGATGGCGCTGCGCAGAAGCGCCAGCACGATGACGATCCGCGCGAAGGCCGTCGCCATCACCAGCAGCGAGGGCGCGAGCGAGAGCAGCCCGATCAGCGCCGCGAGCTGCACGAGGCGGGCGGTGTTCCCCGCCCCGCCGCCGCCGAGATCGAGCGAGACCGACTGCGCCGCCGCCGGCCCCGCGGCCAGGAGCAGCCCGAGGAGGAGAGCCGCGCGCATCACAGCCACCCCACCACGACATCCTGCGGGCCGCCGGTGAGCAACAAGGCCTCCCGCCCGTCGCAGCGGACGATGAGGAGGCGGCGGCGCGAATCGAGCGGCAGCACCTCCTCGACCTTGAGTCTTCGCCCGGCGGCGGGCGCGAGGCCGAAGCGCCGGGCGCCGCGCGCGAGCAGCAGCAGAAGCGCCACGATGCCGGCGAGCAGCGCGGCGGCCAGAAGCCAGGTTCCTGTCGGGATCGTCATCGGGCGGCCTTTTGCCGTCAGGGGTGGGGCGCGAAGGGATCAGCCGTGGCGCGACGCCTCCCCGGCCGGGTCGGCGATCCCTGGATCCGGGGCGGAGCGCGGCGGGGCGGTCATGAAGGCAGGGTGCCGTGCGAGCGGTTACCGCCCCGTTGCCGCCGCGGTTAACCCTTCCTTCGCCGGCGGGGCGCAGGATCCTGGCCATGGACCCGTCGCGCACCGACCCGATCGCGCTCGCCGAAGCCCGGCTTCGTTGGCTGGAACGCCGGCAGCAGGTGCTGGCGCGCAACATCGCGCATGCCGACACGCCCGGCTTCGTGCCTTCGGATGTCCTGCCCTTCGCGAAGCATCTGGCCCGCGCCGGCGGCGGGGTGGGGCTGGCCGCCACCTCGCCGAGGCACATCCGCCCCGAGCCTTCGGCCGTCGCCGCGCGACCGGAGCGGCGGGTGGCCGAGGCGGCACCGAACGGCAACGCCGTCTCGCTGGAGGAGCAGGCGATCCGGGTCGCCGAGACGGACACCGCCCACGCCCTCGCCCTCTCGCTGCGACGGCGCTTCATGGACATGTTCCGCACCGCCCTTGGGCGGCCGGGCTGAAAGGACCCGCGATGGATCTTGACCGCGCCCTCTCGATCTCCGCTTCCGGCATGCGCGCGCAGGCGACGCGGCTTCGCGTGGTGGCGGAGAACCTCGCCAACCGGGACTCGACCGGCCAGACGCCTGGCGCCGATCCCTATCGCCGCCGCATCGTCACCTTCGCCGAGCGGCTGGATCGTGCGGCCGGCGTCCGCACCGTGCAGGTCGTGCGCGTGGGGACCGACCAGCGCGAATTCCCTCTCCGCTTCGATCCCGGTCACCCGGCGGCGGATGCGCGGGGCTATGTCCGGCTGCCGAACGTGGACAGCCTCGTGGAGATGATGGACATGCAGGAGGCGCAGCGGAGCTACAACGCCAATCTCGGCGTGCTTGAGGCCACCCGCGGCATGCTGACGCGCACGATCGAGGCGCTGCGCTGATGCCCGCGGTCCAGCCCAACGCGCTTTCCGCCGCCGCTGCCTACCGCGCCGCGACGTCCCCTTCCCCGTCCGCCGGCGCGGAGTTCGGCGCCGTGCTCGCGCGCGCGATGGAACAGGCCGTGGAGCTCGGCCACAGCGCCGATGCCGCGGCAACGGCTGCCCTGACCGGCCAGGGCAGCGTGACCGACGTCGTGCTTGCCGTCAGCCGTGCGGAACTCGCGCTGCAGACGGCGGTGGCGGTGCGCGACAGGGTCGTGGGCGCCTACCAGGAGATCATGCGGATGCCGATTTGACGGCGCCGCTCGGCAAGGGAACACCGCCATGGCGCAGGATGCGCTCGCCGCCTCGGTGCGCGAGGCGATGCTGATGTTCCTCCAGATCGGCGGGCCGCCGCTCGTCGCGCTGCTCGTCGTCGGCCTCACGATCTCGGTGCTGCAGGCGCTGACGCAGGTGCAGGAAGCAACCCTCGCCTTCATTCCGAAGATCTTCGCCGCAGGCGTGGTCCTGCTGCTGGCCGGACCGTTCATGGTGGGCGCGTTGCACGGCTACGCGCGCGCCTTGTTCGACCGCATGGTGACGCTCGGCGCCGCCCCGTGACGAGCGGGGAGGCCGCGCTGCTCGGCGCGCTCGCGCCTTTCGCCTTCCACGCCCTGCTGCTGTTCGCGCGCGTCGGGGCGGCGGCGATGCTCCTCCCGGGCCTCGGCGAGGCGGAGGTGCCGGCCACGATACGGCTTGCCGTCGCGCTTGCCCTCACGCTTCTTCTGCTCCCCGTGGTTTCGCCAAGCCTGCCCCCGGTGCCGGGGCAGCCCGCGGAGCTCCTGCGGCTGATCCTGCTTGAGACCCTGGTCGGTCTCTGGCTCGGCGGGCTCGCGCGGCTGCTCGTGCTGGCGCTCGCCGTCGCCGGCCAGGCGGTGGCGCTCATGCTCGGCCTTGCCTCGGTGCTGGTGCAGGATCCGGGGCTTGGCCAGGGGGGCACGGCGCTCTCCCGGCTTTCGGGCCTTGCTGCCGCGGTGCTCGTGCTCTCGAGCGGCCTCTATGCCCTGCCGGTTGCGGCCCTCGCCGGTTCCTACGCCGTGTTTCCGGCCGGGGATCCGCTGCCGCCGGGGCTTGCCGCCGAATCCCTGGCGGCCGCCGGAACCGAGAGCCTGGCGCTCGCCCTCCGGCTTGCCGCGCCCTTTGTGCTGGCTGCGGTGCTGTTCAACCTGGCGCTCGGCCTGCTCGCGCGGCTCGCGCCGCAGGTGCAGGTGTATTTCGTCGCGGTGCCGGCCCAGATCCTAGGCGGACTTGCCCTGCTCGGCCTCGTCGCCGCGCCTCTGCTCGCGCTGTTCGCCGCCGCGCTGGCCGAGGGGTTCGCGCGGCTGCCGGGCCACCCCTAGGCGATGTCCGACGACGCGCCCGACCGCGATGACGCGACGGAGGAGCCGACTCCGAAGCGGCTCGACAAGGCGCGGGAGGAAGGGCACGTCGCCGTCTCTCGCGAGGCGACGTCGCTTGCCGTGCTGGTCGCCGCGATGCTCGCCGCCTTCCTGAGCCTGCCGGCGACGGGTGCGCCGCTTCTTGCCGCGCTGCGCGGGCTGCTGGCGCAGGCGCATGCGCGCAGCCCGTCCTCGGCTCTGGCCGAGGTCGCGTGGCTCGGGCTTCTCGCCCTGCTGCCGGTGGCCGGGGCGGTTGCGGTGGCGGCGGTCGGGGCGACGCTGCTGCAGAGCGGGGGCGCGGTATCGGCCAAGGGAATGGTGCCGCGGCTGTCGAAGCTGTCGCCGCTTGCCGGGCTCAAGCGGATCTTCGGCAAGGAAGGCGTGTTCGAACTCGGGCGCACGCTGGTCAAGCTCGGGGTGGTCGGGCTGGCGCTGTGGTTCTCCTTCGGCGCGCCGGAACTGCTGCAGAGCATGCTGCACCGGCCGCCGGCCGCGCTGCTCGAGGTGGCGCGCGGGCAGGCCGCCGCGCTGGTCGGCGCGGCGGTCGGCGCCTTCGCGCTGCTGGCGGCCGCCGACCTGTTCTGGGTGCGGCTGCAGCATCGCCGCCAGCTCCGGATGACGCGGCAGGAACTGCGGGAGGAACTGAAGGAGAGCGAGGGCGACCCGCACCGCAAGGGCCAGATGCGCAAGCTGCGCGACGCGCTGCGCCGCGGCCGGATGCTGGCGCAGGTGCCCAAGGCGGCGGTGGTGATCACAAACCCGACGCATTACGCGGTGGCGCTGGCCTATCGGGAAGGCTCCCAGGCGGCGCCGAAGGTGGTGGCGAAGGGGGTGGACGAGGTCGCCGCCCGCATCCGGGAGGCGGCGAAGGCCGCCGGCGTGCCGCTGGTGTCCAACCCCCCCCTGGCCCGGGCGCTGCACCGGCTGGACCTCGACGCCGAGATCCCGCCCGAGCATTTCCAGGCGGTGGCCGAGATCATCGCCTTCGTCTGGCGGGCGCGGCGGCGCGTGCTCGGGCCCGAGGCCTGACGGCCGGGCTTTGCCCGGCCGCGGGAGCGGCGTATCGGATCGGGAATGGCGGCGCGACGGGTTCTCGGGAGGCTGATCGGCGGCGAAGGCGGCACGCTGCGCGAGGCTATCGCCGCCCTGCCGGACGCCCTGCTGGTCGTGGATGCGCGGGGCCGGCTGGTCGCCGCCGGGGGCGGCGCCGGACGGATGCTGGGCCCGGAACCGCTTCCTGCGGAAGGGGAGGATGCTCTCTCGCTGTTCGCGGCGGAGCATCGCGCGGCGCTGCTCGCCGCCCTCGCCGCTCCGCCTCGGGAACCGCTGCGGCTGTTGCTCGCCTCGACCGACCTTGGTCCGCCGCGCTGGGCGGCGGTGGGGGTAACGGGTCTCCCGGGCGGTGGCGCGGTGCTCCGGCTGTCGGCGGACGCCGCCGAGGCCGAGCAGGCGGCGGCGCGGGAGTCCGAGCGCCTCGCCTCTCTCGGCCGGCTTGCCGGCGGCATCGCGCACGACGTCAACAACCTGCTGACGGCGGTGATGGGCGGGGCGGAAGCGGTTCTCGCGCGCGGCGTCGGGCCCGAACAGGCGGAGGATCTGCGCACCGTTCTCGCCGCCGCGCAGCGCGGGGCGGACCTCGTGCGGCGGCTTCTCGCCTTCGCGCGGCGCCAGCAACTCGCACCGCGCGTCGTCGCGCTGAACGACGCGGTCGCGGCTCTCGCGCCGCTGCTGCGCCGCACGCTGGGGCGCTCGATAAGCCTCCGGCTCGACCTCGAGGAGCCGGGCCGCTGCGTCCGGGTGGATCCGTCCCAGCTCGACCAGGTGGTGGTGAACCTCGCGGTGAATGCGGCACAGGCGATGCCGGGCGGCGGGCGGATCACGATCTCGACCGGGCACCGCACCGTCCTGGCCCCGGAACCGGCCGGGCGCACCACCATCCCGCCCGGGCGCTGGGTGACGCTCGACGTGGCGGACACCGGGCCGGGCATACCGCCCGAGGTGCTGCCGCGCCTGTTCGAGCCCTTCTTCACGACGCGGCGGGAACAGGGCGGAACCGGGCTCGGGCTGGCGACCGTGCTTGGCATCCTGCGGCAGTCGGGCGGCGAGATCACGGTGGAGAGCGCCCCGGGCGAGGGTGCCCGCTTCCGGGTCTGGCTTCCGCGCCATCCGGGCCCGCCCGATCCCGTCGAAACGCCGCCGGAAAGCGCGGCCAAGCCGCACCCCGGCGCGCGCATCCTGCTCGTCGAGGACGAGGCACCCCTGCGCCGGCTGGCGGAACGGGCCCTCCTGCGCGCCGGCTATGTGGTGGACAGCGCCGCCGACGCCGAGGAGGCGTCGGACCGTCTCGACGGGCCGCCGCCGGGGCTGCTGGTGTCGGATGTGTCGCTGCCCGGCCGGGACGGGCTCGCGCTGGCCCGCGCCGCCCGCGCGGCCTGGCCCGACCTGCCCGTGCTGCTGATGAGCGGCTATGCCGAGGCCGCGCTCGGCACCGATCTTGCGGCCGAAGGGATCGCCTTTCTCGGCAAACCCTTCACCCCTGCGGAGTTGCTGGCGGCGGTCGGGCGGGCGTTGGCGCCTCCGGGCTGATGTTTTTCTTCCGTTCTTGTGCCGGGCGGGTCGTGGCACGATAGGATGCCGCGCCGCATGCGAGTCGCGAGGCCTTCCCCCCTGGGCAGGCGAGGCCGCAACGCAATACATAGCAAGAGAAGGTCGCGCTGCGGTTGCAGGCGCGCGGCGCGAGGGGACCGAGGATGGAAAAGACCAAGGCGCTGGATGCCGCGCTGAGCCAGATCGAACGGGCCTTCGGCAAGGGCTCGATCATGCGGCTCGGCACCCAGAAGGTGCAGCCGGAGATCGAGGTGGTGTCCACGGGCTCGCTCGGGCTCGACATCGCGCTCGGCATCGGGGGCCTGCCGAAGGGCCGCATCGTCGAGATCTACGGGCCGGAATCCTCGGGCAAGACCACGCTTGCGCTCCATGCCATCGCGGAAGCGCAGAAGAAGGGCGGCGTGTGCGCCTTCATCGACGCCGAGCACGCGCTCGACCCGGGCTATGCCCGCAAGCTTGGCGTGGATGTGGACAACCTGCTGATCAGCCAGCCGGACGCGGGCGAACAGGCGCTCGAGATCGCGGACACGCTGGTCCGCTCGGGCGCGATAGACGTTCTGGTGGTGGATTCCGTCGCCGCGCTGGTGCCGAAGGCCGAACTCGAGGGCGAGATGGGCGACAGCCATGTCGGCCTGCACGCCCGGCTGATGAGCCAGGCGCTGCGCAAACTGACGGGCAGCGTCGCCAAATCCAACACGCTGCTGATCTTCCTGAACCAGATACGCCTCAAGATCGGCGTGATGTTCGGCAACCCGGAGACGACGACGGGCGGCAACGCGCTCAAGTTCTACGCTTCGATCCGCATGGAGATCCGCCGCATCGGCGCGATCAAGGACCGCGACCAGGTGGTCGGCAACCAGACGCGCGTGAAGGTGGTGAAGAACAAGCTCGCGCCTCCGTTCCGCGAGGTGGAGTTCGACATCATGTACGGCGAGGGCATCAGCAAGGTGGGCGAGCTGATCGACCTCGGCGTGAAGGCGGGGGTGGTGGAGAAATCCGGCGCCTGGTTCTCCTGCGACAGCCAGCGGATCGGACAGGGTCGGGAGAACGCCAAGCAGTTCCTGCGCGACCATCCGGACCTCGCGGCCGCCATCGAGCAGCGCATCCGCGCCCAGGCCGGGGTCGTCGCCAACGCCATGCTGGCGGGCGACAGTGGCAGCGTCGCCGACGACGAGTGAACCGTGGCGAGGGCGGGGCAGCACTCGCCCTTCGCCTGCCACAGCGGGGTGGAAGGAAGGCAGCGTCGCAACGCCTCCCCCGGAGCCTCCACCCTCATGAGCGCAACCCGCCGTTCCCTCTTCCGCCTCGGAAGCCGGGCGGGGCTTGGCCAAGGGGCGGACGGCCCGCCGCCGATCACCCTCGGCCGCGCCGTCGAGATCGCGCGCACGCAGGGCCTCGTCCGCGCCACCGAGGCCGTATGCGACGAACGCGCCTGGGACATCGAGGGCTTCGACGCCTCCGGCCGGGAGATCGAGGTGGAGATCGACCCGCGGAGCGGCCGGGTGCTGCGGGTGGCGCGGGGCGGCTGACCGGCCGGCCGCTCCGCTTGGCGCGGAGCCCGCATCGTTCCTCTTCCATGCCTTTGTGGTTGCGGATGTTCCGGCTGGCCCGATCTGGAAGGCGGCACCACAGGGAAATGCGGATCCGCATGACCACCCTCCGACGCCGCGCCGCGCTGGCCGCAGCACTTGTGCTGCCGGCCTCGGGCCTCGCCCGCCCCGCCGCCGAGGCGGACCGCTGCCTCGGCCCCGTCGCCGCCGAACGCGCTATCGCGATCGCCCGTGGAGTAGGCCTCATGCAGGTCACCTCCGTCGAATGCGACGGTGGCAGGTGGGAGGTGGAGGGCCGTGACGCCGACGGACGGAAGCTTGAGGTCGAGATCGACCCGCGCAGCGGCCGCGTCCTCGGCATCGAGCGCGACTGACGGCGCCGCGCTACGCTCGCGGCGCCCCGTCCCTTCTTCCGCCCGGCCCCGTTCTGCCTTAGGGCTTACGCCCCTTGAGCGTCCGGGCCGAGAGCATGACGAGCAGCAACGACATCCGCGCCACCTTCCTCGAGTATTTCGCGCGCAACGGCCACACCGTGGTCCCCTCGAGCCCGCTCGTGCCGCGCAACGACCCGACGCTGATGTTCACCAACTCCGGCATGGTGCAGTTCAAGAACGTCTTCACCGGCCAGGAGAAGCGCCCCTATTCCCGGGCCACCACCGCGCAGAAATGCGTGCGCGCCGGCGGCAAGCACAACGACCTGGACAATGTCGGCTACACCGCCCGGCATCACACCTTCTTCGAGATGCTCGGGAACTTCTCCTTCGGCGACTACTTCAAGGACCAGGCCATCGCCTATGCCTGGGAACTGGTGACGAGGGATTTCGGCCTGCCGAAGGATCGCCTCTGCGTCACCGTCCACGTCACCGACGAGGAGGCGGCCGGGCTGTGGCGCCGCATCGCCGGCCTGCCCGAACACCGCATCATCCGCATCCCGACCGACGACAACTTCTGGCGCATGGGCGAAACCGGCCCCTGCGGCCCCTGTTCCGAGATCTTCTACGACCATGGCGAGCACATCCCGGGCGGCCCGCCCGGCAGCGCGGAGGCCGACGGCGACCGCTTCATCGAGATCTGGAACCTCGTGTTCATGCAGTTCCTCGAGGAGCCGGCCGGGGTCCGCACCCCCCTCCCCCGCCCCTCGATCGACACCGGCATGGGCCTCGAGCGCTTCGCCGCCATCCTGCAGGGCAAGCACGACAACTACGACACCGACACCCTGCGCGCCCTGATCCTGGCCAGCGCCGAGGCCACCTCGACCGACCCGGACGGGCCGCACCGAATCAGCCACCGCGTGGTGGCCGACCATCTGCGCGCCGGCACCTTCCTGATCGCCGACGGCGTGCTGCCCTCGAACGAGGGTCGCGGCTACGTGCTGCGCCGCATCCTCCGCCGCGCCATGCGCCACGCCCACATGATGGGCGCGAAGGAGCCGCTGCTGCACCGTCTGGTGCCGGCGCTGGTCCGCCAGATGGGCGCCGCCTATCCGGAGATCCAGCGCGCCGAGGCGCTGGTGAGGGAGACGCTCCGGCTCGAGGAGACGCGCTTCCGCAGCCTGCTCGAGCGCGGGCTGCATCTTCTCGCCGAGGAGACGGCGAAGCTCGGCACCGGGCAGCCGCTGCCGGGAGAGGTGGCCTTCCGCCTCTACGACACCTACGGCTTCCCGCTCGACCTGACGCAGGATGCGCTCCGCGCCGAGGGCCGCGCGGTGGACGTGGCCGGCTTCGAGGCCGCGATGGCCGAGCAGAAGCGCCGGGCGCGGGCCGCCTGGGCCGGGTCCGGCGAGGCGGCGACGGAGGCGGTCTGGTTCGACCTGCGCGAGAAGCACGGCGCGACCGAGTTCCTCGGCTACACGACCGAACGCGCGGAAGCGGCCATCCTGGCGCTGGTGGTGGACGGCAGGCCCGCCGACCGCGCCCCGGTCGGCCGCGAGGTGGCGGTGATCCTCAACCAGACGCCCTTCTACGCCGAATCCGGCGGCCAGGTGGGCGACACCGGCGTGATCGAGGCAGGCGATGCCCTGCGTATCCGCGTACGCGACACCCAGAAGAAGCTCGGCGACCTGTTCGTGCATCTCGGCGTCGTCGAGCACGGGGAGGCGCGGCCCGGTCTTGCCGTGGTGGCCGAGGTGGACCACGCTCGGCGCTCCGCCATCCGCGCCCATCATTCGGCGACGCATCTGCTGCACGAGGCGCTGCGCCGGCGCCTCGGCACCCATGTGGCGCAGAAGGGCAGCCTCAACGCGCCGGACCGGCTGCGCTTCGACATCTCCCACCCTGCCGCCATCGCGCCGGAGGATCTCGCCTGGGTGGAAGCCGAGGTGAACGCCCGCGTGCGCGAGGATTCGGAAGTGACGACGCGGATCATGACGCCCGAGGCGGCGGTCGCCGCCGGCGCCATCGCCCTGTTCGGCGAGAAATACGGCGAGGAGGTGCGCGTCGTCGGCATGGGCCACGACCCGGCGGCGGCGCAACGCGGCGGCGTCTATTCGCTGGAGCTTTGCGGCGGCACCCATGTGCGGCGCACCGGCGAGATCGGGCTGTTCAAGATCGTCTCCGAAGGCGCGGTGGCGGCGGGTGTGCGTCGCGTCGAGGCGCTGTGCGGCGAGGCGGCGCTCAAGCATGTCGAGGCCGCCGAGCGCACGCTCGCCGAGGCGGCCGCGGTGCTGAAGGCGCAGCCCTCCGACCTGCCGGCCCGCATCGCGGCGCTGCTCGAGGAGAAGCGCAAGCTCGAGCGCGAGCTGTCCGAGGCCCGCCGCCAGCTCGCGACCGGGGGTGCCGCGCAGGAGGTGGAGCAGGTGAACGGCCTGCGGCTGGCGGCGCGGGATCTCGGCGAGACGCCGGCGCGGGACCTCAAGGGCCTCGCGGAAGCGATCCTCAAGGGCGGCACGGCGGATGTGGTGGCGCTGGCGAGCCGGGCCGAGGGCAAGGCCTCCATCGTCGTGGCGCTGGCCGATGCCGCCAAGGGCAAGGCGGACGCGGTGGCGCTGGTGCGCGCGGCGGCGGCGGCCGTCGGCGGCAAGGGCGGCGGCGGACGGCCGGACATGGCGCAGGCCGGCGGCCCGGATGCGGGGCGCGTGCCGGAAGCGCTCGCCGCGATCCGCGCCGCGCTCTCCGCCTGAGGCGTCGGGAGCGTGGCGGAATCCCTCCTCGTTGCGGCCATCATGGCCGTGGCGGGGGTGGTGAAGGGCGTCGTCGGGCTCGGGCTGCCGACGGTCGCGATCGGCTTCCTCGGCATGATGATGCCGCTGTCGAACGCGATCGCGCTGCTGCTGTTGCCCACCCTTGCCACCAACGCGGCGCAGGCCTTCGGGCGTCCGCCCTGGGCGGTGCTCAGGCGCATCTGGCCGATGCTGGCGGGGGTGGTCGCGGGCACCTTCGCGGGCTCGGGCTTCCTCGGCGCGCCCTGGGCGCCGAGGGTGCTGGGCGGCGTGCTGGTGGCCTACGCGGTGCTCGGCCTTGCCGGGGTCAATCCGCGCCTGTCGCCGCGGGCGGAACGCTGGACGGCCTTTCCGGCCGGGCTGGCCTCCGGCCTCATCGCCGCGGCGACGGGGGTGTTCGTGCTGCCGGTGGCGCCCTGGCTGCAGGCGATCCGCATGCCGCGGGACGAGCTGATCCAGTCGCTCGGGCTGTTCTTCACGGTCGGTCTCGTGTCGCTCGGGGCGCTGCTCGCGGCCTCGGGCGCGCTGTGGGAGGTGCCGCTCATCAACACCGCGGCCGCCTTGGCCGGCGCCTTCGCCGGGCTGTGGGCGGGCACGCGCATCCGCCACCGGCTGTCGCAGGCGGCCTTCGTGCGGGTGCTGTTCGCCGCGCTCGGCGCGCTCGGGGCGTGGCTCATCCTGTCGTGAGGCGGTTCACGCCCGCTTAAGGGCCCCCGGCGCATACTCCCCCACCATCGTCCACCGCCCGGGGGCCCGATGCGCGCCCTGATCCGCCCGTTCCTGAACCTCTCCGTCGGCTGGAAGCTCGGCCTTTCGGCCGCCCTTTCGCTCGGCCTGATGGCCGCGCTCGTGCTGCTGCTGCGCAGTGACCTCGCGAGCCTCGCCGACGCGAAAGACGCCGAGGCGCGGACGCTGTCCGCTCTCGCCACGCTGGTGGACGGCGCCGGTCGTGGGCGGGAGGCGGTGGCCTCCACTGTCAGCATCGGTACCGCGCAGGCGATCGAGGCGGTGGACCAGGCCCTCGCCGCGACGATCGCCAGCGCGCGCGAGGCCGAGCGCCAGGTTCGGGCGGCCGCCGCCGAGGCGCGGGGGGAACCTGCCCGCGCCGCCGCCGCCGCGCTGGCCGAACCGCTCGCCGGCATGGTGCGCGACGCGGAGCGGCTGGCCGAGATCCGCCGCGCGGTGATCCAGGCGCGCGACAACGACTTCCTCCCCGCGAGCCAGGACTACGACCAGGCCTTCGAGGCCGCCGCGGCGGGGCTTGAGTTCGAGATCGAAGGCACGGAGGCGCGGGAGGAGGTGCGCCACCGGCTGATGTCCTTCCACCAGGCGATGAACGAGCTCCGGGTCGGCACGCTTCGCTACCTCGCGACCGGCGATGCCCAGGCGGCGCGTCGGCTGCGCGGGGCGATGGCGCAGGCCCGCATCCATCTGCGCGCCGCCGCCTCGGCGGGGAGCGAGCGGCACCGCGCCGATGTCGCCCGGCTCGGGCAGGTGTCGGAGCGGATCGCGGCCGCGACGGTCGCGATCCTCGACGGCATGGCGGCGGCCCGGCTGGTGACGGACCAGAGCCTGCTGCCGCTGCTGCGGCAGATCGGCACGCTGATGCAGGAGGCTGAGCAAGCCTTCCTGGCCGAGCGCGAGGCGGAAGCCGCACGCGCCGCGGCCGAGGTGGCGCGCGCGGACCAGACGCTGCTCGGGCTTGGCGCGGGGCTTGCCGTGCTGCTGCTGCTGTCCGCGGTCGCCGTCTCGGCCAGCGTCGCCACCCCGCTCCGGCGCATCGCCGCGCGGATCGTGGCGCTGGAGGCGGGCGATGCGGCGGCGCCGGTGCCCGACACCGGCCGCCGCGACGAGATCGGCGCCATCGCCGGCGCGCTCGAGGGCCTGCGCGGCCGGGTGGCGGAAGCCTTCGAGCGCCAGCAGATGATCGAGCAGCTTCCGACCGGCATCATGACCGCCGACCCGTCCGACGGCTTCCGCATCCGCTACGTGAACCCGGCGGCGCGCGAGCTGATCCGCACCGTCGAGGCAAGCCTGCCGGTGCGGGCCGACGAGGTGGTCGGCCAGCCGATCGCGCTGTTCCACCGCGACGGTGGTCGCCATCACGAGGCGATCCTGTCCGACCCGGCGCGGCTGCCGCACCGCGCCCGCATCCGCATCGGGGGCGAGGTGATGGACCTGATGGTTTCGGCGCTGCGGGGGCCGGACGGCCGCTATCTCGGGCCGATGGTCGCCTGGTCTCGCGTCACCGCCCAGGCGCGGCTGGCCGATCGCTTCGAGAGCGAGGTCGGCGCGGTGATCGAGGGGCTGGCCGCGGAGGCCTCCCGGGTGGAGGCCGCGGCGCGCCGCCTGTCCGCCGCCGCCGCCGAGTCGGGGCGCGAGGCGGCGACGGTGGCCGAGGCGGCGCAGGGGGCCTCGGCGGAGGTGCAGGCGGTTGCCGCCGCGGCGGAAGAGATGGCGGCCTCGGTCGCCGAGATCTCCCGCCGGGTCGCGGAGGCCGCCGCGGTCGCGGGCCGTGCCGTCGAGGAGGCGCGGAGCACCGACGGCACGGTGCAGGGCCTCGCCGAGGAGGCAGGGCGCATCGGGGATGTGGTCCGGCTGATCGGCGACATCGCCGGCCAGACCAACCTGCTGGCGCTGAACGCGACGATCGAGGCGGCGCGGGCCGGGGATGCCGGCAAGGGCTTCGCCGTGGTGGCGAGCGAGGTCAAGAGCCTCGCCGCCCAGACCGCGAAGGCGACGGAGGAGATCGCCGCCCGCATCGCCGGCATGCAGGACCGCACGCAGCAGGCGGTGGAGGCGATCCGCGCGATCGGCGCGACCATCCAGCAGACGAGCGAGATCGCGACGGCGATCGCCGCCGCGGTGGAGCAACAGGGCGCCGTCACGCGGGACATCGCCCGCAGCGCCGGCCAGGTTGCGCAGGGAACCGATACGGTCAGCCGGCGGATCGGCGGCATCCGCCAGGGCGCGGCCGATACCGGCGAGGCGGCGGTCGGGCTGCTGACCGCCTCCGAGGGCCTGAGCCGCGGCGCCGAGACGCTGCGCGCCCAGGCGGGCAGCTTCCTGGCCGCGGTCCGGTCGGCCTAGTGCGATCGTCGGGTTGCGCCGGCCGCAGCCCGGGGCTGCGTCCGGCGCAATGGTCGCCTCTGCCGCAGCGCAGCAGCCGCCTTGCGCCGGGTGCCGCATCGCGCGAAAACGCCCCGCCAGTTCGCTTCGGGACAAGGACACAAAGCCATGGGCTTTCGCGTAGCAGTCGTCGGCGCCACCGGGGCCGTCGGGCGCGAGATCCTGAAAACCCTGGCCGAGCGGGATTTCCCGGCGGACGAGGTGATCGCGCTGGCCTCCGGCCGCTCCGCCGGGCTCGAGGTGTCCTACGGCGAGAAGCGGGTGCTGAAGGTCCAGGCGCTGGAATCCTTCGATTTCGCCGGAGTTGATTTCGGCCTGTTCAGCCCGGGCGCCAAGGTGTCGGCGGTGCATGCGCCGCGCGCGGCGGCGGCCGGCTGCGTGGTGATCGACAACACCAGCCACTTCCGGATGGAGCCGGACGTGCCGCTGATCGTTCCCGAGGTGAACGGCCACGCGCTCGGCCAGTTCAGGAAGCGGAACATCATCGCCAACCCGAACTGCTCCACCATCCAGATGGTGGTGGCGCTGAAGCCGCTGCACGACATCGCCCGCGTCACGCGCGTCTCGGTGGCCACCTACCAGTCGGTGTCCGGCGCGGGAAAGGAGGCGATGGACGAGCTGTTCAACCAGACCCGCGGCGTGTTCGTGAACGAGACGGTGGCGCCCGAGCAGTTCACCAAGCCGATCGCCTTCAACTGCATCCCGCACATCGACGTCTTCCTCGAGGACGGCTCGACCAAGGAGGAGTGGAAGATGGCGGTCGAGACCCGGAAGATCCTCGATCCCGACATCAAGGTGATCGCCACCTGCGTCCGCGTGCCGGTGTTCATCGGCCATGCCGAGGCGGTGCATGTCGAGTTCGCGAGGCCGATCGGCGTGGAGCAGGCGCGCGCCGCGCTGCGCAAGGCCCCGGGCGTGGTGGTGCTGGACCGGCGCGAGGACGGGGGCTACGCCACCCAGGCCGAGATCGCCGGGGAGGATCCGGTCTATGTCTCCCGCCTGCGCAAGGACCCGACGGTGGAGCACGGCCTCGCCTTCTGGTGCGTGGCCGACAACCTGCGCAAGGGCGCGGCGCTGAACGCGGTGCAGATCGCCGAGGCGCTGATCCGCGAAGGGCATGTCGCCCCGCGCGTCGCGGCGTGAGGAACGTGGCATGAGCAACGACAGCCGGGAGGCCCTGATGGTCGGGCGGCGGAGCGACGGCTCCGTCGTGCGCCGGCCGCTTTCGCCGCATCTGCAGGCCTATGACATGCTGCAGATGTCGAGCCTGCTCTCGATCCTGCACCGCGCGAGCGGGGTTGCGCTCACTGCGGGCGTGCTGCTGCTGGTATGGTGGCTGGTGGCGCTCGCCTCCGGCCCGGCCGCCTTCGCGGCGGTGCAATGGTTCCTCGGGTCCTTCCTCGGCCTTCTGGTGCTGTTCGGCGTGACGGTCGCGGGGTGGTACCACACGCTGGCCGGCATCAGGCATCTGGCCTGGGATGCGGGCTACGGCTTCCGGATCGAGCAGATGTACCGCAGCGGCCGCCTGGTGGTGATCGGCACCGCCGTGCTGACGCTGCTCACCTGGGTGTTGGCAATCGTCGCGTGGGTGTCCTGATGGCAGAGGGCGTGAAGCGGCTTCAGACGCCGCTCGGGCGCGTCCGCGGGCTGGGTTCGGCCCGCAGCGGCACGCATCACTGGTGGATGCAGCGGGTCACCTCCATCGCGCTGGTCCCGCTCGTGGTGTGGTTCGCAGCCGCGGCGATCGGCCTCGCCGGCGCCGGCTACGAGGCGAGCGCGGCCTTCGTCGCCGATCCGGTGAACGCGGTGCTGCTGCTGCTCCTGGTCGGCGTGACGCTGCATCACCTCGCGGCCGGGCTGCAGGTGGTGATCGAGGACTATGTGCGCGCGGAAGGCGTGCGGCTCGCCGCGGTCTGGGGCGTGAAGGCGGCCTGCCTCGTGCTCGGGCTGTTCGCCGCCGTCGCCATCCTGCGCATCGCGGTCTGAGGCCTTGCGGAGCGGCGGGGCGCGCACAGGTCAGGAACAGGCGCGGGACGCCCGCGCGAGAGGCACGGGACAACAAGAATGAACGCCATCACCATGCCGTCCAACGGCGCCTATCGCATCGTGGACCACACCTATGACGTGGTGGTCGTCGGTGCCGGGGGCGCCGGCTTGCGCGCCGCCTTCGGCATGGCGGCGGCGGGGCTGAAGACCGCCTGCATCACCAAGGTGTTCCCGACGCGCAGCCACACCGTCGCCGCCCAGGGCGGGGTGGGCGCAGCACTCGGCAACATGGGAGAGGACGACTGGCGCTGGCACATGTACGACACCGTGAAGGGGTCGGACTGGCTCGGCGACCAGGACGCGATCGAGTACATGTGCCGGGAAGCGATCCCGGCCGTGATCGAGCTCGAGCACTACGGCGTGCCGTTCAGCCGCACCGAGGACGGGCGCATCTACCAGCGCCCCTTCGGCGGCCACATGAAGCACTACGGCAAGGAGCCGGCGATGCGCGCCTGCGCCGCCGCCGACCGCACGGGGCACGCCATCCTGCACACGCTCTACCAGCAGTCGCTGAAGCACAACACCGAGTTCTTCGTCGAGTATTTCGCCCTCGACCTCATCATGGACGAGGAGGGCGCCTGCCGCGGGGTGGTGGCGTGGTGCCTCGAGGACGGGACGATCCACCGCTTCCGCGCGCAGCTCACGGTGCTGGCCACCGGCGGCTACGGGCGGGCGTGGTTCTCCTGCACCTCCGCCCACACCTGCACGGGCGACGGCAACGGCATGGTGTTGCGCGCCGGGCTGCCGCTGCAGGACCAGGAGTTCGTGCAGTTCCACCCCACGGGGATCTACGGCGCCGGCTGCCTCATCACCGAGGGCGCGCGCGGCGAGGGCGGGTATCTCACGAACTCGGAGGGCGAGCGCTTCATGGAGCGCTACGCGCCGACGGCGAAGGACCTCGCCAGCCGCGACGTCGTCTCCCGCGCCATGGCGATCGAGATCCGAGAGGGGCGCGGGGTCGGGCCGCTCAAGGACCACATCCACCTGCACCTCGAGCACCTCGGCGCCGACATCCTGCACGAACGCCTTCCCGGCATCAGCGAGACCGCCAAGATCTTCGCCGGGGTGGACGTGACGAAGGAGCCGATCCCGATCCTGCCGACCGTGCACTACAACATGGGCGGCATCCCGACGAACATCCACACCGAGGTCCTGAACCCGACGAAGGACGACCAGGACCGCGTGGTGCCCGGGCTGATGGCCGTGGGCGAGGCGGCCTGCGTGTCCGTCCACGGCGCGAATAGGCTCGGGACCAACTCGCTGCTCGATCTTGTCGTGTTCGGGCGGGCGGCTGCGCACCGCGCGGCCGAGGTGGTGAAGCCCGGCGCGACCCAGCCGCCGCTGCCGCCGCGCGCCGGGGAGGCCGCGCTCGATCGCCTCGACCGCCGCCGCCACGCCAAGGGCGGCACGCCGACGGCCGAACTGCGGCTTGCCATGCAGCGGACCATGCAGACCCACGCCGCGGTGTTCCGCACGAGCGAGCTGCTGGCCGAGGGCGTCGAGAAGCTGCGCAAGGTCTGGGCGGGCCTGGGCGACCTTCGCGTCTCCGACCGCTCGCTGATCTGGAATACCGATCTCGTGGAGGCGCTCGAGCTCGACAACCTGCTCGGCAACGCGATGACGACGATCGTCAGCGCCGAGGCGCGCAAGGAGAGCCGCGGCGCCCACGCGCATGAGGACTATCCCGAGCGCGACGACGTCAACTGGATGAAGCACACGCTCGCCTGGTGCGACGAGGCGGGCAACGTCCGGCTCGACTACCGCGACGTGAAGATGCGCACCTTGACCAACGAGGTGCAGGTGTTCCCCCCGAAGGCACGGGTGTACTGAGACATGGCGACCTTCACCCTTCCGGCGAACAGCCGCCTCACCCAGGGCAAGACCTACAGGGCGCCCGCGGGGGCGAAGAACGTCCGCGCCTTCAGGATCTACCGCTGGGACCCGGACAGCGGCGAGAACCCGCGCACCGACACCTACGAGATCGACCTCGACCAGTGCGGCCCGATGGTGCTGGACGCGCTGATCAAGATCAAGAACGAGGTGGATTCCACCCTCACCTTCCGCCGCTCCTGCCGAGAGGGCATCTGCGGCTCCTGCGCGATGAACATCGACGGCCTCAACACTCTGGCCTGCCTGAAGCCGATCGAGGAGGTGAAGGGCGAGGTGCGGATCATGCCGCTGCCGCACATGCCGGTGGTGAAGGACCTCGTGCCGGATCTCTCGCAGGTCTATGCGCAGTACCGCTCGATCGAGCCGTGGCTCAAGGCCGACACGGCGCCCCCGCCGGATGCCGAGCGCCGCCAGTCCAAGGAGGAACGCGCGAAGCTCGACGGGCTGTGGGAGTGCATCCTGTGCTTCTGCTGCTCCACCTCCTGTCCCTCCTACTGGTGGAACGGCGACCGTTACCTCGGCCCCGCCATCCTGCTGCAGGCCTACCGCTGGATCGCCGATTCCCGCGACGAGGCGACGGGCGAGCGGCTCGACAACCTGGAAGACCCGTTCCGGCTGTACCGCTGCCACACCATCATGAACTGCACGCGCACCTGCCCGAAGGGCCTCAATCCGGCGGAAGCCATCGGCAAGATCAAGCAGCTCATGGTGCAGCGCCAGGGCTGAAGGGCCCGGCAGGCCGCGCGCGATGGACGGCCCGACCCCGCCAGCCACCGACGCAGATCCGCGCGGCCCCGTCTTCGCCTACCGCGCGCGCGTCGCCTCCGGCGCGCTCTCGCACGATCCGGCGCAGGCCGCCGCCGCCGAGGCGCTGCAGGCGCTGTGGGTGCGGCTGCGCGGCTACGAACCGCGCACGCAGCAGCAAGTCGCCCCCGGCCTCTTCGCCCGCCTCCTCCGCCGCATCCCCGGCCGAGAGGCGCCGGAGCCGATCCGCGGCCTCTATCTCGTCGGCGAGGTCGGGCGCGGCAAGTCCATGCTGATGGACATGTTCTTCGGCACCGCCGAGGTGCCGCGCAAGCAGCGCCTCCACTTCCACGAGTTCATGGAGCGCTGCCACAAGCGCATCCATGCCTGGAAGCAGGCGCATGGCAACACCGCGGACCCGATCCCGCCGCTCGCCGACAGCATCGCCGCGGATGCCGCGCTGCTCTGCTTCGACGAGTTCCAGGTGCATGACGTGGCGGACGCGATGATCCTCGGCCGCCTGTTCCAGGCGCTGTTCGCGCGCGGCACCGTCGTCGTCGCCACCTCCAACACCGCGCCGGACGACCTGTTCAAGGGCCGCCCCGGGCGCGACGCCTTCCTGCCCTTCATCGCCGTCCTCAAGGACAACCTCGAGGTGCTGACGCTGGCCGCCGCCCGCGACTACCGGCGCGAGCGCGCCGCCGTGGGCAGCGTCTGGCACGTGCCGGCGGATGGCCGGGCCGAGCGCGCGCTCGACGCGGCGTTCCGCGCCCTCTCGGGACAGGACCGCGGCGCGCCGCTCACGCTCACGGTGTTCGGGCGCGAGGTGAGGCTGCCGGAGGAGGCCAACGGCGTCGTCCGCGCCGGCTTCGAGGACCTGTGCGGCGCGCCGCTCGGCGCATCGGACTACCTCGCGCTCGCCAGCCACGCCCGCGCGCTGGTGCTGGACGGCATCCCCCGCTTCACCGCCGACAACCGCGACAAGGCGCGTCGCTTCGTCCTGCTGGTGGATGCGCTCTACGAGCACCGCGTGCGGCTGGTCGCCTCCGCCGCCGCCGAACCCGACGCGCTCTGCCCCGAGGGCGACGAGGCGGCGATCTTCGCCCGCACCGCGAGCCGGCTCGAGGAGATGCGGAGCGCGTCGTACCAGGCGCGCGAGCATCTCACGTGAGCGGCGCGTCGGGATCCCCGGCCAGGCGGACGATCAGGGGCAGCACCTCCTCGATCCGGAGCGACCAGGATTGGCCGACCGGCTCCGCCGGTTCGAGCCAGAGCACGTGCCGGTGTCCGACGGCACGCGAGATGCGCGCCATGTTGAAGCGCGCCCCGGCGTAGATCACCGCCGGCATCAGCTCGACGACGGTGATGCCCGGGCGCGCGAAGGCGAGATGCGCGAGGCCGGCGCCGTGCGGCGAGACGATCAGCCGCGCAGCCCGGACGATGCGCACCTGTTCCAGGAAGCCCCGCCCGCCGAAGCAGACGGGGACGAAGCCGAGCTCCGCGAGGCGCTGCTCGAACTCGGCCTCGTTGCGGAGCGGCCGGCGCCGCGAATCGCGCCGGGAGAGGTAGAGCAGCGGCCCGCTCGACCCTGCGGGCGGCGGCTCCGACTCCGCCAGCGCGACGATCGGGTCGAGCATGCGCGCGCAGGCCGCGCGGTTCCCGATGGCGAGCACGGGCTGGCTCGACAGGGTCAGTCGGCGCACGCGCAATACCGGATCCACCACGCGCATCGGCCATGGCCGGCCACCCTGCGCCGCGGCAAGCGACTCGGAGATGAAGGCCGGCGCCCCCGGCCCCACCAGCAACGGGGGCGGCCCGTCCGGCCGATCGGCCGCGGCGCCGAGCGCGAACAGCCGGTTCAGACACCAGTGGTAGAAGTTGCGGTCGGAACCGCGGGCCGCGAGTTCGCCTTCGGCGATCTCGGGCGCCCTCGCCATGGCCGCCAGATCCTCGGCCGGAACCGGGCGCCGCAGGCCGGGCGCGAGCCCCTGCCAGACCTGCCGGCCATCCGGCCGCCAGACCTGCCCATTCGCGTTGACGAAGACGTCCTCGACAAGTGTCTGCGCCGGCCCAGGCGCGCCTCGCGCGGCCTCCTCCTCGAGGGCGTCCGCAAGGGCGCGGAACTCCGCCACAGCCTCGGCGCCGGCGGCGGAGGAGGCGCGTATCTCGATCGGGCGGCGCCGCGGCGGCGGCGGACCCCCGGGGGCGAGCGGCACCGCGCGGCGTCCGCGCCCGGGCCGCTCGCTCGGGCCGAGGCAGGCCTGCCCGACCGCCTGGGCGGCCATGCGCAGGAGCGGTTCGTCGGAGCGGGCGAAGGCGACGAGCGTCGTGGCCAGCGGATCGGATGCCTCCGGCGCGGTGAACAGCGTCGGATCGGCGGAGAGGACAAGCCATGCCTCGAACGGCGCGCCGGCCAGCAGCACGAGTCGGGCGACGCGGGCCCGCACCCCGTGCGGCAGGGCGGCTGGGATCGCGGCCTCGGCCGCCTTCCGCGCCGCCGGCAGCGATCCGGCATTGGCCGCCGCCTCTGCCAGGGCAAGGATCGCCCCCGGGGTGAAGCGGCCGGCCGGCACCCTCGATCCCGCCTCGCAGGCGGCCGCCCAGCGGCGCCGGGCGGCAAGCCTCGCCACGCGGCGCAGGACCGGCGGCTCGTCGGCATCGGATGTTGGCCCGAGTGCGGCCGGGTCGGCAGTACGGCGAGGGGTGTCGGGACTGGCGCTCATCGCCCCGACGTAGCATGCCGTCGGCACGCCGGGAGCGCTGCCCGATTTCTGCCATCTTCGGCCGATCTTTGGGGGTCATGCCGCTCTGGAGGGGGCCGCGGGCTCTGCATGGCTCGACGGCCCTGGAGCGGCGGCAACGACACGAAGGGGGCAAGATGCGACTGGCGGTGACGTTCTGCGCCATGGCTGCGCTGCTGATGGTTCCGGCTGCCGATGCCGCGGCCCAGAACGCCCGCACGGAACGCCCCGCCGCCCAGCAGGCCGCGGCCCAGCGTCCGGGATCGCCGATGCAGCAGGCGGCGCAGCGGCAGGGTTCTCCCGTCCGGACTGGCGCGGCGACGCAGCAGGGGGCTGCGCCGCGTACCGCGGTGGCCGCGTCGCGCCCGGCCGCCAAGGCCTCGGAGCAGCGCGCGGCGAACACCGCCGCGCGCACGGGGCTGGTCCGCTCCGCCGCGGCCGCCCCGGCCGGCATGCCGCGCGCGACCGGCACCTGCACCCGGCGGGACGCGCAGGGCCGCTGCGTCGGCAGGACGGCCGCCAACACCCGCTGGCAGGGGGGCCTGCCGCCGATGACGATGGCGCAGCAGGAGTGCCCGGCCGGGACGGTCGCGACGCTCGCGCGCGGCCACGCCGACGTGGTGCGCTGCCTGCCGATCTGATCCGCGCACGACGCGGGCCGGACGCGGCCTGAACCGCCGGATTCCGCCGCGCGCCCCCCCTTCCGGCGCGGGCCTTCTGGGGCTACTCATCCGGCGCGCGCGGCGGCTGCTGCGGCGCACGGCGCCCTCCCGGCGCCGGGGGAAGGATGAAGCCTCGAAGGAACTCCGTCGCATGGCCCGCAGCAAGATCGCCCTCATCGGCGCCGGCAACATCGGGGGCACGCTCGCCCACCTGATCGGGCTGAAGGAACTGGGCGACGTCGTGCTGTTCGACATCTTCGGCGGTGTCGCGGCCGGCAAGGCGCTCGACATCATGCAGTCCGGCCCGGTGGACGGGTTCGACAGCCACATGGTGGGCACGAGCGACTACGCGGCGATCAAGGGGGCCGAGGTCGTCATCGTCACCGCCGGCTTCCCGCGCGCCCCCGGCATGAGCCGCGACGACCTCGTGGCGAAGAACGCCGGCGTCATCGCGCAGGTGGCGGAGGGCGTGAAGACCTACTGCCCAGAGGCCTTCGTGATCGTCATCACCAACCCGCTCGATGCGATGGTGTGGGTGTTCCAGCAGAAGTCCGGGCTGCCGCCGCACAAAGTGGTGGGCATGGCGGGGGTGCTCGATTCCGCGCGGTTCCGCCTGTTCCTGGCGCAGGAGTTCGGCGTGAGCGTGGAGGACGTGACGGCCTTCGTCCTCGGCGGCCACGGCGACACCATGGTGCCGCTGACGCGCTATTCCACGGTGGCGGGCATCCCGGTGCCCGATCTCGTGAAGATGGGCTGGACGACGCAGGAGAAGGTGGATGCCATCGTCCAGCGCACCCGGGATGGCGGCGGCGAGATCGTGAAGCTGCTGGAGAAGGGCAGCGCCTACTACGCCCCGGCGGCCTCGGCGATCGCGATGGCGGAATCCTACCTCAAGGACAAGAAGCGCGTGCTGCCCTGCGCCGCCTGGCTGACGGGGCAGTACGGCGTGCAGGATCTCTATGTCGGCGTGCCGGTGGTGATCGGCGCGGGCGGGGTGGAGCGCATCGTCGAGATCGCGCTGAACGCCGAGGAGCAGGCGGCCTTCCGCAAGTCCTGCGACGCGGTGCGGGACCTGATCGAGGCGTCGCGGAAGCTGGTCGGGTGAGCCGGGGGGCCGGGGCATGAACATCCACGAATACCAGGCGAAGGAGCTTCTGCGCCGCTACGGCGTGGCGGTGCCGCAGGGGAAGGTCGCCTGGACGCCGGAGGAGGCGGTGGAGGCGGCCCGCACCCTCCCCGGCCCGGTCTATGTCGTGAAGTCGCAGATCCATGCCGGCGGCCGCGGCGCCGGCCGCTTCGCCCACGACCCGAACGGCAAGGGCGGCGTGCGGGTCGTGACGTCGCTCGATGCGGTGCGCGAGGCGGCGGCGGCGATGCTCGGCAAGGTGCTGGTGACGAAGCAGACCGGCCCCCAGGGCCGCACCGTCCACCGCGTCTATGTCGAGGAGGGCTGCGACATCGCGCGCGAGCTCTATCTCTCGCTGCTGGTGGACCGCGCGACGGGCCGCGTGACCGTCATCGCCTCCACCGAAGGAGGGATGGAGATCGAGGAGGTGGCCGCCCGCCACCCCGAGAAGATCCTCAAGTCGGCGGTGGACCCGGCCTCCGGAATCTCGGGCTTCCACGCGCGCAAGCTGGCCTTCGGGCTCGGCCTGTCCGGCAAGCAGGTGGCCGCCTTCACGAAGTTCGTGCTGGCGATGTACCGCGCCTTCGTCGAGCTCGACTGCGCGATCGTCGAGGTGAACCCGCTCGTCGTCACCGGCGCGGGCGAGGTGCTGGCACTCGATGCCAAGGTGTCGTTCGACGACAACGCGCTGTTCCGCCACCCCGACCTCGCCGACCTCCGCGACGAGGCGGAGATGGACGAGAAGGAGATCGAGGCCGCCCGCCACGACCTGAACTACGTGGCGCTCGACGGCGAGATCGGCTGCATGGTGAACGGCGCAGGCCTCGCCATGGCGACGATGGACATCATCAAGCTGTATGGCAGCAGTCCGGCGAACTTCCTGGATGTCGGCGGCGGGGCGAACCAGGAGAAGGTCACGGCGGCGTTCAAGATCATCACCTCCGACCCGAAGGTGAAGGCGATCCTCGTCAACATCTTCGGCGGCATCATGAAGTGCGACATCATCGCGCGCGGCGTGGTGGCGGCGGCGAAGGACCTCGACCTCAAGGTGCCTCTCGTGGTGCGGCTCGAGGGCACCAACGTCGATCTCGGCAAGAAGATCCTGAACGAGAGCGGGCTTGCGATCATCGCGGCCGACAACCTGGCGGACGCCGCCGAGAAGGTGGTGCGCGCGGTGAAGGGGAGCGCCTGAGATGGCCATCCTGGTCGATGCCAACACCCGGGTGATGACGCAGGGCTTCACCGGCGCCCAGGGCACCTTCCACGCCGAACAGGGGATCGCCTACGGCTCCACCTATGTGGGCGGCGTCACGCCGGGCAAGGGCGGCACCACGCACCTCAACCTCCCGGTATTCGACACGGTCGCCGAATGCGCGAAGGCGACGGGGGCGAACGCGTCGGTCATCTACGTGCCGCCGCCCTTCGCGGCGGATGCGATCCTCGAGGCGATCGACGCCGAGATCCCGCTCATCGTCTGCATCACCGAGGGCATCCCGGTGCTCGACATGGTGAAGGTGAAGCGGGTGCTCGGCTCCTCCAGGTCGCGGCTCGTCGGGCCGAACTGCCCGGGGGTGATCACCCCGGATGCGTGCAAGATTGGCATCATGCCGGGGCACATCCACCGGCGCGGGTCGGTCGGGATCGTCTCCCGTTCCGGCACCCTGACCTACGAGGCGGTGGCGCAGACCTCGGCCGCCGGCCTCGGGCAGTCGACCTGTGTCGGCATCGGCGGGGATCCGGTGAAGGGCATGGACTTCATCGACGTGCTGGAGCTGTTCCTGCAGGACGACGAGACCAAGTCCATCATCATGATCGGCGAGATCGGCGGGCAGAGCGAGATCGAGGCGGCCGAGTTCCTGCGGCGCGAGAACTTCGCCCCCGGCAAGCCGAACAAGCCCGTGGTCGGCTTCATCGCCGGCGCCACCGCCCCGCCCGGGCGTCGCATGGGCCACGCGGGCGCCGTGATCTCCGGCGGCAACGACACCGCGGCTGCGAAGATGGAGGCGATGCGCGCGGCCGGGATCCATGTGGCCGACAGCCCGGCGGCGTTGGGTTCGACGATGGTGCGCGCGCTGGCGGGCTGATCTTCCTTGGCGCGCCGGCACCCGGGCGCGCCGCAGGCTGTGCAGGACAGGCGGCGCGACCGGACCGCGCCGCGGGAGGAACCGATGGCAGGCGTTGACATCCTGGCAAGCGCGATGACGGGGGCGAATGCCGCCTTCCTCGCCGACCTCTACGCGCGCTGGGTCGAGCAGCCGGACAGCGTGGACCCCTCGTTCCAGGAGCTGTTCGCGGCATTGAACGACGATGCGCGGGCGGTGCTGACGGATGCGGCCGGCGCCTCCTGGGCGCCGCGTCCGCGCGGCGGCTTCTCGCCCGAGCCCGAGGCGCCGCCCTCCCCGAGGAAGCCCGCCAAGCCCTCGGCGGCGATGGAGGACGCGCCGCGTCCGCAACGGCAGGAGGTGCTCGATTCCATCCGCGCGCTGATGCTGATCCGCGCCTACCGCGTGCGCGGCCATCTCGAGGCGAAGCTCGATCCGCTCGGGCTGCAGGGCCAGAAGCAGCACCCGGAGCTCGACTACCGGACCTACGGCTTCACCGACGCCGACCTCGACCGGCCGATCTTCATCAACATGGTGCTCGGGCGCGAGACGGCCACCTTGCGCGAGATCATCGCGATCTGCCGCGCCTCCTACTGCGGCCATGTCGGCGTCGAGTTCATGCACATCCAGGATCCGGAGCAGAAATCCTGGATCCAGCAGCGCATCGAGGGCGCCCCCTGGCTCTCGGCCTTCGATGCCGAGGCCAAGCGCACGATCCTGCGGCAGCTGACGGAGGCCGAGGGCTTCGAGGCGTTCTGCGCGAGGAAATACGTCGGCACCAAGCGCTTCGGGCTCGAGGGCGGCGAAGCCACCATCCCCGCCGTCCAGGCCGTGATCGAGACGGTGGCCCGGATGGGGGTGAACGAGATCTGCATCGGCATGGCCCACCGCGGGCGCCTGAACATGCTGGTGAACGTGGTGAAGAAGCCGTTCACCCAGGTGTTCGCCGAGTTCAAGGGCGTCTCCTCCGCGCCGGACGACGTGCAGGGCTCGGGCGACGTGAAGTACCACCTCGGCACCTCGACCGACATCGAGATCGGCGGGCGCATGGTGCACATCTCGCTGCAGCCGAACCCCTCGCACCTCGAGGCGGTGGATCCGGTGGTGATGGGCAAGGTTCGGGCGCGGCAGGACATGGCGGGAGACACGAAGTCCCGCCGGTCCGTCATGGGCATCCTGCTGCACGGCGATGCCGCCTTCGCCGGCCAGGGCGTGGTGTACGAGACGCTGGCGATGAGCCAGCTCATCGGCTACCGCACCGGCGGCACCGTCCATATCGTGACGAACAACCAGATCGGCTTCACCACCGTGCCGGCGCACGCCTTCTCGGGCCTGTACTGCACGGACGTGGCGAAGAGCATCCAGGCGCCGATCCTGCACGTGAACGGCGACGATCCGGAGGCGGTGGTGTTCTGCGCCCGCCTCGCCGCCGAGTTCCGCATGACCTTCGGCTGCGACGTGGTGCTCGACATCGTCTGCTACCGCCGCCACGGCCACAACGAAGGCGACGAGCCCGCCTTCACCCAGCCGCTGATGTACGCCCGCATCAAGGAGATGACCCCGGTGCGCGGCTTCTACGCCGAGCGCCTGGCGCGGGAGGGCGTGGTCCCGGCCGAGGAGTCCCAGGCGATGCTCGACGCCTTCAACGCCAAGCTCGAGGAGGCGTTCCAGGCGGCCCAGACCTTCAAGCCGAACAAGGCCGACTGGCTGGAGGGGCACTGGTCCGGGCTGCGGCCGGTCGGCAGCCAGGAGGAGGTGGAGCGCCTGCACGAGACGGCGGTGCCGCTTGAGACGCTGCGCGAGGTCGGGCACGCCCTGTGCCGCGTGCCCGACGGCTTCAACCTGCACCCCAAGATCCTCCGCCAGCTCGAGGCCAAGAAGCAGGCGATCGAAACCGGCGAGGGCATAGACTGGGCGACGGCCGAGGCGCTCGCCTTCGGCACGCTGCTGCTCGAGGGCCATCGCGTGCGGCTGTCGGGAGAGGACGTGCAGCGCGGCACCTTCAGCCAGCGCCACGCCTACCTGATCGACCAGAAGACGCAGGCGGAATACGTCCCGCTCAACAACATCCGCGAGGGCCAGCCGAAGTTCGAGGCGTTCAACTCGCTGCTCGCCGAGTTCGGCGTGCTCGGCTTCGACTACGGCTACAGCCTGGCCGATCCGCACACCCTGGTGCTGTGGGAGGCGCAGTTCGGCGATTTCGCCAACGGCGCGCAGGTGATGATCGACCAGTTCATCGCCTCGGCCGAGACGAAGTGGCTGCGCATGTCCGGCCTCGTGATGCTGTTGCCGCACGGCTACGAGGGGGCGGGGCCGGAGCATTCCTCCGCCCGGCTCGAGCGCTACCTGCAGCTCTGCGCCGAGCGGAACATGCGGGTGTGCAACTTCTCCACCCCGGCGAACTACTTCCACGCGCTGCGCCGGCAGCTCAAGGCCAACTACCGCAAGCCGCTCGTCGCGATGACGCCGAAGAGCCTGCTGCGGCACAAGCTCTGCGTCTCCTCTCTCGCCGAGTTCGGACCGGGCTCCGGCTTCCGCTACGTGATCCCCGAGACCGAGGCGCTGCTGCCCGAGGAGCGGATCAAGCGCGTCGTGCTCTGCTCGGGCAAGGTGTATTACGACCTGATCGAGCACCGCGCCGCCGAGGGGATCCGCGATGTCGCCATCCTCCGGCTCGAGCAGTTCTACCCCTTCCCGGCCAACAGCCTGGCGCGCGCCCTCTCGCCCTATGTGAACGCCGAGGTGGTGTGGTGCCAGGAGGAGCCGGAGAACATGGGCGCCTGGACCTTCCTCGACCGCCGCATCGAGAAGGTGCTCGCCGGCCTCGAACACCGCGCCCGCCGGCCGCGCTACATCGGCCGCCCCGAGGCGGCGAGCCCGGCGACCGGCCTCGCCCGCGTCCACCAGGCGCAGCAGGAGGCGCTGGTGCGCGCCGCGCTCGCCACCTGACACAGCACAGCGAACCGGAACGACGACGATGACCGACATCCTGGTGCCGACCCTGGGCGAGAGCGTCACCTCCGCCACCGTGGCCCGCTGGCTGAAGAAGGCGGGCGAGCCGGTCGCCGCCGACGAGCCGCTGGTCGAGCTCGAGACCGACAAGGTGACGGTCGAGGTGAACGCACCGACCGCAGGCGTGCTCGCCAGCATCGCCGCGGCCGAGGGCACCGAGGTCGCGGTCGGCGCAGTGCTCGGCTCGGTCGTGCCGGGCCACGCCGCCACGCCGCAGCCGCCGCAGCCGGTGCCGGCGCAGCCCGCCCAGCCGAAGGTGGAGCCGCCGAAGCCCGCGATCGGCCCGGTGGCGCGCCCCGGCGGGGGCCCGGCCGCCTTGCCGGCGGCGGCGAAGCTGCTGCGCGAGGCCGGCGCCGAAGCGGCCGACATCGGCGAGGGCAGCGGCAAGGGCGGCCGCATCACCAAGGGCGACGTGCTCGCCTATCTCGACCGCATCGCCGCCCAGCCTGCCAAGCCCGCCGCAGCACCGGCCGCGAAGCCCGCGCGCGCTCTCGAGGAGGGCGAAGAGCGCGTGAAGATGACGCGCCTGCGCGCCACCATCGCCCGGCGGCTGAAGGAGGCGCAGAACACCGCCGCCATGCTCACCACCTTCAACGAGGTGGACATGAGCGCGGTGATGGCCGCGCGCGCCGATTTCCGCGACAGCTTCGAGAAGAAGCACGGCGTGCGGCTCGGCTTCATGTCCTTCTTCGCCAAGGCGTGCGTCGCGGCGCTGAAGGAGTTCCCCGCCGTCAACGCCGAGATCGACGGCGAGGACATCATCTACAAGCACTTCGTGCATCTCGGCATCGCGGTCGGCGGGCCGAACGGCCTTGTGGTGCCGGTGCTGCGGCACGCCGACCGAATGTCCTTCGCCGAGATCGAGAAGCGCATCGCCGATTTCGGCAAGCGCGCCCGGGAGGGCACGCTGAAGCTCGAGGAACTGGCGGGCGGCAGCTTCACCATCACCAACGGCGGCATCTACGGCAGCCTGATGTCCACCCCCATCCTCAACCCCCCACAGTCCGGCATCCTCGGCATGCACAAGATCCAAGAGCGGCCGGTGGTGGTGAACGGCAAGGTGGAGGTGCGGCCGATGATGTATCTTGCCCTCTCCTACGATCATCGCATCGTGGACGGGAAGGAGGCGGTCTCCTTCCTCGTCCGCGTCAAGGAGGCGCTCGAGGATCCGCGCCGCCTGCTGCTCGACCTGTGACGCGGATGCCGCCCCTGCCCCTCACCGGCCTCAAGGTCGTCGAGCTCGGCCACTACATCGCCGGGCCCTTCGCGACCCGGCTGCTCGCCGATCTCGGGGCCGAGGTGATCAAGGTGGAACCCCCGGGCGGCGACCCGATCCGCGGCTGGGGCTACCGGCACAACGGCTGGCCGGTGTGGTTCTCCATCCACGGGCGGAACAAGCTCTCCGTGACGCTCGATCTCAAGAACCCCGCCGACCGGGAGAAGGTGCTGAAGCTCGCCGCCCGTGCCGACGCGCTGGTCGAGAACTACCGCCCGGGCTACCTCGAACGCATCGGGCTCGGCCCCGATGTGCTGCGGGAGAGGAACAAGGGCCTCGTGATCGCCCGCGTCTCCGGCTACGGGCAGGACGGCCCCTACCGCGACAAGCCCTCCTTCGGCGCGATCGGCGAGGCGATGGGAGGCCTCCGCCATCTCACCGCCCACCCGGGCCAGACCGACCTGCCGCCGCCGCGCTGCGGCATCTCGATCGCCGACGATGTCGCCGGCATGTACGCCGCCATGGCGATCCTCGCCGCCTGCTGGGGGCGGGACGCCGGCGCCTCGCGCGGCGAGGGGCGGACGATCGACGTCGACCTCGTCTCCTCCATGTTCAGCCTGATGGAGGGAATGCTGCCGGAATACGGCCTCACGGGCCGGATACGCCAGCCGGCCGGCGCGGCCATCCCGACCGCCTCGCCGACCAACACCTATCTCTGCGCCGACGGCAAGTGGCTCTGCATCGCCGGCAACTCGGATGCGATCTTCCAGCGGCTGATGGCGCTGATCGGCCGCCCCGACCTCGCCGCCGACCCGCGCATGGCCACCAACGCCGGCCGCTGCGAGCACCGCGAGGAGCTCGACCGGGCGATCTCGGAGTGGACCCGCACCCTGCCGGCGAAGGAGGCGGAAGCGCTGCTCGAGCAGGCGGAGGTGCCGGCCTCCCGGCTCTACGACATCGCCGACTGCGCCAACGACCCCCACTTCCGCGCCCGCGAGTGGGTGATGGAGATCGAGGATCCCCAGATCGGCCGCATCCTCCACCCCGCCGCGCCCTTCCGCTTCGAGGGCATCGCCCCGCGGGAGATGATCCGCTGGACAGGCAAGCCCGCCGGCGCCGACAATGACCTCGTGTTCCGCGAGCTGCTCGGAGACGGCTGAGCGATGGAGCGCGTGACGATCAGCGAGGTCTCCCCGCGCGACGGCATCCAGGCCATCCCCGGCCCCATGGTGCCGACGGAGACCAAGATCGCCCTCATCCGGGCGCTGTATGATGCCGGGGTGCGGCGGATGGAGGCGGGCTCCTTCGTCTCGCCGCGCGCCGTGCCGCAGATGGCGGACGCCGCCGAGGTGCTGGCCTTCGCCAGATCCCTCCCCGGCCTCGAGCCCACCATGCTGGTGCCGAACCGCAAGGGCTTCGAGGCGGCGATGGCCGCCGGCGCGCCCGCGATCGGCCTGTTCATGAGCGTGACGGACAGCCACAACAAGGCCAACGTCAACCGCACCACCGCCGAGAGCTTCGCCGAACTCGCCGCCATCGTGCGCGACACGCCGGCGCATGTGGCGATCCGCTTCAACGTCTCCTGCGCCTTCCACTGCCCCTTCGAGGGCGTGGTGCCGGAGGCGCACACGCTCGACTGGATCGAGCGCGTCGCCGCACTCGACCCCAGGATCGAGATCGGGATCGCCGACACCACCGGCAACGCCGCACCCGACCAGGTGAAGCGGGTGTTCAGCCACGTCATCCGCTCCTGGACCGGCCGCGTGGCGTTCCACGGCCACGACACCTACGGCATGGGTGTGGCCAACGCCGCCGCCGCCTTCGAGGCCGGCTGCCGCGTGTTCGACGGTGCTGCCGGCGGCATCGGCGGCTGCCCCTTCGCCCCCGGCGCCTCGGGCAACACCGCGACGGAGGATCTCGTCTGGATGTTCCGCCGCATGGGGGTGGAGACGGGGCTCGAGTGGCAGAAGCTGCTGCTTGCCGCCGACATGGCCGCCGGCATCCCGGGTGCCGTGCCCGGCGGGCGGCTGCGGGGCGTTCCGGCGGCGCGCCGGGCGGCATGAGGCGCTGGGCCGCGCTGCTGCTCGCCCTCTGGCTC
>JANWXJ010000118.1 GCA_025055335.1 Acetobacteraceae bacterium
CTGCTCGACTGGCTCGGCGCGGCCGCGGCGGGCGCGGCCCGGCCGGAGGGCGGGCCCTTCCGCCGGCGCGCCGCACCGCCGGGGCCGTGCCGGATCCTCTCCGCGGCCGACGCAGCGCCCTCCGACGCCGCCTTCGCCAACGGCGCCTTCGGCAACATCCTGGAGATGGACGACGTGCACCGCGGCGCCATCCTGCATCCGGGCCCCGTGGTGTGGCCTGCCGTGCTGGCCGCCGCCCAGGCCGCCGGCGCCTCGCCGCAGGCGCTGCTCGATGCGGCGGTGCGCGGCTACGAGGCGATGATACGCCTCGGCCGCGCGCTGGGGCCGGCGCATTACGCCCGCTTCCACAACACCGCAACCGCGGGGCCGGCCGGATCGGCCGCGGCGGTGGCCGACCTCTCCGGCCTTTCCGAGGGCGCCTTCGCCGATGCGCTCGGCAATGCGCTCTCCACCGCGGGCGGCCTCTGGCAATGCCGGCACGAGGCGGTGCTGACGAAGCAGTGGCACACCGCCCAGGCGGCGCGGGCGGGGCTCGATGCGGCGATGCTCGCGGCACTCGGGCTGTCCGGCGCGCGGCGCATCCTGGAAGGCCCGCAGGGCTTCCTGCCGGCGCTCTGCCCGGACGGCGAGCCCTCCCGCATCCTGGAAGCGCCCGACGGCCCGTGGCTGATCCACGAGACCTCCTTCAAGCCCTGGCCCGCCTGCCGCCACTGCCACCCGGCGATAGACGCAGCCCTCGCCATGCGCGAGGCGGCGTCGGGCCGCGCCATCGCCGCAGCCGACGTCGCCACCTACGCGGACGCGGTGCTGTTCTGCGACAAGCCGGAGCCCGGAAGCGAGGCGGAGGCGAAGTTCTCGCTGCAGCACGCGGTGGCCGTGGCGCTGCTCGACGGCCCGCCGCCGCTTGCCGCCTTCACGCCCGAGGCCGCGCGCCGCCCCGAGGTGGCGGCGCTGCGCGCGCGCATCCGCGTGCGGACCGACCCGCGCTTCACCGCCCGCTACCCGGCGCATTTCGGCGCCGCCCTCACCCTCAGGCTCGCCGACGGCGCGGTGCTGTCGGCCGAGGTGCCGGACGCCCTCGGCGATCCCGAGAACCCGCTGCCGGCCGGCCGCGTGGCGGAGAAGGCGATGGCGCTGTTCGCCGCCGCCGGGCTCGAGGACTCCCACGCCGCCGCGCTCCGCGACGCGGCACTCTCCCTCCCCGGCGCCGCCGATGCGCACACCCTCTTCGCCCTGCTGCCGTGAGCACGAGCATGGACTACTTCGCCGCCGCCGATCCCGCCGCCATCGCGCGCGACTATCCGCCGATCGGGACGCTGCGCGGCCTCTCGCGCGATGCGCTGCGCGCACGGCAGGAGGCGCGCTTCCGCCGGGTGATGGCGTTCGCCTGGCGCGTGCCCTTCTACCGCCGCCTGTGGGGGAAGGCGGGGGCGGAGCCGGGCGACATACGCTCGCTTGAGGACCTGCCGAAGCTGCCTGCCTACGACAAGTCGGACCTGATGGCCTCCGTGGCGGAGCACCCGCCGCTCGGCGATTTCCACGGCCAGGACTGCCACCCGGACGGCGCGCGGCCGCAGATCATCCTGCAGACCACCTCGGGCACCACCGGCACGCCGCAGCCGCTGCTGTTCGGCCCTCGCTCGCGCGAGGTGCAGAACCGCCTGCTCGCGCGCGCCTATGCGCTGATGGGCATGAGTCGGGAGGACGTGGTGCATTCTGTCTACGGTCACGGGATGGTGAACGGCGGCCACTACGTGCGCGAGACGGTGCTGCACTGGGTGGGCGCCACGTTCCTCTCCGCCGGCACCGGCGTCGAGACGCGCTCGGCCCAGCAGGTGCGGCTGATGCGTCAGTTCGGCGCCACCTGCATCGTCGGCTTCGCCGACTACATCCGGAGGCTTGCGGATGTGGCGCGCGAGGAAGGCTTGGCCCCCAGGCGCGACATCCCGGTGCGGCTGATCTGCGCCCATCTCGGCAGCGAGACGCACGCCACCCTCTCCGCCGCCTGGGGCGGGGCGGCGGTGTATGACTGGTACGGTGTGGGCGATACCGGGATCATCGCCGGCGAAGGCCCCGACCGCAGCGGCATGCACGTCCAGGAGGACGCGCAGTGGCTCGAGATCGCCGACCCCGACAGCGGCGCGCCCGTGCCCCCCGGCGCGCCCGGCGACATGATCTGCACCTGCCTGTTCAAGGACGACATCTTCCCGATCATCCGCTTCAACACGCACGACGTGACCGAGGAACTCCTGGGCGACAATCCGCTCGGCCTGCCCTTCCGCCGCATCCGCGGCTTCCTCGGGCGGTCGGACAACATGGTGAAGCTGCGCGGCATCAACCTGTTCCCGACCGGCATCGGCGCAATCCTCGCGGAACACCGGCCCGACGCGACGGGCGAGTTCCTCTGCCGCGTGCGCCGCACGGGCGGGCGGGACGAGATGGTGGTGGAGCTCGAGGTGCGGGGCGACACCTCCGAGGCCGCCCGCGCCGCCTGCGAGGCGCTGCTCCGCGCGCGGCTCGGGGTCGAGATCGGCGTCGTCTTCGCCGCTCCGGGCAGCCTCGCGCCGCTGACGCAGGTGGACCAGCGGCAGAAGCCGATACGCCTGCTCGACGAGCGCAAGGCATGAGCCCCGGGGAGATCGCCGCCCGCGATGCGGCGATCGGCGCCTTCTGGCATCTCGATCCCGGGGCGCGCGGCGGCACGGGGCCGCTCGCCGGCAGGGCGGTGGCGGTCAAGGACAACATCGCGGTCGCCGGCATGCCCTGGACGGCGGGGCTTGCCGCCTTCCGCGGCCGGGTGGCGGAACGGGATGCGCCCTGCATCGCCGCCCTGCGCGCGGCCGGGGCCGCCATTCTCGGCAAGACGGCGATGGACGAGGGCGCGCTCGGCGCGACGGGCGAGGCGCCCGGCTTTCCCCCCTGCCGCAACCCGCTCGACCCGCGGCACTCGCCGGGCGGCTCCTCGGGCGGTTCGGCGGCCGCCGTGGCCGCGGGCTTCGTGCGCATGGCCGTCGGCACCGACACCATGGGCTCGGTGCGGATCCCGGCTGCCTATTGCGGCGTGGTGGGGCTGAAGCCGACGGCCGGGCTGATCGGCCGCAGCGGTGTGGAGCCGCTGTCGGACACGCTGGATACGGTGGGCGCCATCGCCGCGACGGCCGAGGAGGCCGGGCGGCTGCTCGAGGCGCTCGTCGCGCCGGATGCCGAGGATCCGCAGTGGCGCCCGCCGCCGCCCGGCTGGCGCGCGACGGGCGCGGCGCTCCCGGCGGGGCTGCGCATCGGCCTCGCCCGCCCCGGCGCGGAGGT
>JANWXJ010000125.1 GCA_025055335.1 Acetobacteraceae bacterium
ATGCGCGCTGTGCATGACGCGCTCGCCTGCCACGGCGCCGCCGACGAGGGCGAGGGACAGGGGGACGCGCGTTCCGAAGCGAGCCAGCGTTGTGTAGGCGTCGGCGAGTTCGAGAGCGCGAACGCCGACACCACCGAGCACCAGCGCGCCGCCGTGTCGCTCGCCTGCGCCCACGCCACGCAGGCCGAGCGCTCGCAACCGGTTCGCGAGCGGGTCTTGTCCCACGCGTCGCGCGACGTCGAGCGCTGCGAGCGCCACGAGATTCGGCCCCGGTCCGCTGCGGTTGAAGGAGGCCGCCATCCGCCGCCACGCGATGCGCGGCGCGGGCACGGGGCGGCCGGCGAGGAACCGCTCGGCGAGCGAGGCGGCGATCGCCGCCGCCGCCTCGCCGCCGCCGCCGATCACGTAGGAGAAGCCGAGCCCCTCGGCGCCGTCCGCGTCCGTCAGCGTCGCGGCGATGACGTCCACCATCGCGACGCCGGAGCCGCCGACCGGCCTGTCGAAGCGGATGCGGAGATGGCGGATGCCGGTGCGCGCGATCATCGCCCGAACATCGTCTGCGGCAGCACCGTCGCGATCTGCGGGAAGGCGACGAGCAGCAGCACGCAGACCATCATCGCACCCCAGAACGGCAGCACGCCCCGGAACATGCGTGCGAGCGGCACGTCGGGCGCGATGGACTTCACGACGAACACGTTGACGCCGACGGGCGGCGTGATCAGCCCCATCTCCAGCACGATCACCATCACCACCCCGAACCAGATCGGGTCGAAGCCGAGGGCGACGACGGTCGGGAACAGGATCGGCAGGGTGAGGACCAGCATGGCGAAGCCCTCGAGGAAGCAGCCGAGCACGATCAGCACCAGGAGGATCAGCGCCAGCGTCCCGTAGGGCCCGAGCCCGAGGCCGATCATCCAGTCCGACAGCGCGCCCGGCAGCCCCGTGCGCGCGAGGAACGGGCCGAACACATGCGCGCCGACGAGGATCACGTAGATCATCGCCGTGGTGCGCGCCGTCTCGGTCAGCACCTCGCGCGCGGCCGGGGCCGTCAGGCCGCGGCGGGCGAGGGCGATCAGCAGCGTCAGCACCGCGCCGACGGCGGCCGCCTCCATCGGCGTGAACATGCCGGCATAGATGCCGCCGATGGTGCCGACCATGACGAACAGGATCGGCCCGGCGCCGGCCAGCGCCGCCATCCGCTCGGCGCGCGGCAGCCGCGGCCCCGGCGGGCCGAGCGACGGATCGCGCGAGACGAGCAGCCACACCGTCAGCACGAACAGCCCGGTCAGCAGCAGCCCCGGCAGGATGCCGGCGATGAAGAGCTGGCCGATGCTCTGCTCCGTCAGGATGGCGTAGACGACGAAGCCGGCCGAGGGCGGGATGAGGATGCCGAGCGTGCCGCCCGCCGCCACGGTGCCGGTGGCAAGCCCCGGATTGTAGCCGTGCCGTCGCATCTCCGGCAGCGCCACCCTGCCGACCGTCACGGCGGAGGCGACCGAGGACCCGCAGAGCGCCGAGAACCCCGCGCAGCCGAGCACGGTGGCCGAGGCGAGCCCGCCGCGCCTGGCGCCCACCCAGGCATAGGCCGCGTCGTAGAGGTTGCGCGACAGGCCCGACGCGGTGGCGAGGTTGCCCATCAGGATGAACAGCGGGATGACCAGAAGCTCGGTCTTGGTGGTGATGGCGATCGCCTCGTTGGCGAGGGTGGCGAGCGCCGCCCGCTCGTTCGCCAGCAGCGCGATGCCGGCGGTGCCGACCGCCATCATGGCGATGCCGACCGGCATGCGGAGCGCGAGCAGGACGAGCAGAGCGAGGATGCCGGCCACCCCGGCGAGTTCGAGGCTCATCGGCGGGTCGCGAGCCTCGCCGCCGCCTGGGCGGCGAACAGCGCGGCGGCGAGGCCGGCGCCGGCGACGGCGAGCCACAGGAAGGGCGCCTGCGGCAGCCGCAGCAGGTTCGTCGTCTCGCCGAACTCCGCCGCCTCGGACGCGACGCGGACGAGGCGCCAGGAGAGCAGCGCCAGCACCGCCGCGGATCCGAGGTTCACCGCCGCGTCGACCGGCCGCCAGAACCTCTCGCCGCCGTGGTGGGAGAACAGGTCCACCGCCACATGGCCGCCGCGCGAAAGCGCGGGCAGGGCGAGGAAGAAGGCGGCGAGCATGCCCCATTGCGCCGCCTCGAACACGCCGAGGATGCCCGAGGCGAAGCCGTAGCGCAGCACCACATTAGCCACGATACCGACCGCCATCGCCGCCACCACCGCCCCGGCCAGGAGCAGCGCGGCAGACAGCAGCGCCTCGCCGAGGCGGCGGATGCTCACGGCGCGCGGCGCAGCGCGGCGAGGATCGCGGCCCCGTCTATCCCCTGGCCGCGCAGCGCGGCGACCGCCTGGGCGATGACCGGTTCGGCCGCCTCGCGCAGCCGGGCCTGGTCGGCCTCGGAGAGGCGGATGATCTCGATGCCGCTCCGCTCGGCGAGCGCGAAGGCCTCGGCGTCGGCGTCGATGTAGGCCTGCAGGCCGGCGCGCGAGAGCGGGCGGCCGAACTCCGCCATCACCGCCGCGCGGTGCTGCGCCGGGATGGCGCGGAAGGCGTCGCGGTTGCCGACGAGGAAGAGGGTGGCCACGCCCCCCGGGATGTCGCGCGTGAGGAAGCGCGTCACCTCGTTCAGGCGGAAGGTGCGCAGGCCGTCGGGGCCGATCATGGCGGCGTCGATCACGCCGGTCTGCAGGGCGGTGTAGATCTCGGTCGCCGGCATGGTGACGGGGTTCGCCCCCCAGGCGCGGAGCACCGCGGCCTGCTGCGGCGAGGGCGCGCGGATCGTCATGCCCCGCAGATCCTCGGCCGTGCGCACGGGGCGGCGGGCGGAGAGGATGGCGGGCGGGGTGTTCGTCCACAGCCCGAGCAGCTCGACACGGCGGTATTCGGGAGCGAGCAGCTCCATCGCGTTCCAGATGCGGTCCACGTTGGTGGCGTCGCCCGGCACCGCGCCCGGCAGTTCGATCAGCATGGTGCGGGGGAACAGGTTGCCGGTGTAGCCGGGCAGGCTGAAGCCCATGTCGGCCACACCGTCCACCACGCGCTGGAACGTGCGTTCCGCCCCGGCGCCGAGCTCGCCCGCCGGGTAGAAGCGGATGCGCACCGCCCCGCCGGTGGCCGCGGCGATGCGCTGCGCGAGCGGCTCGAACACCCGCTGCTGCATCGTGTGGGTGGGCGGGAAGTTGTGCGAGAGGGACAGTTCGCGCGGCTGGCCGAGGGCGGGAGCTGCGGCGAGCAGGCCGGCGGCGGCGAGCGTGATCAGGCGGGTCATCGGTCATCCTCCTCTGTCGGCCCCGCCCTGTGGCCTGGCGGTGGCGCCGCACCGGCGGCAGGACCCGCTTTTCGCAAGCCGCCGGGCGGCGCGCAACGGTTCGCGCCGACGCGGTGCGCAACCGGTTGCCGCCTCTCCCGACCGCGGGTAGGGTCCGGCCCGCCCGCGGGGATGGTGCCTGGATGCGGCAACGGGAGGAGAACGGCATGGGGCGCTACAGGGATCCGGTGGTGATCGTCGGCGCCGGGCCGACCGGCCTCACGCTCGCCCTCTCGCTCGGCCTCGCCGCCGTTCCGGTGCTGCTGTTCGAGGCGGAGCCCGCGCTGGCTCACGATCTCCGCGCCGGTTCCTACCATCCGCCCACGCTCGAGATGCTGGAGCCCCTCGGCGTGACGGAGCGGATGCATGTCACCGGCATCAAGGTGCCGCAGTGGCAGATCCGCGACCGGGTGGAAGGGGTGGTGGCGGAGTTCGACCTCGGCCTGCTGAAGGACGAGACGCCCTACCCCTACCGGCTGCACCTCGAACAGCATCGCCTGACGCCGATCCTGCTCGACCGCATCCGCGAATCGGCGCCCTCGGTCGAGGTGCGCTTCGGCTGCGCGGTGCGGCGAGTCGCCGAGGACGAGGACGGCGCGACCGTGTGGTTCACCGACGCCGCCGGGACGCTGCAGGAATGCCGCGCCTCCTGGCTGTTCGCCGCCGACGGCGCGCGCAGCGTGGTGCGGCGGGATCTCGGCATCGCCTTCGAAGGCTTCACCTGGCCCGAGCGCTTCCTGGTGGCGAGCACCACCTACGACCTCGGCCGGCACGGCATCACCGGCGCCGGCTACATCGCCGACCCGGAGCACTGGGCCGCGGTGTTCAAGGTGCCGGATGTCGGCCCGCCAGGGCTGTGGCGCATCGCCTACGCCATCCCGCCCGAGGCGGACGAGGCGGTCGAGCTCGAGGACGCGAACATCCAGGCGAAGCTGTTCACCATCTTCGAGCATGTGCCGCTCGGCATCGAGCGGTTCGAGCTGAAATACGCGAGCGTCTATCGCGTGCACCAGCGCGTGGCGGCGCGCTTCGTCGGCAGGCGCACGATGCTCGGCGGCGATGCCGCGCACATCAACAACCCGCTCGGCGGCATGGGGCTGAACGGCTCGATCCACGATGCGGTGAACATCGCGGAGAAGCTCGTCCGCATCTGGCACGACGGCGCCGATCCCGCGCCGCTGCTCGACCTGTACGATCGCCAGCGCCGGCCGATCAACATCAAGGCGGTGCAGGCGATGAGCATCCGCAACAAGCGGCTGCTCGAGGAGCGCGACCCGAAGGTGCGCGCCGAGCGGCTGCAGGAGCTGCGCGACATCGCGGCGGACCCGGCGCGCGCCAAGGCGTACCTGATGAACACCTCGATGATAAACTCCGTCCGCGAAGCGGCGGCGATCCAGTAGCGAAGGAGGGGTTCCGATGAAGCTCTGCCGCTTTGACGGCAACCGGCTCGGCGTGGCCGAAGGCGACATGCTGCGCGACGTCACGCCGGTGACGGAGGCGCTGCCCTCGCTCCGCTGGCCGCTGCCGCCCGGGGATCTGCTGATCGCGCACCTGCCGGCGCTGCTGCCGCGGATCGCCGCGCTGGCGCCGTCCGCGCCGACGGTGCCGCTCTCGAGCGTGCGGATCGAGAGCCCCGTCGCCAACCCGAACAAGATCATCGCGGCGCCGGTGAACTACTGGAAGCACATCGAGGAGAGCAGGGCAGACGCCGGCATCAACTACGGCAGCGACGTGAAGGCGATCGACCACTACGGCCTGTTCCTCAAGGCGAACTCCTCGCTGAACGGACCGTCGGCCGAGGTGCCGATCGCCCGCCCGGAGCGGCGGACGGACCACGAGATCGAGCTCGCCGTCGTCATCGGCTCGGGCGGCTACCGCATCCCGGAGGCCTCGGCGCTCGAACACGTGGCCGGCTACGCCATCGGCCTCGACATGACGATCCGCGGCACCGAGGACCGCTCCTACCGGAAGTCGCTCGACGGCTTCACCGTGCTCGGGCCCTGGCTCGTCACGCCGGACGAGGTGCCGGACCCCGACAACCTCGATTTCCGCCTGCGCGTCGGCAACGAGACGCGCCAGGAGAGCAACACGAAACACCTGATCTTCGGCGTCAGGAAGCTGATCGCCTATGCGTCGGAGGCCTATACGCTGTATCCCGGCGACATCATCCTGACCGGCACGCCGGAAGGGGTGGGCCCGGTGAAGCCGGGGGACGTGATGCACTGCTGGGTGGAGCGGATCGGCGAGATGACGGTCGGCGTCCGCGCCGCCTGAGGCACCAACGGGAGGAAACCGGACATGAGGATCGGGATCATCGCCGCGGCGGGGCTGTTCGCCGCCGCGCTCGCGCAGCCCGCCGCGGCGCAGCCGATGGGCATCGGCTCGAGCCCGCAGGGGACGCTCACCTACGCGATGGCGGCGGCCTTCGCCAACACACTGCGCGAGACGGCGAACATCCAGGCCCGCGTGCAGCCGCAGTCCGGCACGGGCGTCATGCTGCCGCTGATCAACTCGGGCGAGCTCGACTTCGGCTTCGTGAACACGCTGGAGCTGTCGGAGGCCTACAACGGCACCGGCTCCCACCAGGGGCGGCCGCAGCGCAACCTGCGGGCGGCGGCGGTGATGATGCCGATCCAGGTCGGCATCTTCGTCCGCAACGACAGCCCGATCCGCACGCTCGAGGATCTGCGCGGCCGCCGCATCGCCCAGGGCTTCACCGCCCAGGCGGTGATCCAGACGGTGTTGGAAGGCGTGCTCGCCAATGGCGGCCTGACGCCGGCCGACATCCGCCCGGTGCAGGTGCCGAACCTGATCCGCGGCGTCGATGAGTTCATCGCCGGGAATGCCGATGCCGCGTTCTTCGCGCTAGGCCAAGCGAAGGTGGCGGAAGCCGACGCGGCGGTGGGCGGCATCCGCTTCATCCCGCTCTCGACCGACGCGGAGGCGGTGGCGCGGATGCGTCGCATCGTGGCGCCGTCCTACATCGGCGTCGTGCAGCCGGCGGCCAACCTGCCCGGCGTGCGGGAGCCGCTGCCCACCATGTTCTACGACTACGTGATGGTGGTGAACGCCTCGCTGCCCGCCGCCCGCGTGCAGACGCTCGTCGCCACCCTGCACGACCAGCGCGACCGGCTGGCGCAGGCCGTGCCGATCTTCCGCCAGCTGGACACGAGCCGCCTCTACGGCCGCACAGACGCGCCGTTCCACGAGGGCGCGCTCGCGTTTTTCAGGGCGCGCAACATCGCGCAGGTGCAGTAGGCCGCGCCGCGCGCGCCGATGCTGGAGCGCGTTCGCCTCGGCGCGCAGGCGCTGCTGATGCTGCTGGTCGTCGCCTTCGCGGCGAACCTGCCGCGGACGCTGGCCCTGCCGCTGTTCACCGAGCAGTTCCTGATGGCCGCGCTCGGCCTCGTGCTGCTGCTCGTGTTCCTGTGCTTCCCGCTGCGCGGCGAGCGGCCCTCGGCGTTCGACATCGCCTGCGGCACCGCCTCGCTCGCCGCCTGCTGGTACGTCGCGGCGCGCTACCCCTCGCTGGTGACGGAACTGGTGTTCCGCCCGCTGGACGGCATCATCGTCGCGACCGTCATCGTGCTCGCGGTGCTGGAGGCGACGCGGCGCACCATCGGCACCGTGATGGTCCTGCTGCTCTTGGCGCTGTCGGCCTATGCGCTGTTCGGCTGGATGCTGCCCGGCGACTTCGCGACCCGGCCGGTGCAGCTGTCGCGCCTCGTCGTCTATCTCGGCATCGACACCAACGCCCTGCTCGGCGTCACGCTGGCGATCGCGCTGACGGTCGTCGTGCCCTTCGTGCTGTTCGGGCAGATCCTGGACCGCGCGGGCGGCGGCGCCTTCTTCACCGATCTCTCGGTCGCCCTGCTCGGCCGCGCGCGCGGCGGCCCGGCGAAGATCGCGGTGGCGGGGTCGGCGCTGTTCGGCACGGTGTCGGGCAGCGCGGTGGCGAATGTCGTCTCCACCGGCATGATCACCATCCGCATGATGATCAGGGGCGGCGTGCGGCCCAAGACCGCCGCCGCGGTCGAGGCCGTCGCCTCCACCGGCGGGCAGCTCGTGCCGCCGGTGATGGGTGCCGCCGCCTTCCTGATGGCGGAATACCTCCAGGTGCCCTATGGCGAGGTGGTGGTGTCGGCGGTCATCCCGGCCTTCCTGTTCTACGCCGGGCTGTTCATCCTGGTGGACCTGAAGGCCGGCCGCGACCGGCTTTCCGGCATCGAGGACGGGCCCGCGCGGCGCGCGCGCGACGTGCTGGCGGCGGGATGGATCTACCTGCTGCCCTTCGTGCTGCTGTTCGTGGGGCTGATCCGCTTCAACATGCCGGCGGAATACGCCGCGCTGCTCGCCTCCGCGCTGCTGCTCGCGCTCGCCATGTCGGTGCCCGCCGGCGACGGCCGGCGGATGGGCCCGGCGCAGGCGCTGGAGGCGGTGCTCTCGGCCGGGCGCGCCGTGCTCGATCTCGTCGTCATCGCCGCCGCCGCCGGGCTGCTGATCGGCGTCCTGAACCTCACCGGCCTCGCCTTCGGGCTGACCAACCTGCTGCTGAGCGCGGCCGGCAACTCGCTGCCGGCGCTGCTCATGATGTCGGCGCTGATCGCGCTGATCCTCGGCATGGGCGTGCCGACCGTCGGCGTCTATGTCATCACCGCCACCCTCGTCGCGCCCGCCCTCGTGCAGGCGGGACTGCTGCCGATGCAGGCGCATCTGTTCGTGCTGTATTTCGGCATGCTGTCCATGATCACGCCGCCTGTGGCGCTCGCCGCCTTCGCGGCCGCCAACATCGCCCGCACGGACGCGTGGGAGACGGGGATCGAGGCGATCAAGGTCGGCTGGACGGTGTTCCTGATTCCGTTCCTGTTCGCCGCCTCGCCGGCGCTGCTGATGTTCGGCAGCGCGTGGGACGTGCTGCTCGCCCTCGGCACCACGCTCGGCGGCATCTGGCTCGGCAGCGCGGGCTTCGTCGGCTTCCTGCTGCGGCCGCTCCGGCGCGGCGAGCGTGCGCTGGCGCTCGCCGCCGCGGCGCTGCTCTTGCTGCCGCACCAGGCGGTGCCGATGGGGGTGCTGTGGAACGCCTCCGGCGTCGCGCTCGGCGCGCTGCTCGTGCTGCTGCAGGCGCGCGCGCGCGCCGCCTGACGTGCCGCGGCTCAGCGCCGCCGCGTGCTCGCCTGGTCGAAGCCGAGGAAGCCGATCTCCGGCTGGGCCGCGCCGCCGTCTCCCGCGAACAGGCGCGGCCGTTGGGGTTCCGCCGGGCGGGCGGGGGCGGCGACCATGCGCGGCGCCGGCGCGGAGGGCTGGCGGGCCGCGGGCTCCGGCGCCGGTTCGGCGCGGCGGCCCTCCAACGCGCGGGCCTGCAGCAGGAAGAAGGCGATCTCGCTCCGCCCCTGGTCCACGGCCGCGTCGATCGGCGTCAGCCCGAGCACGTTGCGCGCCGACAGGCTTGCCCCCCGCGCCACCGCGTCGCGCGCCGCGGCGAGGTCGTTTCGGTTGATCGCGTCGAACAGCGCGGCGTTGGGGGACAGCGCCGCCTCTCCCGGATCGCGGGGGATCACCGGCGCGGTGACGCGCCCGGCGGTGCCGGGCAGCGCGGCGGGCGCCTGCTGCTGCTGTTGCTGCGGCTGGCGGCCCACGGTCTGCGGCGTGATCTGCGCGAGCGCCGTGGCGGGCAGAAGCAGCACGGCGAGTGCGGCGAGGCTCGTGCGCATGGGCGACCTCCGGTGTCGGGCGGGATGTCCGCGGCGGTCACTAGCAGGCGCGGGCCGCCGCGCCTACCGGCCTTCCCGCCGCCATGCCAGCAGTGCGGCCCCGAGCAGCAGGGAGAGCGCGAGCCACCCCGGCAGCAGGGGCACGGCGGTGATGCCCGTCACGCTGTGGTCCTGGTTGCGCCGAAGCCCGATCCAGCCGGCGCCGGCGGTGTCGCGGCCGGCGGCGACACGCCGCAGCTCCGGCAGCGCCGATCCGTCGCCGATCCAGCGCACGCTGCCGCCGGAGGCGCGGGCGAGCGGCGCGAGCGGCGCGGCATCGGCGCGGAGGTCGGCGATTTCCAGCGGATTCACCGCATCGGCGGCGGCGAAGGCGGTGCGGGTTCCGTCCGTCACGCGCCAGACGCCGGGTTGCCGCGCCGGCACCGCGAGCGTGAAACGCCCGGGCTCCGCCTGTTCCAGCAGCGCGCGCCTCTCGCCGCCATCGGGCCCGGCGACCGTGACCTCCGGCGGCGCCTCGGCCGAGAGGCTGCGGCGCTGCACGAGAAGCCGCCCGGCCTCGATGCGCGCGGTCAGATCCTCCTCCTCGAGCTCCGGCTCGCGCATCAGCCAATGCGCGATGCGGCGCAACAGTTCCGCCTGCGGGCCGCCGCCGTCATGGCCGCGCGACCACAGCCAGATGTGGTCCGACAGCATCAGCGCCACCCGCCCCTCGCCCACCCGGTCGAGCAGCAGCAGCGGCGTGCCGTTCGGCCCCTCCATCACCGCTTGGCCGGAGCGTGCCTCCGCGCGCAGCGCGCGGTACCATCGCCCCCAGGCGGCGGGCTCCCCCGGCCTCGGCGCGCCGGGCAGCCCGGCGGTGACGGGATGCCGGTGCCCCTGCGGGGTGATGGCGGGGCGGAAGGCGCCCTCGGCGATCGCCTCGCGCCCGGGAAGGGGGCGGGCGGGCAGCACCGACTGCAGCGGCGTCGCGGCGAGCGAGGTCGGCCCCGCGAACTCCGGCCCGACGGCTAGCAGCAGCGCGCCGCCGCCCCGCACGTAGTCGGCGATGTTGCGCAGGTAGACGCTGGGCAGCAGCCCGCGATTGGCGAAGCGGTCGAGCACGATCAGGTCGAAGTCGCGGATCCGCACCTGGAACAGCTCGCGCACCGGGAAGGCGATGAGCGACAGCTCGTTCAGCGGCGTCAGGTCGTCCTTCTCCGGCGGGCGCAGGATGGTGAAATGCACGAGGTCCACGTTCGGATCCGACTTCAGCAGCCGCCGCCAGGTGCGCTCCCCGGCGTGCGGCTCGCCGGAGACGAGCAGCACGCGCAGCCGGTCGCGCACGCCGTGGATGGTGACGACGGCGCGGTTGTTGATACCCGAGACCTCGCCCGGGCGTTCCTCCGCCTCCAGCTCGATCACGGTCGGCCCGCCGCGCGTGATCGGGATGGTGATCCGGTAGTCGCGGCCGATCGGCGCGGTCTCGATGCGAGGCGGCTCGCCGTCGCGGCGGATCGTGAGTCGCGCCACGCCAGAGGGCGCGGGGACGCCGAGATCCTCGATCGCGACGCGCATCTCCACGCTGCGGCCGACGATGCCGAAGCCCGGCGCCTCCACGATGCGCAGCCGCCGGTCGGTCTGCCCCGGGGCGCCCGGGATCAGCACATGCAGCGGCGCGTCGGGCGTGGCGGCGGCGTCCGCGTCATGCGCCTGGCCGTCGGTCAGCGCCAGCACCGCGGCCAGCCGCGCGCGGGGGATGTCGGCCAGGGCGCGGGCGATTCCCTCCATCAGCCGTGTGCCGCGCGTGCCGGATTCCTCCACCGTGACGGTGCGGAGCTCGAGGTCGGGGAAGCGGGCGGCGCGGGCGGCGATCGCCTCGGCGGCGGCGGCGATCGCGGCGTCCCGCCCGGCGATGCGCGTCGAGTCGCTGCGGTCCACGACCAGCAGCGCGATGTCGGGGCGGATGTCCCGCGTCTCCTGCACGAGCCGCGGGTTCGCGAGGAAGCCGAGGATCAGCGCGAAGGCCAGCGCGCGCAGCCACACCCCGCGCGAGCGCGCAAGCAGCGCCGGCATGAGCGCGAGCAGCGCCACCGCCAGGAGCGCGCCCATCAGCCACGGCGGCAAGAGCGGCGAGACCTCGATGCCGGCGATCGCCTCCCGCATCCCCTCAGTTCCCCATGCGCTCGAGGATGGCGGGGGCGTGCACCTGGTCGCCCTTGTAGTTGCCGGTCAGCGCATACATCACGAGGTTGACGCCGAAGCGGTAGGCGAGAATGCGCTGCCGCGCCCCGCCCGGGATGGTGGCGAAGGGGTTCTGCCCGCGCTCGTCCACCGCCCAGGCGGCGGCCCAGTCATGGCCGCCGATCACCACCGGGGAGACGCTGTCGTTCGCCCGGTCCTCCTCCGCGCTCACCCACACCTGGCCGCCGGCGAAGCGGCCGGGGAGTTCGTTCAGCAGGTAGAAGGCGCGCGTCAGGACGTGTTCCTCCGGCACCGGCCGCAGCGGCGGGATCGCCAGGCCCTGCGTCACGCGGCGCAGCGCCGCGCGCGCCCCCGGCGCGAAGCCCTCGCCCGAGCCTTCGGCGCGGGTGTCGAACAGGATGATGCCGCCATTGGCCATGAACTGGTTGAGCGCGACCACCGCCTCCGGCGTGTTCGCCGGCGCCTGCGGCAGCACCGGCCAGTAGAGCAGGGGAAAGAAGGAGAGGTCGTCGCGCCCCGGCACCACGCCGACCGGTTCGGCGAGCGCGGCCGCGGTGCGGCGGTTCACGAAGTCCGACAGGCCGGCGAGGCCCATGCGCGAGATCCGGTCCGTCTCCGGATCGCCGGTGACGACGTAGGCGAGGCGGGTTTCCAGCGCCGCCGCGCCCTCGGGCAGCGGCTGCGCCGCGGCAGGCAGCACAAGCGCCAGCAGCAGCGCGGCGGCGCCGAGGCGCGGCAGCCGCAGGCCTCCGCGCAGCCGGAGCGAGGCCAGGAGGTCGGCCGCCAGCAGCAGCAGCGCCGCGGCGAGAAGCCAGGGCATCAGGTCGCGCTCCGGGCCGTCCTCGGCCAGCGAGGCGATCCGC
>JANWXJ010000153.1 GCA_025055335.1 Acetobacteraceae bacterium
GTGCTCGACCTCGGCGCCGCGCCCCTGCCAGGCCCGCGCACCGCCCCCGGCGAGGGGCTGGTGCGGCAGGTGCGCCTGCTCGGGGGGCCGACGCGCCTCGTACTGGAACTCGCCGGCCCGGTCGCCGTTCCGCGCGCGGCGATGGCAGGCGGGGTGCTGACGCTCGATCTCGCGCCCGGATCGGCCGAGGGGTTCCGCCGCCTCGCCGCCTCCGTCCGGCCGCTCGCCGAGGGCGGCGTGGCGCCGCAGCGGCCGCTCGTGGTGCTCGATCCCGGCCATGGCGGCAGCGACCCCGGCGCGATCGGGGCGCAGGGCACCCAGGAGAAGCACGTCGCCCTCGCCGCCGCGGCCGAACTCCGCCGCCTGCTGGAACAAGGCGGGCGCGTGCGGGTGGCGATGACCCGCACGGGCGACCGTTTCGTTCCCCTTGCCGACCGTGTCGCCTTCGCCCGCAGCCGCGGCGCGGCGCTGTTCGTCTCGCTGCACGCCGACAGCGCGCCCGGCGCGCGCGGAGCCTCGGTCTATACCCTGTCGGAAACCGCCTCGGACGCGCTGTCGGAGGCGCTGGCGCGGCGCGAGAACGCCGCCGACGCCGCCGGCGGCCTGCCTCTGCCCACCGAGGATCCGGCGGTGGCCCGCATCCTCATCAGCCTGGTGCAGCGGGAGACGCAGGCCGGCTCGGCCAGTTTCGCGCGTCTGCTCGTGCCGGCGCTGGAACGCGCCTCGCCGATGCTGACGCAGCCGCATCGCCAGGCCGCCTTCGCGGTGCTGAAGGCGCCGGACGTGCCCTCCGTGCTGGTGGAACTCGGCTTCCTCTCCCACCCCGAGGACGAGGCGGCACTGCGCGACCCGCGCCACCGCGCCCGGCTCGCCCGGGCGATCGCCGATGCGGTCGGCGCCTGGGTGGCCCGCGCGGGACGGTGATTGGCCGAGGCGGCCCGGATCGGGTAGGAAGACGCATGGCCCCAGACACCCATCCGCGCGGCGGCCGGAGCGACGGCCCGCCCGAGCTGCGGGCGGAGGGCCGCCTCGGCATCGTCAGCGACGACCGCGCCCCGCGCCGCGGCAAGGCGCCGCCGCCCGAGGCCGCGCAGCGCCCGCCGAAGCCGCCGCGCCGGCGTTCCCTGGTCGGGCGGCTGCTCCGCCTCGGCTTCGTCTCGGCGCTGGTGCTGATGGTCGCGGGCGGGATCGCGGCCTATGGGGTGTACCGCGCGATCGAGGCGGACCTGCCGGACCACACCTGGCTCGCCGAGTACCAGCCGCCGCAGATGAGCCGCATCTTCGCCGCCGATTCCCGGCTGATGGCGGAACTCGCGCAGGAACGGCGGGTGTTCGTGCCGCTCGATGCCATCCCGGCGCATGTGCAGCAGGCCTTCATCTCGGCCGAGGACCAGAACTTCCGCACCCATTTCGGCATAGACCCGATGGCCATCCTGCGCGCGATGGTCCAGAACCTGCGCGACATGGCGACCGGCCGCCGCCCTGTCGGCGCCTCCACCATCACCCAGCAGGTCGCGAAGAACATGCTGGTGGGCGGGGATTTCTCCGTCCTGCGCAAGCTGCGCGAGGCGATCCTCGCCATCCGCCTCGAACAGGCGATGAGCAAGGACCGCATCCTCGAGATCTACCTGAACGAGATCTTCCTCGGCGCGCAGGCCTACGGCGTGGCGGCGGCGGCGCAGACCTACTTCAACCGAGACCTCGCGGAGCTGACGATCGCCGAGGCCGCCTTCCTCGCCGCGCTGCCGAAGGCGCCGTCGAACTACCACCCGATCCGCAACCGCGAGGCCGCGATCGCCCGCCGCAACTGGGTGATCGGGCGGATGCTGGCAGACGGCGCGATCACCCAGGAGCAGCACGACCGCGCCCGCGCCGAGCCGCTGACCGCCCGCATCCACCGCCGGCCGGACATGCTCACCGTCGGCGGCCACTACACCGAGGAGGTGCGGCGCGAGCTGATCAGCCGCTTCGGGCAGGAGGCGACGACGATGGGCGGCCTCGTCGTCCGCACGGCGATGGACCCTGTGCTGCAGGAGGCCGCCGAGCGGTCGCTGCGCGAGGGGCTGATGGCCTATGACCGCCGCCGCGGCGGCTGGCGCGGCCCCGTCGCGCAGAACGTCGCGCACGGGGAGGCCGAGTGGCGCGCGGCGCTCGCCGCCCAGCCGCGGGTGCCGGGCATGCTCGCCGAATGGCGCCTCGCCGTGGTCCGGGAGGTCGCCGACCGGCAGGCGCGCGTCTCCTTCCTGGAGCGGGCCGCCGACGGGACCCAGACGCCGCGCACCCTGCCGCTCTTGCTCGAGGACCACGCCTGGGCGCGGCCGGTCAGGGAAGGCAATGTGCTCGGACCCGCGCCGCGGCGGATGCAGGACATCGTCAGCCCGGGCGATGTGGTGCTGATCGAGCCGCAGGCCGCGAGCCCTGCGCAGGGCCGCAACGCCCCGGCGCGGCCGGAACGCGCCGTGCTGCGCCAGGTGCCGGAGATCGAGGGCGCGGTGGTGGCGCTCGAGCCGCGCTCGGGGCGCGTGCTGGCGATGGCGGGGGGCTGGTCGCTCGACCGCTCCTGGTTCAACCGCGCGACGCAGGCCCTGCGGCAGCCCGGCTCCTCGTTCAAGCCCTTCGTCTATCTCCCGGCGCTGGAGATGGGCATCCCGCCCAACCAGCTCCTGCTCGACGACGTGGTGGAGATCCGCCAGCCCGGCCAGCCGGTCTGGCGGCCCGGCAACTATTCCGGCCAGCCGCAGGGCTGGGTGACGATGCGCACCGCGATGGAGCGGAGCCTCAACCTCGTCACCGTGCGGCTGGCGCAGGAGATCGGCATGGACCGGGTGGCCGATGCCGCCCGCCGCTTCGGCGTGATCGACAACATGCCGCCCTTCCTTGCGATGGCGCTCGGCGCCGGGGAGACCACCGTCCTCCGCCAGGCGGCGGCCTATGCCGCATTCGTCAACGGCGGCTTCCGCGTGACGCCGACGCTGATCGACAGCGTGCAGGACCGCCGCGGCCGCGTGATCTTCCGCGGCGACAGCCGGACCTGCGAGGCCTGCGGCAGCGGGCCGGAGGCCGGGCCGCCCGCGCTGGCCGAGCGGCGCCAGCGCGTGGCCGACCCGATCGCCGCCTACCAGATGGTGAGCCTGCTGCAGGGCGCCGTGCAGCGCGGCACCGGCGTCCGCGCCGGCGCTGGCCTGACACGGCCGGTCGCGGGGAAGACCGGCACGACCGACGACTACCGGGACAACTGGTTCGTCGGCTTCACGCCGGAACTCGTCGTCGCCGTCTGGGTCGGCTATGACGAGCCGCGCAGCCTCGGTACCGGAGAGACGGGCGGCACCAACGCCGCCCCCATCTTCAACAGCGTGATCCGCGCCGCGCTGCGCGACACGCCGCCGGTGCCGTTCCGCGCCCCGCCCAGAATCTCCTACCGCCGCATCACGCTGCCGAACGGCCAGACCATGCTGGAAGCCTTCCGCCCGGGCACCGAGGACGCGGCGCGCCCGCCGACGGACCCCTTCGCGGGCGGGGAGGGCGCTCAGCGTCTCGACAGCGGGCTGGGCGGGCTCTACTGAGCCGCGCACCATGCGAGCCGATGCCGAACACCTGAAGGCGCAGATCGCCGAGAGCCTGTCGCTGCTGCGCGCCCACCTCGACTGGGACCGCGCGGTGCGGCGGCTCGAGGAGCTGAACGCGAGGTCGGAAGACCCCTCCCTGTGGGACAAGCCCGCCGAGGCGCAGGCGCTGATGCGCGAACGCGGCCGGCTCGCCGACCAGGTGGAGGGCGTGAAGCGGCTGGAAGCCCAGGTGCGCGACAGCCTCGACCTGATCGAACTGGCCGAGGCGGAGAACGACACCGCCGCCGCCGATGCCGCGGTGGCCGACCTGCAGCGCCTGGCCGAGGAGGCGAAGCGCCGCGAGATCGAGAGCCTGCTGTCGGGCGAGGCCGACGCCAACGACTGCTACCTCGAGGTCAATGCCGGCGCCGGCGGCACCGAGGCGCAGGACTGGGCCGAGATGCTGCTGCGGATGTACACCCGCTGGGCCGAGAAGCGCGGCTACAAGGTGACGCTGACAGAGAGGAGCGAGGGCGAGCAGGCCGGCATCAAGTCGGCGACCATCCAGGTCTCCGGCGCCAACGCCTATGGCTGGCTGAAGACCGAGAGCGGGGTGCACCGACTTGTCCGCATCAGCCCGTTCGACGCGGCGGCGCGGCGGCAGACCTCCTTCGCCTCGGTCTATGTCTATCCGGTGGTGGACGACCGTATCGAGATCGAGATCAACCCCGCCGACATCAAGACCGACACCTTCCGCGCCTCCGGCGCAGGCGGCCAGCACGTCAACAAGACGGAATCCGGCGTGCGCTTCACCCATATCCCGACCGGGATCGTGGTGGCCTCGACGCAGGACCGCAGCCAGCACCGCAACCGCGACATCGCCATGCAGATGCTGAAGGCGCGGCTGTATGAACTCGAGCTGCAGAAGCGCGAGGCGTTGGCCGCGGCGACCGAGGCGAGCAAAACCGACATCGGCTGGGGCCACCAGATCCGTTCCTACGTGCTGCAGCCCTACCAGCTGGTGAAGGACCTCCGCACCGGCGTCGAGAAGGGCAACCCGGCGGCGGTGCTGGACGGGGACCTCGACGACTTCATGGCGGCGGCGCTGGCGCAGCGCGTCGGCGCCACGCGCTCGCCGGCCTCGGCGCAGGCGCAATAGGGCGCAGGCGGCGACGGTTTCCGACCGGGGCGAGGGCGAGGGGCCTTGCCCAGGCCCGCGCGATCTTCGGCGGCAGAGTTTGGCACCGCCTGGCGAGGCCGGAGGCGGAGGGGGCTTTTGCCTCTTGGCGGCGCCCTGACCCTCCCGGCCGGCGGCCGATCGGGGCCGGTTGCGCTCATGTCCCGGCCGGGGCGACGCTGCCGTGCAGGCATTCGGCCATGACGCTCGCGTAGAGCGCGGATAGGGCCCGCAACTCGGCGACCGGCACGCATTCGTCGGCCTTGTGCATCGTGGTGCCGACCGGCCCGAGTTCCGCCACCGGGCAGAGCGGGGCGAGGAAGCGCGCGTCCGAGGTGCCGCCCCCGGTGTCGAGCCTCGGCTCCACGCCTGTGCTCCGGCGCACGGCGCGACGCAGCGCCTCGACGAAGGGGCCCGGCCGCGTCACGAAGGCGTCGGCGCTCCGGTCGAACTCGGCTACGCAGCGCGCGCCGGCGGCGTCCATCGCACGCAGGATGCGCGCCTCGAGCGACGCGGCGTCGTGCAGGTCGTTGAAGCGAATGTTCAGCCGAGCCGTCGCCCGCGCCGGAATCACGTTGGTCGCGGCGTTGCCGACGTCGATGCTCGTCACCTGGAGCGACGACGGCGGGAACCACGCGGTGCCGGCATCGAGCGGTTGCGCGAGCAGCGACGCCAGCCCCGCGATGAGGCGGTGCACCGGGTTGTCTGCCCGGTCCGGATAGGCGACATGGCCCTGCACGCCCTCCACGCGCAGCACGGCGTTCAGGCTGCCGCGGCGGCCGATCTTGATGGTGTCTCCGAGCACGGCGACCGAGGTCGGCTCGCCGACAAGGGCCATGTCCGGAACCTCGTCCCGGGCGCGCAGCCAATCCACCACGCGTGCGGTGCCGTCCCGCGCCGGGCCTTCCTCGTCGCCGGTGATCAGAAGCGAGATGCGGCCCGGGCTGCGTTCCGGCAGCGCCGCGACGAAGGCGGCGATCGCGCCCTTCATGTCCACCGCGCCGCGCCCGAACAGCAACCCGTCCCGCTCGACCGCGGCGAACGGATCGCAGCTCCAGCCGCCGTCCCCGGGCGGGACCACGTCGGTATGGCCGGCGAAGCAGAAGTGCGGCCCGCCCTCTCCGCGCGTTGCCCACAGGTTCTCGATCTCCCCGAACCGCAGGGGCGTGCAGCGGAAGCCTCTCCGCTCCAGCCAGCCGGCGACGAGGCCGATCGCCCCGTCATCGGCCGGCGTGACGGAGCGGCGACGGATCAGGTCGCGCGCGAGAGGAAGGGGATCCTCCACAGTCCCGGCTACTCGCGGAGCAGCTCGTTGATCGCGGTCTTGGCGCGCGTCTGCGCGTCCACCCGCTTGACGATCACGGCGCAGTAGAGGGACGGTCCGGGCGTGCCGTCCGGCAGCGGCTTGCCGGGCATGGTGCCCGGGACCACGACCGAGTAGGCCGGAACCCGGCCGATGAACACCTCGCCGGTCGCGCGGTCCACGATGCGGGTGGAGGCGCCGAGGAACACGCCCATCGAGAGCACCGCCCCGCGCTCGACGATCACGCCTTCCGCCACCTCGCTCCGGGCGCCGATGAAGCAGTCGTCCTCGATGATCACCGGGTTCGCCTGCAGCGGCTCGAGCACGCCGCCGATGCCCGCGCCGCCCGAGATGTGGCAGTTCGCCCCGATCTGGGCGCAGGAGCCGACGGTGGCCCAGGTGTCCACCATGGTGCCGGCACCGACATGCGCGCCGACATTCACGAAGGACGGCATCAGCACGACGTTCGGCCCGATATAGGCGGAGCGGCGGACGATCGCGCCCGGCACGGCGCGGAACCCGGCGGCGCGGAACTCGGCCTCCCCCCAGCCGGCCCACTTGAGCGGCACCTTGTCGTAGGCGCCGACCCCCTCGGCAGGGCGCGGCGTGTTGGACTCCAGGCGGAAGGACAGCAGCACCGCCTGCTTCAGCCACTGGTTCACGCGCCAGCCGCCATGCCCGTCCGGCTCCGCGACCCGTGCCGCACCGGAGTCGAGCAGGTCCAGCGCGGCGTTCACCGCGGCGCGATCCTCGCCGCCGGTCTCCGGCGTGATGCCGGCCCGGCGCTCCCAGATCTCGGCGATCCGCCGTTCCAGCGCGGTCCTGTCCATGCGGCGAGGCCTCCGTGTGCGGCGTCGCCCCGGCGGGCGCGCCCCCGACGGCTGCGGCGGTATCGGCAGGCGGCGGATGTGTCAACGTGCTCCGGCGCGGGCGTGGGTAAGGGAATCTTCAGCATTCCCGCGCGACACATCAGGCATGAATACCGCGCCATACGACCGTGGGTCCGCAGAAGCCGGCGGGCTGGCGAACCTTGGCCACACGGCGCAGGAGCGGATGTTTCGTCCGTCGTTCGCCCCCGGCGGCCTCGAGCGGCGAAAACATTTTGTATTTGAAACGGATGTCTCGGGTCGTTTCGTGTCGGTTTGCCCGGCATCTGTGCTCGATCAGAAGGTTTCCGATCTGGTTGGCGTCAGGGCTTCCGATGTGCTCCTGACGCCTCCGCCCGACCTGTTCTCGGGGGAGTGCGGCACGGCGTCCCGCCGGGTCTGGGTCCGTGATCCCTGCGCCGGCCCGTTCCGGCTCGACGTCGCGGTCTCGCCGCTGCCCTTGGGCGGTGTCCGGGGCGTGGCGCGGGATGCAAGCCGGACGACGGTGGCCGCAGCGGTTCGGGCCGGGCGAGCCGATCTTGCGGACGCCGTTCGCCACATCCTGGCCGCGGCCGCGTCGCCGCTGCCGGCTGGCGAGGCGCTTGGTCGCGTCCTTGAGACTGCGCGCCGCCTGCTGCTGGCGGATCGATTGACGCTGGAGGCGACAGGGCTGGAGGTGTCATCGGGCGGCGTGCCGTGCGGCGGCCCCGCCGCCGTCCGAGACGCGGCAGGCGGCCGCGCCCAGGCGCCGGACGGTCTTGCGGTGGAGGGCAGCGACGTTCTTGTCCTCGCTTCGGAGGCGTTCGTCTCGGCGTGCCCGGCGCGGCGCGATGCGGTGGAACGCCGCATACTGGTCGTGCGTCGGCGCCCGGGGGAGCGGCCGTTCGACGCGGCAGAGCGGGATGTCGCGGCCGCGACCCTGGAGATCGCCCTGGCACTTGAGGAGCGGCTGCGCCGCGAGGCCGGCGGGGGCACGCAGCGGCGCGCTAGCACCCCGGCGAGGCTCCTCCCAGAGCACCTGTTCCTCGAGGAACTTTCGCGTCGGCGTGCCGCGGCGATCGCCGGGGCCCTGCTCCTGGTCGGCGTGCCGTCACCTTCCGAGGAGGCAATGGCGGCACTCGCGCGCTCGGTGTGCCGTCTGGTCCGGTCCTCGGATATCGCGGCCAGGCTTGATCCCGCAGGTGTCGCCGTGTGGATCGACGGATTGGCCGAGTCTGTCGTTGCGCGTCGGTCGGCAGGGCTGTCCAAGGCCCTCGCCGATGCGGGCAGTGAGGGCCGGGTGATCCGCGCCTTCGCCGTGCATGGCAGGGATTGCCGGCCGGCACGGGATCTTCTCGATCTTCTGCGTGCGCCGGAGTGGGAGGCCGAGGACCCCCTTCGCGCGCCTGCAGGCATGGCATGAGCACGCACGCCACCGGCGCGCCGACCCCGGCGCACGCCCGGGAGCTGATCCGGATCGCGCGTCATGGTGACGAGGCGGAGCGCATGATGGTGGCGTCTTCGCCCGCGACCCCGCCGGAGCTTCTGTTCTTTCTCGGCGCGGATCGCTCGGCCGCGGTGCGATCGCGGGTCGCGGGCAACCGCGCGACGCCGCCGCAGGCCGACAGGATCCTCGCCCGCGACGAGGATCCGATGGTGCGCGAGGTTCTGGCGAGGAGGATCGCCGCTCTCGCACCCGGGCTCGGCGCCGATGTCTCCGACCGGCTCCGCAGGATGGCGTGGGAGACCCTGTGCCTTCTGGCGGAGGACGCCGTCGAGTCGGTGCGGGCCGCGGTCGCGGAGACGCTCGCGGACATGCCCGACGCGCCGAGGGACCTTATCCTGAGACTGGCGCGCGACCTTGCGCCGCCGGTCGCCGAGCCGGTCATCCTCCTGTCTCCGCTGCTGACCGACCAGGATCTCCTGGCACTGATCGCCACCCCGCCTGCCGCTTTCACCCGCCGCGCCGTCGCCCGCCGGCCCGGATTGGCCGAGGCCGTTTGCGACAGCCTGGCGCGCACCGAGGACGATGCGGCGATCGCCGCGCTTCTGGGCAACGGCTCGGCGAGGCTGAGCGCGGCCACGCTCGACTGTCTCGCTGTCCGCGCCGTCAAGCGTCTGGAGCACCGCCGGACATGCCCGGCACGGCCGATGCTCTCTGCGGCAGCACTGGGGACCCTGGCCGGGCTTGTTGCCGATGAATGGGCCCGGCAGCTCGCGGTCCGGGCCGACCTGCCGCCCGCGATCGCGGCCCGTCTTCGCGAAGCGCTGGCAAACGCGGCGGTCCGGCAGACCCTCAGCCTGACGGGAGAGGCCGCAGGGCAAGGCAACGACGACGACTTCCTCGCGCCGGCCCGTCGCCACGATGTCGCTGCTTGCGTCGCCGTGCTGGCGGCCCGCTCCGGCCTTCCGCGGGCCGTGATCGAACGCGCCGGCCGACTGCGAAGCGCCAAGGCGCTGATCAGCATTGCCTGGAAGGCCAACCTCTCGCCCGCCGTGATCGGGCTGGTGCAGAGCGTGGTCGGCGGCATACCCCCCGAGAGGGTGCTGCTGTCCGCAGACGGGCAAGACTGGCCACTGACACGCGAGGAGATGCAAACCCAGCTCGACGTCCTGATCGGTACGGCGTAGCGCCGTTGCGGCTCCGCCGTTGCGATCTCCCCGCCTGGGCCGGAAACGAGGCCCGAGGCGAGGGGCGGGCGAGCACCCTCGAACCGCGTTTGCCGGAATCGTCGGGGCACCGCTAGGCTCACGACGATGAGAGCGAACGTACCATGAACGAGCTGTTCGACCGGGCTGCGCGCATGTCTTCCGCGGAGGCCTACTCCGCCGCCGACATCGAGGTGCTGGAAGGGCTCGAGCCTGTCCGCCGCCGCCCCGGCATGTACATCGGCGGCACCGACGAGGCGGCGCTGCACCACCTCGCAGCCGAGATCCTCGACAACGCGATGGACGAGGCGGTGGCAGGCCACGCCGACCGGATCGAAGTCACGCTCGAGGCCGCCGACCGGATCGCCATCCGCGACAACGGTCGCGGCATCCCGGTGGACCCGCACCCGAAGTTTCCGAAGCGCTCGGCGCTGGAAGTGATCCTGACCACGCTGCACTCGGGCGGGAAGTTCTCCGGCAAGGCCTATTCGACATCCGGCGGGCTGCACGGCGTCGGCTCCTCGGTCGTGAACGCGCTGTCGGCGCGGCTCGAGGTCGAGGTCGCGCGCGATCGGATGCTGTACACGATGGCGTTCGAGCGCGGGCAGCCGGTGACGAAGCTGAAGACCACGGGCCCGGTGCAGAACCGCCGGGGCACGCTGATCCGCTTCACGCCGGATCCGCTGATCTTCGGCGCGCTGCGCTTCTCGCCCGCGCGGCTGTTCCGGCTCTGCCGCTCCAAGGCGTATCTGCACAAGGGCGTCACCATCCGATGGTCCTGCGATCCGTCGCTGATCCGCGACGACACGCCGGCCGAGGCGTCGCTGCACTTCCCGGGCGGGCTCGCGGACTTCCTGCGGGCGACGGTGGCCGAGCAGGCGACGGTGATCCCGGCGCCCTGGGTCGGCGAGGCGCCGCTCGGCGACGGCGCCGGGCGCGTCGAATGGGCGATCACCTGGCTCGAGGACGCCGACGGCTTCCTCAACACCTACGCCAACACCATTCCGACGCCGCAGGGCGGCACGCATGAGGCGGGGCTGCGCGCGGCGCTGGTGAAGGGGCTGCGCGCCTACGGCGAACTGAAGAAGGACCGCCGCGCCGGGCAGATCACGGCCGAGGACGTGACGGGCCAGATGGCGGGCATGCTCTCCGTCTTCCTGCGCGACCCGCAGTTCCAGGGCCAGACCAAGGACAGGCTCACCAGCCCGGAGGCCGCGCGCCTTGTCGAGGCCGCGCTGCGCGATCCGTTCGACCATTGGCTCGCCGCCGACCCCGCCGCCGCCGACCGGCTGCTCGCCTTCGCGATCGAGCGCGCCGAACTCCGCGCCCGCCGCAAGGCGGAGAAGGACACGCCGCGCAAGAGCGCGACCCGCAAGCTGCGCCTGCCCGGCAAGCTCGCCGACTGCGCGCGCGAGTCCGCCGAAGGGACGGAGCTGTTCCTGGTGGAGGGCGACTCCGCCGGCGGCTCCGCCAAGCAGGCGCGCGACCGGGAGACGCAGGCGGTGCTGCCGCTGCGCGGCAAGATCCTGAACGTCGCCAGCGCCAGCACGGACAAGCTGCGGCAGAACCAGGAGCTGAAGGATCTCGTGGAGGCGCTCGGCTGCGGCGTCGGCGAGCGCTTCGACCTCGCGCGGCTGCGCTACGGGCGCGTGGTGATCATGACGGACGCCGACGTGGACGGCGCGCATATCGCCGCCCTGCTGATGACCTTCTTCGCGCGCGAGATGCCGGGGCTGATCCGCAGCGGACGTCTGTTCCTGGCCCAGCCGCCGCTCTACCGGCTGCAGGCGGGCGGCCGCAGCGCCTACGCCCGCGACGACGCCGACCTGCCGCGGGTGCGCGCCGCCCTTGCCAAGCCCGGCCAGAAGATCGAGATCAGCCGCTTCAAGGGCCTGGGCGAGATGCCGCCGGCCGTGCTCCGCGAGACGACGATGGACCCGAAGCGCCGCACCCTGCTGCGCGTCGTGCTGGCTGAGGAGGAGCGGAGCGCCGCCGAGTCGCTGATCGAGCAGCTGATGGGACGCAAGCCGGAGCTCCGCTTCGCCTTCATCCAGGAGAACGCCTCGCGGCTGGAGGCCGAGGCTCTCGACGCGTGAGCGCCGCCACGCATTCGGCGAAGGCGGAAAGGTCGGTCCACATCGCGCCGGGCGGCGCGTCGCGCACGACCAGCACGCCGCCGGCGGCGCGGATGCCGCCGTCGATCATCAGGTTGTCGGTAAGCCCGAAATCCTCGATCGCGAGGCCGTCGGCGTCGCGGTAGCGGCCATCCGCGCCCAGCCCCGCGCCCGGAAGCGCGAGGCTCCGCGCGAGGAACGGCGCGGCGACGTTGGAATAGCCGGCGAGCGCGCGGCCGAGCGCCCGCATGAAGCCGAGTTCGTAGACCGTCCCCGGGTCGGCGGAGGGGCCGCGGAACGGAGTGAGGTTCGCGACGACCGCATCGCAGCCGCGCATATGGGCCTCGTTCCGCAGATAGATCGAGTACCAGCGCGGCAGCGTGCCGTCGTCGGCGTGGTCGGCGCCGAGGTCGGTCGGGAACACGCCTTCCGCGCCATGGGCGGCGCAGATCGCCTTCTTCGCCTCGGCGATCCGCGCGGCGTCGGGCAGGAACACGTCCGGGCCGGCGAGATAGATCCGCATCGGCCCGGCCCGGGGCTACTCCGCCGCGTCGCGCGCGCGCGGCGCCACCACGGCGTGGGACTTCGGCTTCGCCTTGCGCTTCAGCTCCATCAGTTCCGCCACCTCGCGCGCGGTGTTGCGCAGCAGCGCGTCCTTGCCGGCATAGTACTGCACAGGGCAGGGAGTGTCCTTCACGCCGTAGGTCGCCGCCGCGCGCTGCGCGAAGGAGGGTTCCGTCAGGTGCAGGCGGGCGAAGGCGACGAGGTCCGCGCGGCCGGCGGCGAGGATGGTGTTCGCCTGGTCCGCGGTCGAGATGTTGCCGACGCACATCGTCGCGATGCCGGCCTCGTTGCGGATCATGTCGGCCCAGGGCACCTGGTACATCCGCCCGAACACGGGCGCGGCGTCGTGCACCGTCTGGCCGGTCGAGACGTCGATCAGGTCGCAGCCGGCCGCGGCGAAGGCGCGGGCGATGGCGAGCGTGTCCTCGTCGGTGATGCCGCCGTCCTTCCAGTCGGTGGCGGAGATGCGGACGCTCATCGGCCGGTCGGCTGGCCACACGGCGCGCAGCGCGGTGAACACCTCGAGCGGGTAGCGCAGGCGGTTCTCGACGCTGCCGCCGTACTCGTCGGTGCGTCGGTTCGTCAGCGGCGAGAGGAAGGAGGCGAGCAGGTAGCCGTGCGCGCAGTGCAGTTCCAGCATGTCGAAGCCGGCCTCGGCGCCGCGCTTCGCGGCGGCGACGAACTCGGCCTTCACGCGGTCCATGTCGGCGCGGTCCATCGCCTTCGGAACCTGGCTGTGCGGGAAATAGGGCAGCGCGGAAGCCGAGATCAGCGGCCAGCCGCCTTGCGGCAGCGGCTGGTCCATGCCCTCCCACATCAGCTTCGTGGCCCCCTTGCGGCCAGCGTGGCCGAGCTGCAGGCAGATCTTCGCGCCGCCGTGCTGCTTGGCGAAGCGCACGATGCGCGCCCAGGCGGCCTGCTGCGCGTCGTTCCAGAGACCGGCGCAGCCCGGCGTGATCCGGGCGTCGGGCGCGGGGCACACCATCTCGGTGAACAGGAGGCCTGCGCCGCCCACGGCGCGAGCGCCGTAATGCACGAAATGCCAGTCGGTCGGCATGCCGTCCTCGGCGCTGTACTGGCACATCGGCGAGACGACGATGCGGTTCGCAAGTTCCATCCCGCGCAGGCGGAAGGGCTGGAACAGCGGGGGCTTGTCCGGGCTCGCCGGCAGGCCGGCGGCCTTCGCTTCCTCGGCGAAGACGCGCTGCGTCTTCTCGACGAAGGAGGGCTCGCGCAGCATCAGGTTGTCCCAGGTGATGGCCTTCGAGCGCGTCATGACGCCGAAGGCGAAGCGCGTCGGGTGCATGTGCCAGAAGCGCTTGACGTGCTCGAACCAGACGAGCGACACGTCCGCCGCGTGCTGCGTCTTCTCCACGTCCTCGCGCCGCCCGGCCTCGAAGCGGGCGAGGCATTCCTTCACGCTGCCGCCGGCCTTGAAGGCCTGGTGCAGGGCGATCGAATCCTCCATCGCGAGCTTGGTGCCCGAGCCGATGGAGAAATGCGCCGTCGCCTTCGCGTCCCCGAGCAGGACGATGTTGTCCTTCACCCAGCGCTCGCAGCGCATCATCGGGAACTGGCGCCACAGGCTTCGGTTGGTGATGAGTCGAGGGCCGCGGAGCTCCGCGGCGAACACGCCCTCGAGGGAGCGGGCGGTCTCCTCCTCGCTCATCGCGCCGCAGCCGGAGCGGGCGAAGGTCTCGGGGTCTGTCTCGATCACCCAGGTGGAGGCGCCCGCCTCGTACTGGTAGCAGTGGGCGATCCAGATCCCCTCGGGGCGTTCGCGGAAGAAGAAGGTGAAGGCGTCGAGCGGGCGCGTCGACCCGAGCCACACGAAGCGGTTCGGACGCAGGTCGATGTGCGGCTTGAAGTGGTCCGCGAACCGGTTGCGGATGGCGCTGTTGATGCCGTCCGCGCCGACGATCAGGTCGGCGTCCGGGAAGTCCTCGGGGGAGGCTTCGCGGCGGAACTCGAGCTCGACCCCGAGTTCGCGCGCGCGGTCCTGGAGCAGCAGCAGGAGCGTGCGGCGCGAACAGCCGCAGAAGCCGTTGCCGCCGATCCGGTGAACGCCGTCCTTGTGGTGGATCTCGATGTCGTCCCAGTAGGCGAAGGCGTCTGTGATCCGGCGGTAGGACGGCTCGTCGGCCGCCTCGAAGGTCTCCAGCGTCTGGTCGCTGAACACGACGCCGAAGCCGAAGGTGTCGTCCGGCCGGTTGCGCTCGACCACGGTGATGCGGTGCTGCGGGAAGTCCCGCTTCATCAGGATGGCGAAATAGAGGCCGGCGGGGCCGCCGCCGATGACCGCGATGCGCATGGGCGCCTCCTGCTTCGTGGCATGTAGTTTAGGCTTGAAGCATCTTCCGCGCAATGGCAAAGTGCGGTGGTGAAGGGAATGGCAGCGCAACTCGACGGCCGGAGGGCTCTGGTCACCGGCGGCGGCACCGGCATCGGCCGCGCCTGCGCGGCCGCGCTCGCGGCGGCGGGCGCCGACGTCACCGTGTTCGGACGGAGGGAGGCGCCGCTGCGGGCGATGGTCGAGGCGGGCTTGGCCCGCCGCTTCGTGGTGGGCGACGTGCGGGCGCCCGACCTGTCGGCGGAGTTCGACATCCTGGTGAACGCGGCCGGGGTGGCGCGCTCGGCGCCGTTCCTCCGGTCCGACGTGGCGCTCTGGCGCGAGATGCTCGACGTCAACCTCATGGGCGCGGTCGCCGTCACGCGCGCGGTGCTGCCCGGCATGCTGGAGCGGCGGAACGGCCGGGTGATCCACATCGCCTCGACGGCGTCGCTGCGCGGCTACGCCTACACCTCGGCCTACGCCGCCTCGAAGCACGCGCTGCTCGGTTTCGTGCGGTCGCTCGCCATCGAGTGCGCGACCCGCGGCGTGACGGTCAATGCGGTCTGTCCCGGCTTCACGGACACGGACATCGTGGCCGAGAGCGTCGCCAACATCGTCGCCAGGACCGGCCGCAGCGCCGAGGAGGCGGCGGCGGAGCTCGCCAGGTTCAACCCCCAGGGCCGACTCGTCCGGCCGGAAGAGGTCGCCTCCGCCGTCCTGTTCCTGGCTTCGGACGCGGCTTCGGCGGTGAACGGCCAGGCGATCGCGGTGGACGGGGGAGAGACGCAATGAACCCCGCGCTCGATGCCGAGACCGGCCTCGCCGATGCTCCGCCTGGCCACAAGGAGGAGCTTCGCCTCTGGCTCAGGTTGCTGACCTGCACGACCCTGATCGAGAGCGAGGTGCGGCGCCGCCTCCGCGCCCGGTTCGGCACCACGCTGCCCCGCTTCGACTTCCTGGCGGCGCTCGACCGCGCGCCGGAGGGCCTGACGCCGGGCGAGGTGTCTCGGCGGATGATGGTCTCTTCCGGCAACGTCACCGGCCTCGCCGCCCGGCTGGAAGACGAGGGGCTGATCGAGCGCCGCGCGCATCACAGCGACGGCCGAGCGCAGATCCTGAGGCTGACGCCGCGCGGCCGGCGGGAGTTCGCGCGCCAGTCGGCGGCGCATGAGGCCTGGATCGCCGAATTGCTCGCCGACGTCGCGCCGCGCGAGCGCGCCGAACTGTTCCGCCTGCTCGGCCGCGCGAAGCAGAGCGTGCGCGCCCGCCTGACTGAGGAGAAACCATGATGCCGCTCGCCGACGTCTCGCCGCAGCACCTGCGCATGCGGATCGAAGGCCGGGTCGCGACCCTGACGCTCGACCGGCCGGAGCGGAAGAATCCCCTCACCTTCGAGAGCTACGCCGAGCTGGCGCGGATCTTCCGCGCCGCCGCCACCGACGGCGACATCGCCGCCTTCGTGCTGACCGGGGCGGGCGGCGACTTCTGCTCCGGCGGCGACGTGCACGACATCATCGGCCGGCTGATCGAGATGGACACGGTCGGCCTCATGCGCTTCACCGCGATGACGGGCGAGGTCGTGAAGGCGATGCGCGCCTGCCCGCAGCCGGTCATCGCCGCCGTCGACGGGGTGGCCGCGGGCGCGGGGGCGATCCTCGCGATGGCGTCGGACATCCGCCTCGCAACGCCGCGCGCCAGGGTGGCGTTCCTGTTCAACCGCGTCGGGCTCGCCGGCTGCGACATGGGCGCCTGCGCGATCCTGCCGCGCATCATCGGGCAGGGGCGCGCCTCGGAGCTTCTCTACACCGGGCGTTCGATGACGGCGGAGGAAGGGCTCGCCTGGGGCTTCTTCAGCCGCGTCGTCGCGCCGGAAGAGCTGGCCGGGCAGGCCGCCTCGCTCGCCGCCGAGATCGCCTCGGGCCCGACCTTCGCGCATGCCATGACGAAGCGGATGCTGGCGATGGAATGGGCGATGTCCATCGAGCAGGCGGTCGAGGCCGAGGCCGTGGCCCAGGCACTGTGCATGACGACGCAGGACTTCCGCCGGGCGCACGCCGCCTTCGTCGCGAAGCAGCGCCCCGTCTTCCAGGGCAACTGATGCCGGACCGCGATTTCCTCGCCTGGCCGTTCTTCGACGACGGCCACCGCGCCTGGGCCGCCGAGCTCGAGGCCTGGGCCTCCGCACACGCCGAGGCCCTGTCGGACGAGCACGATGCGGACGGCAGCACGCGGCGGCTGACGGAAGCGCTCGGGGCGGCGGGGCTGCTCCGAGCTGCGGTTCCGGAGGACGGGCGGCTCGATGTGCGCCGCCTCTGCCTCGCGCGGGACATCCTCGCGCGGCACAGCGGCCTTGCGGATTTCGCCTTCGCCATGGCCGGGCTCGGCACCGGTCCGATCACGCTGTTCGGCACCGAGGCGCTGAAGCGGCGGTTCCTGCCGGAGGTCCGCGCGGGACGGAGCCTCGCCGCCTTCGCGCTGTCCGAGCCGGAGGCCGGGTCGGACGTCGCGGCGCTGGCCACGCGGGCGGAGCGCGACGGCAACGGCCACTACCGTATCACCGGCCGCAAGACCTGGATCAGCAACGGCGGCATCGCCGGGCACTACGTCGTGTTCGCTCGCACGGGCGAGGCGCCGGGGGCCAAGGGCCTGTCCGCCTTCGTCGTGCCCGCCGACGCGGCCGGGCTCACGATCCCGGAGCGGATCGAGACGATCGCGCCGCATCCCCTGGCGACGCTGGCCTTCGATGCGGTCCGCGTGCCGGCCGAAGCGATGCTCGGTGGCCCGGGCGAGGGCTTCAAGGTGGCGATGGCGACGCTCGACGTGTTCCGCCCGACCGTCGGCGCAGCGGCGCTCGGCTTCGCCCGGCGCGCTCTCGACCTCACGCTGCACCGGGCGGTCAACCGCCGCCTGTTCGGCGGCCCGCTGTTCGACCAGCAGATGACGCAGGCGGCGATCGCCGACAGCGCCGCCGACGTGGACGCGGCGGCGCTGCTCGTCTATCGCGCCGCGTGGCTGAAGGACTCCGGCGCGCCGCGCATCTCGCGCGAGGCGTCTCTCGCCAAGCTGTTCGCGACCGAGGCCGCGCAGCGCGCCGCCGACCGCGCGGTGCAGATCTCGGGCGGGCTCGGCGTGACGCGCGGGCAGAAGGCCGAGCAGCTCTACCGGGAGGTCCGCGCTCTGCGCGTCTACGAGGGCGCGAGCGAGATCCAGCGCATCGTCATCGCCCGCGCCGAGCGCGAACGGTTCCTCGCCGCACAGGAGGGAGGCACAGCATGAGCAGCACGCCGCGATGGTCCGGCGACGGCCCGGATCTCGCCCCGTCCGCCCACCTCGACACCTTCGCGCGCGACAACCTGCCCCCGCGCGAGCAGTGGCCGGTCTTCCGCTTCGACCTGCCCGAGCTCCGCTACCCGCTGCGGCTGAATGCGGCGACGGAGCTGCTCGACGCCAACATCGCCCGCGGCCGCGGCGACCACCCCGCGATCGTCACGCCCGCCGAGACGCTCACCTACCGGCAGCTCGCCGAGCGCGTGAACCGGATCGCCAACGTTCTCACGCGGGAGCTCGGGCTCGTGCCGGGCAACCGCGTGCTGCTGCGGTCGGCCAACAACGCGTGGATGGTGGCGGCGTATTTCGCCGTGCTGAAGGCGGGCGGCATCGTCGTCGCCACCATGCCGCTGCTGCGTTCGCGCGAGATCGCGCAGCTGCTCGCGAAGGCGCGGATCAGCCACGCGCTCTGCGACGTGCGGCTTAGGGCCGAGATGGAAAAGGCGCAAGACGCCTCGCCCGACCTCAAGCACCTCCTGTACTGGGGCGATGGCGACCTCGAGTCCCGCTGCGCCGCGCAGCCCGCCGAGTTCGCCGCCTGCGACACCGCCGCCGACGACGTCTGCCTGATCGGCTTCACCTCCGGCACCAGCGGCGTGCCGAAGGGGACGATGCATTTCCACCGCGACCTGCTCGCCGTCTGCGATTCCTACGGCCGCCACGTCCTGAAGCCCGAGCCGACCGACCGCTTCATCGGCTCGCCGCCGCTTGCCTTCACCTTCGGCCTCGGCGGCCTGGTGCTGTTCCCCTTCCGCGTCGGGGCCACCTCGGTCCTGCTCGAGCGCGCCTCGCCCGAGGATCTGCTCCCGGCGATCGCGCGGTACCGCGCGACGGTGTGCTTCACCGCGCCCACCGCCTACCGCGTGATGGCGCAGCACGCGGCGGAGCACGACCTCTCGTCCCTGCGCCGTTGCGTCAGCGCCGGCGAGACGCTGCCGAAGCCGGTGTTCGACGCCTGGGAGGCCGCGACCGGCATCCGCATCATGGACGGCATCGGCGCGACGGAGATGCTGCACATCTTCGTCGGCTCGCCGCAGGAGAAGGTGGTCGGTGGGGCGACGGGCTTCGTCGTGCCGGGCTATGTCGCGCGCGTGGTGGATGACGCCGGCAACGACGTGCCGCCGGGCACCCCGGGGCGGTTGGCGGTCCAGGGCCCGACGGGCTGCCGCTACCTCGCGGACGCGCGGCAGACGGTGTACGTGCAGAACGGCTGGAACATCACGGGCGACACCTTCGTGCAGGACGCCGAGGGCCGGTTCTGGTACCAGGCGCGGAACGACGACATGATCGTCTCGGCCGGCTACAACATCGCGGGGCCGGAGGTGGAGGCTGCGCTGCTGCGTCACCCGGCGGTGAAGGAATGCGGCGTGGTCGGCGCCCCCGACGCGGAGCGCGGGATGATCGTGAAGGCCTATGTGGTGCTCGCGCCGGGCGCCACCCCGGGGCCGGAACTCGTCAAGGAACTCCAGGATTTCGTGAAGGCCGAGATCGCACCCTACAAGTACCCGCGCGCGATCGAGTTCGTGGACAGCCTGCCGCGCACGGAAACCGGCAAGCTGCAGCGCTTCGTCCTCCGGCAGAAGGCCGCCCAGGCATGAGCCCGCTGACCGTCCTGCAGCCCCCGGGCTGGCCCGCGCCCAAGGGCTACGCGAACGGCGTGATGGGCCACGGGCGCATCATTTGCGTCGGCGGCCAGATCGGCTGGGACGAGCAGGGCCGCTTCGCCCAGGGCTTCGTCGCGCAGGCGGAGCAGGCGCTCGCCAACATCGTGGCCGTGCTGAAGGAGGCGGGCGCCGGACCGGAGCATGTCGCGCGGCTGACCTGGTACGTCACGGACCTCGCCGCCTACCGCGCCGCCCAGCGCGAGCTCGGCGTCGCCTACCGCCGCGTGATGGGGCGCAACTTCCCGGCCATGGCGCTAGTGCAGGTGGTCGGGCTGGTCGAGCCCGAGGCGCTGGTCGAGATCGAGGCCACCGCCATCCTGCCGGACTGACGCGGCGACACGGCGACGCGGTTGATCTTCGCGCGCTGCAGGCGCAGATGAGGGCCGCGCGGGCCTGCCGCGCGACGAATCCGGGAGGTCGGGATGATCGAGCGCAGGATCCTTCTCGCC
>JANWXJ010000164.1 GCA_025055335.1 Acetobacteraceae bacterium
CGCCTCGCGGGCGGCGGCGCGCGGCCGGTCGGGAGCGGCGGCCTCGGGGCCCGCCTCGGCGCGGCGGCCAGCCGCCCCGCCACCCTGCTGCCCGGTGACGAGCCCGAGCGCCGGGTAGCCGCGCCGGGGCGCCTCCTCCTCCTCTCCCGGGGGGGCTTCGCGCCGCGGCACGGGTTCGGCCCGGCGGTCGGATTCGTCCTCGTCCTCGAGGTCGGTGGTGATCGGCTGCGGCCCCTGCTGGATGCGCAGCGCCCCGGTATCGCGGGTGAAATCGCCGGTCGAATGCGGCGTCCGGCCGCCGAAGGGCTGGCCCGAGCCGGAGGAGGAGCGGGCGAGAAGATGCGTCGGGTTGAAGTAGTCCGAGATGCCGCGGCGCTGTTCCTCGGTGGTGGCGTTGAGCAGCCACATCAGCAGGAAGAACGCCATCATGGCGGTGACGAAGTCGGCGTAGGCGACCTTCCACGCGCCGCCGTGGTGGCCGCGCCCGCCCTCCTCGCCACGGCGGACGACGATCGTTCCGCCCGCGCCCTTTCGGTTGCCGCCCTTCGCCATGCCGCTCCGCCGCTCTCGGCGGCGCAGCATGGCGGCAGAACCTTAAGCCCCGCCTAAGCGCGGGGCTTCGCCTCGAAGCGGTAGGGGGTGGGGCCCGCCTCGTGCGGGTCGGCGATCAGCCGGTGCTCGAGCGGGGGGAAGGCGCGGTGGCGGCAGTCCTGCCGCTCGCACAGCCGGCAGGACAGCCCGATGCCGACCTTCGCGCGCTCGAGGTCGAGCCCGTCGGCGTACACCACCTCGCCCGCGCGGGCGATGTCGCAGCCCATGGCGATGACCGAGACCGGCGCCGGCTCGCCCCAGCGGGCGGGCGGCTTCGTCACCGTCCGGGCGAAGCAGAGGAAGGCCGTGCCGTCCGGCAGTTCCGCCACCTGCACGCGCAGCTCCCCCGGCGTCGAGAAGGCGAGGTGCGGCAGCCATTTCGGGCAGGAGCCGCCGAAGCGCGCGAACGGAAATCCGGCGGCCGAGAAGCGCTTGCCGACATTGCCCGCCGGATCCACCCGCAGGAAGAAGAACGGCACCCCGCGCGCGCCCGGCCGCTGCAGCGTGGCGAGCCGGTGGCAGGCCTGCTCGAAGCTCACGCCGAAGCGGGCGGCCAGCGCGTCCACGTCGTGCCGCAGCTCGCGCGCGGCTGCGAGGAAGGGCTCGTAGGGCATCAAGAGCGCGGCGGCGGCGTAGTTCAGCAGCCCGATGCGGATCATCGCCGCGGCCTCCGGCGTGCTCGCCTTGCCCGCCACCTCCTCCACCGCCTCCCGCCCCTCGAGCAGCATGAGCTGGAAGGCCATGTGGAAGCCGCGCGCCTCGCGCGGCAGCGTCTCCGAAAGCGCGAGCAGCCGCGCCGCCGGGTCGTAGCGGCGCACCCCGCCCTCCATCGGGCCGACGCGCACCGTCAGCCCGTGGCGGTTGCGCAGGCGTTCGGCGATCGCGTGGTTCATCTCCTGCGGGCGGGCGGCGAGTTCGGCGCCGATCCGCTCGGCCAGCGCCTCGAGAGGCGGGAAGTGGTTGGCGCGGTCGTGGAAGAAGTCGCGCGTCTCCTCGATCGGCAGCACGATGCGCCGGCCGGTCGGCAGGGCGAGGCCGGCGGCATCCTCGCGCGCCACGCGCAGCGCCCGGTGCAGGGCGAGGATGGCGCGCGCCGCGTTGGGGGCGGATTGCGCCAGGATGCGAAGCTCCGCCTCCGGCACCGCCTCGGCGCCGACCAGCGGATCGGCCAGCACCTCGCGCAGCGCCTGTTCCGTCTGCCGTTCCTTCGCCCCGGACAGCGCGGCGAGATCCACCTCGAACGCCTCGGCGAGCTTGATCAGCAGCCCGGCGGTGACGGCGCGCTGGTCGTGCTCGATCAGGTTCAGGTAGGAAGCCGAGATGCCGAGCCGGGCGGCGAGCGTCTGCTGCGTCCAGCCGCGCTCCGTCCGCAGCCGTCGCACCGTCCTGCCGATCAGAGGCCTCGCCATCCTTTACACCCTTCACAAGGCCAGGGCGCCGTGCGGTGAAGCCCCGCACGGCTTTGCCGCGGCTTGCGCAGCATGAAGGGTGGCGTTCGCGCCCGCAATGTGAATCCTTCACGCACGCCCGATGGACGGGCGAGAGGAGCGACCAGCGTGATCCGACCGACCCCAGCCCACGCCCCGGACGGCCTGCCCGGCCCCTCCGGAGGAGACCCCGACCGCTTCGCCGGCATCCGACGCGACTACACGCCCGCCGATGTCGCGCGGCTGTCCGGCTCCTTCCGCGTGCGGCACACGCTGGCCGAGATGGGCGCGCGCCGCCTGTGGCACCTGCTGAAGACGGAACCCTTCGTCCCCACCCTCGGCGCGCTGACCGGCCTGCAGGCGCTGCAGCAGGTGAAGGCGGGGCTGAAGGCGATCTACCTCTCCGGCTGGCAGGTGGCGGCGGATGCCAACACGGCCGGGCAGATGTATCCGGACCAGTCTCTCTATCCGGTCGACTCGGTGCCGAAGGTGGTGGCGCGGATCAACGCCGCGCTGCGGCGCGCCGACCAGATCGCCACCCTCGAGCGGCTGGAGGGCAAGGCCGACGACCGCACCCACTACATGGCCCCGATCGTCGCCGACGCCGAGGCCGGCTTCGGCGGCGCGCTGAACGCCTATGAGCTGATGCGCGCGATGATCGAGGCCGGGGCGGCGGGCGTGCATTTCGAGGACCAGCTCGCCTCCGAGAAGAAATGCGGCCATCTCGGCGGCAAGGTGCTGGTGCCCATCAGCCAGCACATCCGCACGCTGAACGCCGCGCGGCTGGCCGCCGACGTCGAGGGCGTGCCGACCGTCCTGCTCTGCCGCACCGACGCCGAATCGGCGCAGCTTCTCACCAGCGACGTGGACGAGCGCGACCGCCCCTTCCTGACCGGCGAGCGCACGCCCGAGGGCTTCTTCCGCATCAAGCCCGGCGTCGGCAAGGCCTACGCGATCGCCCGCAGCCTCGCCTACGCGCCCTACGCCGACCTGCTGTGGTGGGAGACCTCCGACCCCGACCTCGAGGACGCGCGCGCCTTCGCGGAGGCGATCCACCGCGAGTTCCCGGGCAAGATGCTGGCCTACAACTGCAGCCCCTCCTTCAACTGGCGGCGGAAGATGAGCGTGGAGGCGGCGGAGCGCTTCCAGCGCGAGCTCGCGGCGATGGGCTACAAGTTCCAGTTCGTGACCCTGGCCGGCTTCCACAGCCTGAACCTGTCCATGTTCCGCCTCGCGCGCGGCTACGCCGAACGCGGCATGGGCGCCTATTCCGAGCTGCAGCAGGAGGAGTTCGCGGAAGAAGCCAACGGCTTCACCGCCGTGCGCCACCAGCGCGAGGTGGGCGTTCCCTATTTCGACGCGGTGGCGATGGCCGCCTCGGGCGGGCGCGCCAGCACCACCGCCATGGCCCATTCCACCGAGGCCGCCCAGTTCCACGACCCCGCGCGCGAACCCGCGCACAGCCACTGAGGAGGAGCCACGCCATGTCCCACCCCGAACACGACGACGGCCTGGTCCATTCCCACGGCTGGGCCTGCGCCGAGCGCGGCCGCCCCGGCCACAAGCTGACGACGCGCCCCGAGCCCGAGCACGACGAGGGCCTCGTGCACGGCCACGGCTGGGCCGCGGCCGAGGGCACGGCGCTGCGCGCGCACCGCTGAGGCAGGGGCGGAGACAGGGCGGGCGGCGGGGCATCCCCCCCGCCCGTCAGCTCTTCAGCGGCACGAGCGCGCGGCGGAAGCGGCGCATGCACGCTTCCCACGACCAGCCCTCGGCATAGGCGCGGCAGGCGGCGCGGTCGATCTCGAGCGCGGCGAGGCAGGCCGCGCGCAGATCCTCGTCCAGCCGGCCGACCGGCGCGTCGCCGATCACATCCAGCGGCCCGGCCACCGGGAAGGCGGCGACCGGCGTGCCGCAGGCCAGCGCCTCGAGCAGCACGAGGCCGAAGGTGTCGGTGCGGGAGGGGAAGACGAACACGTCCGCCCCCGCATAGGCCGAGGCCAGCGCGCGCCCGGTGCGGTAGCCGGTGAAATGCGCCTCGGGGAAGCGCCGCTGCAGCGCCGCGCGCTGCGGCCCGTCGCCCACCACCACCTTCGAGCCGGGAAGCTCGAGGGAGAGGAACGCCTCGATGTTCTTCTCCACCGCCACGCGCCCGGCATAGAGGAAGACGGGGCGGCGCCGGCCCGGGAAGGGATCGGGGTCGTTCGGGGTGAAGCGCTCGAGATCCACCCCGCGCGACCAGGCGACGACGTTGCTGAAGCCCTGGCGCGTCAGCTCCTCGCACAGGCTGCGGGTGGCGGCGAACACCCCGCGCCCGGCGTTGTGGAAGCGCCGCAGCACCGCCCAGGCGAGGCTGCGGGGGATGCGGGTGCGGGCGTGCAGATAATCCGGGAAGCGGGTGTGGAAGGAGGTGGTGAAGTCCCACCCCCAGTCGCGGCAGAGCGCCCGCGCCCGCCAGCCGAGCGGTCCTTCGGTCGCGATGTGCACGGAATCGGGCGCGAAGTCCCGCATCATCTCCGCGAGTTTCCGCCCCCCCCCGATGGCAAGCCGTATCTCGGGGTAGGAGGGCATGGGGACGGAGCGGAAGCGGTCGGGCCCGATCACCTCCACGGCGCAGCCGTCGCGCTTCAGGTGGTCGCTCACCGTCTCGAGCGTGCGCACCACACCGTTCACCTGCGGCCGCCAAGCGTCCGAGATGATCAGGATGCGGGACACGAGCGCCTCGTCCGGATGAAGCGGATGGTCATCCGCTCCGACCCTTAGGCCGGCGCCGACTCCGGTAGCGACCCTGCCCTGAGGAAGGACAGAGAGTTCTCCTGCGCCCAATGCACCAGCTCCATGGTGCCGTCCGCGTGCTCGACCAGCGCCGTGCAGCTTTCGACCCAGTCCCCGTCGTTCATGTACAGGATGCCGCCGACATCCCGGATCTCCGCCTTGTGGATGTGGCCGCAGATGACGCCGTCCACCCCGCGTTCCCGCGCCTCGAGGACCAGCGCCTCCTCGAAGCGGTCCACGCGCTTGACCGCCCGCTTCACGCTCTGCTTCAGCCACTGCGAGAGCGACCAGTAGGGGTAGCCCAGCCGGTAGCGCACGGCGTTGAACCAGCGGTTCACCACCAGGGCGCAGCGGTAGGCGCGGTCTCCCATGGCGGCGAGGAAGCGGGCGTTGGCCACCACGCCGTCGAACTCGTCGCCGTGCAGCACGAGGTAGCGCTTGCCGTCGGCCGCCTCGTGCACCGCCTCGGCGGCGAGGCGGACGCCCGCCACCTCGAGCCCGAGCCAGGCGCGGAACATCTCGTCGTGGTTGCCGGGAACGTAGAGGACCTCGGTGCCGTTGCGGGCATGGGCGAGGATCAGGCGCAGCACCTCGTCATGCGCCTCGTCCCAGTACCAGGACTTCTTGAGCCGCCAGCCGTCCACGATGTCGCCGACGAGATACAGCCGCTCGCACTGCATCCGCGCCAGGAAATGCGCCAGGAACGCGGCCTTGGCGCCGCGCGTGCCGAGATGCACGTCGGAGACGAACACCGCCCGGTAGCGGCGGCGCTGGTCGGCCTTGCTCATCGCGCGCTCCCCGCCGGCGGGGAGAGGTCGCGATCCGTGTCCCGCCGGCCACATGCCGTGACGGCGCGGCCATAGCCGAGCCCGGACCCCCGGCGGGTGAAGCTTGCATGACGCCACGCCGGGCCCGGGGCGGCACACGGCCGCCCCGACTTGGCGCGGGGGCTGTCATGCAGGAAACGCATCGCACCCATATAGGACGGACGCGGCCCGCCTGGGAACCCGGATCCTGCGCCGCCCGGCCTCAGGTGTCGGCGGTGATGTTGTTGGCGCGGATCACGGCGCCCCACTTCTCGATCTCGGCGGCGAGGAACTGGCGGCAGTGCTCGGGGCTGCCGGCCACGATGTCGCAGCCCTGCTGCTCGATCCGCTGCTTCACCGCCGGCTCGTTCAGCACCGAGGTCAGCGCCTGGTGCATCCGCTCGAGGATCGGCTGCGGCGTGCCGGCGCGGCCGAGGAAGGCCCACCAGGTCGGCGCCTCGAAGTCGCCCACCCCCTGCTGGGCGAAGGAGCGTATGCCGGGCACATGCCGTGTCTCGCCCCGGGTGGTGACGCCGAGCGGGCGCAGCGTGCCGGCGGCGATGTGCTGGCTGATGATCACCACGTTCGACATGAACAGCGGCACCGTGCCCGCCACCGCGTCCTGCAGCGCCGGCCCGCCGCCGCGGTAGGGCACATGCACGAGCCGTATCCCCGCCTGCTGCGACAGCAGCGTGGTGGAGACATGCGCAAGCCCCCCCGCGCCCGAGGTGGCGTAGGCGAAATGGTCGGGCTGGCGGCGCGCCGCCTCCACCAGATCGGGGAAGGTCCGGAACGGCGTGCTGTGGTGGGCCACCAGCGCGAGCGGCCCCTGCGCCACCAGCGTGACGGGCACGAGGTCCGTCAGCGTCCGGTAGGGCAGGCGCATCACCGTCTGGTTCGTCGCCTCGTTGTCGTAGGCGAGAAGCCACGTGTAGCCGTCGGGCGCGGCGCGCGCCGCCTCGATCGCGCCGATCGAGCCGGAGGCGCCGCCGCGGTTCTCGATCACCACCTGCCGGCCCAGCACCTCGGACAGGCGGGGCTGGAAGATGCGGGCGATGGTGTCGGTCGAGCCGCCGGGCGGGAAGGGCACGATGATGCGGATCGGCCGGTCGGGCCAGGCGCCCTGGGCGCGCAGGATGCCCGGGGCGGCAAGCCCGGCGCCGGCAAGCGCGAGCAGATGGCGGCGAAGCATGATGTCCTCCCAGGTTCGGCGTTCTTTGGACACTGGAATGACACGCCGCGCCGCCGGACGCAACGCGAAGGCGCTCCCCGCCGCTACACCCGCTCGAGCACCATCGCGATGCCCTGGCCGACGCCGATGCACATGGTGGCGAGCGCGTAGCGCGCCCGCCGCCGCTGCAGCTCGGCCACCGCCGTCAGCACGAGCCGCGCCCCCGAGGCGCCGAGCGGATGGCCGAGCGCGATCGCCCCCCCGTTCGGGTTCACCCATTCGGCGTCGTCCGGCAGGCCGAGATCCCGCATCACCGCCAGCGCCTGGGCGGCGAAGGCCTCGTTGAGTTCGATCACCGCCATGTCCGACAGGGCAAGCCCGGCCTTCGCCAGCACCTTGCGGGTGGCCGGCGCCGGCCCCATGCCCATGATGCGCGGCGGCACGCCGGCCACCGCGCTCGCCACCACCCGTGCGCGCGGCGTCAGGCCGTGGCGCCTGGCCGCCGCCTCGCTCGCCACGATCAGCGCCGCCGCCCCGTCGTTCACGCCCGAGGCGTTGCCGGCGGTGACGGTGCCGCCCTCCTTGCGGAACGGGGCGGGCAGCCTCGCCAGGGCCTCCAGCGTGGTGTCGGGGCGGGGGTGCTCGTCGCGGTCCACCACCTTCGGCTCGCCCTTGCGGCTCGGGATCACGACGGGGGTGATCTCCTCGGCGAGGCGGCCGGCGGCGATGGCGGCGGCGGCGCGCTGCTGGCTGCGGCAGGCGAAGGCGTCCTGGTCGGCGCGGGAGATGCCGAACTGCTCGGCCACGTTCTCCGCCGTCTCGGGCATCGAATCCACGCCGTAGGCCGCCTTCATCTTCGGGTTGATGAAGCGCCAGCCGATCGTCGTGTCGAAGATCTCGGCGCTGCGGGAGAAGGCCTCCGCCGCCTTGCCGAGGACGAAGGGCGCGCGCGTCATGCTCTCGACGCCGCCGGCGAGCACGAGTTCCATCTCGCCCGAACGGATGTTGCGCGCGGCGATCGCCACCGCATCCATGCCGGAGCCGCACAGGCGGTTGATCGTGGCGCCCGGCACGCTGTCCGGCAGGCCGGCCAGCAGCACCGCCATGCGGGCGACATTGCGGTTGTCCTCGCCGGCCTGGTTGGCGCAGCCCATCACCACATCCTCGATCGCCGCGGGATCGAGCCCCTGGCAGCGATCGAGCAGGGCGCGGAGCGGGATCGCCGCCAGATCGTCGGCGCGGACGGCGGCGAGCGCGCCGCCGTAGCGCCCGATCGGCGTGCGCAGCGCCTCGCAGATGAAGGCTTCGGCCATGGCGGGATCCTCCGTTCCGGATGACGGGGGGGATTACCACCGTGGCGGCGGATGGGAAGCCTGGCCGCTCAGTTCAACCGCGCCCGCCACGCCTTGGCCAGGGCGCGCGCCTCCGCAGCCGCCGCGCCCGAGGGGGCGAGCGCGAGGAAGCGCTCGATGCAGGCGAGCGCCTGGCCGATGCGCTCGAGGCGCTGGTTCATCAGCGCCGCCTCGCGCCAGAGCGGCGCGGCGTCCGGGGCGATGCGCAGCATGTCCTCGGCGGCGGCGAGCGCGCCCGCCATGTCGCCCGCGCGCAGGCGCCGGAGCTTGAGGTTGTTCTGCAGCCGGAGCAGCACCTCCCGCCGCCCGACCGGCCGCAGCATGTCCGGGCGGAGTTCGGCGCGCGCCCCCTGCATGCGCTTCAGAAGCGCGCGCAGATCCGCCGCCTCCAGCGCCGCGCCGCCGCCGAACGGGTCGACGATGCGCCGGCCGCGCGTGCCGGCGACGGACAGCAGGAAATGCCCGGGGAAGGCCGTGCCCGCAACCTCCCACCCGAGCGCCTCGGCGCAATGCAGCCACAGGATGCCGAGCGCCACGGGCAGCCCGCGCCTGCGCTCGAGCACGCGGATCAGGCTGGCATTGGCCGGGTCGTCGTAAGTCGCCTCGTCGCCGGCGAAGCCGTGCATGCCGTGCAGCAGCCCGGCCAGAACCTCGCGCCGGGCCTCGGCATCGCCCGCCTCCGCCGCCCGGTCGGCCCGCCCGGCCTCGACGGCGGCGCGCGCCAGGGCGGAGAGCGCCTCGCGCGCGCGGGCGAACCCCTCGCCCGGCAGGTCCACCGCGGCGAGCAGCAGCGCCGCCTCGCCGATCGCGATCTCCTCCTCCGGCAGGCGGCCGAGCGCCTCCAGCGCGCGGCGCGCCTCCTCGGGGCTCATGCGCGGGCGAGCATCGGCCCGAGGGGGCGGCCGGCGAAGATGTGCACGTGCAGGTGCGGCACCTCCTGCCCAGCCGCCGGCCCCATGTTGGACAGGATGCGGTAGCCCTCCGCCTCGAGCCCGAGGATGCGCGCGACCTCCCCCACCGCGCGGAAGAAGCCGGCGATCTCGGCGGCCGAGGCGCGGGCGGTGAAATCCGCCATCGAGACGTAGCGCCCGCGCGGGATCACCAGCACATGCACCGGCGCCTGGGGCGCGATGTCGTGGAAGGCGATCGCCCATTCGTCCTCGTACACGCGCTTCGAGGGGATCTCGCCGCGCAGGATGCGGGCGAAGACGTTCTGGTCGTCATAGGGCGGCAGTCCGCTCACCGGCATCTTCGGGTCCTCCTCGCGCCTCCGCCAGCCGGTTGCCCCAGGGCGGGGCGGCTTGGCAAGCGGCGCCCTCTCCCGCAGGGTCGGGGCGATGCGCACCGCCCATCTCGGCTCCTTCGGCTACGGCAATCTCGGCGACGAGCTCTGCCTGCTCGAGGCGATGCGCGCCTTCCCCTCGGCCGAGGCCTTCGCCTTCAGCGAGGATCCGGAGTGGACGATGCGCTGCGTGCCCGGCCTTGCCGGCACCTTCTTCGAGTTCGCGGGGATGTTCGCCCGCCAGCCGCGGCGGGTGGTGGTGGGCGGCGGGGCGGTCGGCACGCGGGTGTATTTCCGCCACATCCTGCCGCATCTCGCCCGCGCGCAGGCCGAACTCGGCAGCCTCTGCCATGTGCACAACATCGGCGTCGCGCGCATGGGCCGCGCGGCGGAATGGCTGCCGGAACGGGGGGAGGAGGCGCTCTCGCGCCTCGCCTCCTTCACCGTGCGCGATCCGCGCTCGGCGGAGCTGGTGATGGAGTGGGTTCTCGGGCTGCTGCCCGGGCTGACGGGCTATCCCGAATCCTCCCTCCCCGCCGATCCCGCGCTTGCCGAGGCGCTGCTGCCCCGCGGGCGGCCGCTGCTCGGCATCTCCGTCACCAGCGGGGCGCGGATCTGGCGCTGCCTGGATGCCGCGGCGGAGCGGGTGCGCGCCCTGCTCGCCCGCTTCCCCGACCATGCGCTGGTGCCGGTGGTCTCCACCATCCACCGGCTGTCCCCCGAGGAGCAGGACCACGAGGGCTTCCGCCGCTTCCACGCGAGCTTCTGCCCGGAACGCCCGGTGGTGGCGCCCGAGCTTGCCGATCCGGCCTTCTGGCGCGCCGAGATGACGCCGCTTCGCCTCAAGGGCGTGATCGCCCGCCTCGATGCGCTGATCAGCCAGCGCAAGCACAACTGCATCCATGCGATCGGCGCCGGGGTGCCGGCGATCGGGCTGCAGGTGGCGCGCGACGACAGCCTGCGCCGCACCTTCGGCGCGCTGGCCGGCCGCCTCGCCCCGGGGTCGGACTGCCTCGGCCTGCCCGATCCGCCGGAGGCCGCCTGAGGCGCCATGCGCACGCTCTTCCTCGGCGCAACCGGCGGCGACCTGGCGAGCGAGGCGGCGGTGGCCGAGGCGCTCTCGGCCTTCCCCTCCTCGCCGCCGGTGCTGCAGGGGATCAGGCCCTCGCGGCTCGCCCGCGCCTTCCCGGGCCTGCGCGCCGTGCTCGGGCTCGAGGAGCTCGGCCGGCAGGATTTCGCCCGCGCCGTGCTGGTCGGGCCGCAGCGGGACGAGGCGTCCTGGCTGTCCTCGCTTTCCCTGCTCGGCCGGCTCGCCGCGGCGGGGGCCGAGGTGCATGTGCACAATCTCGGCCTGTCCGAGTTCCCGGCCATGCTCGACCCGCCCACCGAGGCCCGGGCCGTGCTCGCCGCCGCCGGCCGCTTCAGCGTGCGCGACCATGCGACACAGGATTTCGTGCTGTCCTGGCAGATCGGCCGGATCCCCCTTCTTGCCGCCTATCCGGAGGCGTGGCTTTCGCCCGATCCGGCGCTGTCGACGGAGCTGCGCGGGCGGCCGCTGTTCGGCCTGTCGCTCGGCGCCTGGCGGGATCCGCGCGGGCTGCGGCGGGGGGCGATCGGGCGCGTGCCGGGGCTTGCCGCGCGGCTTGCCGGACACGCGCTGCTGCCGCTCCCGGCCGAGCCGGAGGCGGTGCGCGAGGCGGGGGCGCTCGCCGGCCTGCTCGAGACGCTCGGCGCCCCGCCGATGCCGCTTGCCCTGCCGCTTGCCGCCGACCGCGCCGGCTGGATGGAGCGCATCACCCCGGCGCGGCTGGCCGCCCTGGTTGCGGCGTGCGACGTCGTGCTGACGGAGACCGATCTCGTCGCCGCCTTCGCCGCCCGCGCCCGGGTGCCCTGCATCGGGCTGTCGGGCGTGCAGGGCAACACGGTGCACCGCTGATTCGCCACCCTCTCGGGGCGCTTCGCCGCCGGCTCTGTCTGCCTGATGCCGCCCTGGCCCTGCTGACAGGGGCTGGCGCTTCCCATATGGGGATCGCCGCGCCCGCGACCGCCACGCCGTGACAGACCCGCTCAACCCCTCGGCCCTGCCCGATTTCCTCAACCGCGATCGGCCGCCCGTGCCGGATCTCGTGGTGCCGCGCGGCGTGCAGGGCTTCCACCTGTGGCGCAAGCCGGTGCGCGGGCGGCTCGTGCGGCTCGGCCCGCTCGCCGAGGCGCTGCTGACGCGGCACGACTACCATCCCGTCGTCTCCGCCCTCGCCGGGGAGGCGCTGGCGCTGGTCGCGGCGCTTGCCGCCGGCCTCAAGTTCCGCGGCTCCTTCAGCCTGCAGGCGCGGGGCGACGGGCCGCTGTCCATGCTGCTGGCCGACTGCACCGACGGGGGCGCGCTGCGCGGCTACGCGCGGGCGGACGAGGCGCGGCTCCGCGCGCTGCTCGCCGCGCATCCCTCGCCCCCGGCCGAGGCGCTGCTCGGCCGCGGCTACCTCGCCTTCACCTGCGACCAGGGGCCGGAGATGGACCGCTACCAGGGCATCGTCGGGATCGAGGGGGCGAGCCTTGCCGAGATGACGGGGCACTACTTCGCCACCTCCGAGCAGCTCGACGCCTTCGTGCGGCTTGCCTGCGCGCGCGGGCCTCAGGGCTGGCGGGCCTCGGCGCTGGTGATCGAGCGCGTCGCCGGGGCGGGGGGAATCGGCCCCGCCCTGGATGCCGCCGCCGAGGAGGATGCCTGGACGACCGCGCTCGCGCTTGCCGGCACCGTCACCGCGGCGGAGCTGCTGGACGATTCGCTCCCCGCCGAGCGGCTGCTCGAGCGGCTGTTCCATGCCGAGGGGCTCGTGCTGCATCGCGCCCGCGCGCTGTCCTATGGCTGCCGCTGCTCGCGCGCCCGTCTCGCGGGCGTGCTGGAAGGCTTCCCCGAGGCCGACCTCGACCACATGGCGGAGGAGGGCACGATCACCATGACCTGCGAGTTCTGCAACGTCGCCTTCCGCTTCGAGCGGGCCGACATCCGCGGCTCGGCCGGCCATGGCTGAGGCGGGGCGCCGCGCGCTGCTGCTGTCGCCGCTGCTGCTCGCCGCCTGCGCGGGCGGGGAGGAGGATGCCGCGCCGCTGCCGCCGCTGGTCGAGGGCTATGCGCACCTGACGCCGCTGCGCCTC
>JANWXJ010000184.1 GCA_025055335.1 Acetobacteraceae bacterium
GCTGACGGCGGCCCGCCCCGCCGCCCCGCCGCCCGCCGCCGCGCGCACCCCGCCCGGCCAGGGGCCCATGCTGCTGCCGGAGGTGAAGGCGATCATCGCCGTCGCCTCGGGCAAGGGGGGCGTGGGGAAGTCCACCACCGCCGTGAACCTCGCCGTCTCGCTCGCCGCCGACGGCCTGTCGGTCGGGCTGCTCGATGCCGACATCTACGGCCCCTCTCTGCCGCAGATGCTGGGGACGCGCGAGAAGCCGCGCGCCGTCGGGCAGCGGATCCTCCCCGTCTCGCGCTGGGGGCTCAAGGCGATGTCCATCGGCTTCCTGGTCGAGGAGGAGACGCCGATGGTCTGGCGCGGCCCGATGGTGATGGGCGCGCTCGAGCAGATGATGGCGCAGGTGGAGTGGGGGCCGCTTGATGTGATGGTGGTGGACATGCCGCCCGGCACCGGGGACGCGCAGCTGACGATGAGCCAGCGCGTGCCGCTGGCGGGCGCGGTGATCGTCTCCACCCCGCAGGACGTGGCGCTGATCGACGCCCGGCGGGGCGTGCGCATGTTCCAGAAGGTGAAGGTGCCGATCCTCGGGCTCATCGAGAACATGAGCGTGTTCTGCTGCCCGAACTGCGGCCACCGCAGCGAGATCTTCGGCCACGGCGGCGCGCGGCGGGAGGCCGAGCGCCTCGGCGTGCCCTTCCTCGGCGAGATCCCGCTCCTGCCTGCGATCCGGGAGCTGGCGGATGCCGGCACGCCGATCGTGCTGGCGCGGCCGGACAGCGCCGAGGCGAAGGCGTACCGCGACATCGCGCGGCAGGTGAAGGCGGCGGTCACGGCGGCGAAGGCGCCGGCGGGGCCGAAGATCGTGGTGGAATAGGCGGGCGGGCGGCGGCTAGGCCTCATGCCCGATGCTGTCGGGAGGGGTGCCGTGCTGCTGCGCAAAGGATCGACGGGGCAGGAGGTCGAGCGGCTGCAGCGCGCGCTGAACGTCCTGCTCGACCGCGTGCCGCCGCTCCGGCCGGACGGCGATTTCGGCGGGCTGACCGAAACGGCGGTGCAGGAGGCGCAGGCCCTGCTCCGCGCCGCGCCGACCGGCGCGCTGGACGGGGCCGGGCTCTCGCAGGTGCTGGGCGCGGCGCGCGCGGCCGGCTGGATCGAGGCGCCGCGGCCGGCGGGGCCGACGCCCTGGCTCGACATCGCGCGCCGCGAGATCGGCCAGAAGGAGAAGGGCGGGCTCGAGGCCAATCCGCGCATCCTCGCCTATATCGCGACCTTCCCCTACCTCGCTTCGATACCGCACAAGGATCAGGGCGTGCCGATGAACCTGACGGACGAGACGGCCTGGTGCGCCTGCTTCGTCAACTGGTGCCTGTTGCGGGCGGGACAGCGCGGGTGGACCTCGGCGATGGCTGAGACTTGGCAGAGCTACGGACAGCCGCTGGACACGCCGCGCCCCGGCGCGATCTGCGTGATGTTCAACCCTGGGCTTGGTGCCTCGACGACCGCCTCCGGCTGGCATGTCGGCTTCTGGACCGGCGGGGCGGAGCCAGGCCGCGACCCCATCCTGCTCGGCGGCAACCAGGGCAACGCCGTGACGGAGCAGGCGATGCAGGGGGAGGTGCGGGCCTATCGCTGGCCGGCGTGAGCGGCGAGCAGCCGCTCCGTCTCCTCCGCCCGCGGGTAGGAGGGTGCCGCCCCCTCGCGCGTGACGGAGATCGCCGCCGCCGCCGCCGCGCGCCGCATCGCCTCCGCGATCGGCAGGCCGCGATCGAGCGCGCCCGCCAGCACGCCGCACCAGCAATCCCCGGCCCCCGTCGTGTCCACCGCCGCCACGCGGAAGGCCGGGGCGAAGGCGCGGCCGAAAGGCCCCGCCGCCTCTGCCCCGCGCTCGCCCAATGTGACGGCAACGCCGCAGCCGAGCGCGGCCGAGAGCGACGCCGCATCCCCCGCCGTGCCGACCCGCGCGGCGAGCCACGCCGCCTCTCCCTCGTTCAGGATCAGGAGGTCGAGCGCCGCCAGCGCGTCGGGCGAGATCTCCGCCGCCGGGGCGAGGTTCAGCAGCACCCGCGCCCCGAGGCGGCGGGCGCGGGCGGCCAGCGCCTCGGTCTCGGCGCGCGGAACCTCCATCTGCAGCAGCACCGTCGCGCCGCGGAGCGCGGAATCCGGCACCTGCGCCGCCCGCACGGCGAGGTTCGCGCCGGAGGCGACGGCGATCTGGTTCCGCCCTGCCGGGTCCACGCAGATGGCGGCGCAGCCGGTCGGTTCCGCCACCTCGGCAAGCAGCGAGAGATCCACCCCCGCCTCGCGCAGGGCGGCGGTCGCCACCGCCGCCATCGCGTCACGCCCGACCGCGCCGGCGAAGGCCACGCGCGCCCCGTCCTTCGCCGCCGCCACCGCCTGGTTCGCCCCCTTCCCTCCCGGCAGGGCGCGCCAGCCGGGGCCGAGCACGGTCTCCCCCGGGGCGGGCAGACGGGGAACGCGGAAGACAAGATCGGCGTTGGCCGAGCCGAAGACCAGCACGCTCACCGCTTGCCCCCCTTGCGGGGCGCGGTGGCGCGGCCGAGCGCGAAGCCCGCCAGCAGGCAGCCGAGCATGATGGCGCCGAGTTCGCCGAACAGGGCGTGCGCGACTGGCAGGCCGAGGGTGACGGCCAGCACGATCAGCCCGACCCAGAGCCACCGCCGCCAGGGGGGCGGCACGGCGGAGGCCGCACGCCCGCCGCGCGGGGCGGATCGGCGAGGTGCGGCGCGGGCGCCGCTCACGCGCGCGGGGATCCCTTGGGCCCTGCCTTGATATCGTCACAGAGCCACAGCGCGACCGCCGCCACACCCGCGACGGCCGCGACCTTCCCGAGCGGCGAGGCCTCCGCGAACGCCCGCCCCACGCTCCGCACGCCCGACCACACCGCCTCCGCCAGCAGCGCCGCCGCCGCCGCGCCGGCGAGACAGCCGGCCCATTGGCCCTTTGTCACCCTATCCCTCCCGTCCCAGCAACTCCATCAGTTCGCGCCACTCCCGCTTCGAGAGGCCCGAGGCCTCCTGCGAGACCGCCTCTCCCTTCAGCATACGGCGCACCACCGCCAGCATCTGCGCCGACAATGTTGCCGCACCCAGCCGGTAGTCGCGGAACGCCTCGAAGCAGAGCGGCACCCAGGCGCGGACGGTCTCCAGCATCGCCTCGGCATAGGCCCGGATCTCGTACTGCGCGTGGGCGTCGGCGCGGAGCGACAGGAAATGGAACAGGTTGTGCAGGTCCGTCTTCCAGTACCACTGGGTGTAGGTGTTGAGCGTGAGGTTCATGCGCGCGAGTTCCCGCGCGAGGCCAAGGCGCGAGGGGTCGCGCGGCCTGCCCTCCTCGTCTTCGTTCAGCATCTCGAGGTAGTGGTCGTAGTTGCGCGCCGCGTCCTCGCGCAGCAGCTCGAGCACGCGCGCCGCTTCCGCCCCCTCCAGCACCGCGCCGCGCCCCTGGCGGTTGAGGGCCGATTGCGCCGCCAGATGCTCGGGCGCGGGGATGTAGAACTCCCGGTCCAGCACCGAATAGCGGGCGGAGTATTCGTTCACGTTCGACGTGCGGTGGCGGATCCACTGCCGCGCTACGAAGATGGGCAGCTTCACGTGGTACTTGATCTCGCACATCTCGAAGGGGGTGGAGTGCCGGTGCCGCATCAGGTAGCGGATCAGCCCGCGGTCCTCGTTCGCCGCCCGGGTGCCGCGGCCGTAGGAGACGCGCGCCGCCTGCACCACCGCCGAATCGTCGCCGAGATAGTCCACCACCCGGATGAAGCCGTGATCGAGCACGGGGATCGCACGGAACAGCAGCGCCTCGAGCGCCGGCACGGTGGGGCGGAGCGTGGTGGCCCCGCCGGCCCGCGCCGCCGCGATCTCCTGCTCCTCCTCCGCCGTCAGCGCCATGCCGCCCCTCCGCCCTGCGGAGGGTGCATAGCCTTTCCCCTCGATTCCCGGAACCGGGCGCGCTATCTATGCGCCGTCACCTCGGTGACTATGGCGATAAACGCCGTGCGGAATAAGCGTCGTGGACCCGGGGGCAGTGCCCGGCGCCTCCACCATCATTCCCGGATGCCGGCCGGGGCGCATGGGGGCGAAACAGGTTCGACACGCGTGGTAAAGGCACGGTCTTCGCCCGGCATGGTACCGCCGTCATCGGGCCGAACCACAAGTGCCAACGACAACAGCCGCGAGGCTGTGGCACTCGCTGCCTGACGACAGGTAAGCGCGGTCCGGGGGGCACCGGGCAACAGAAGCCCCCCACTTTCCTTTCCCGTCGCAGCCCGCCTATGTTTCGTCCCGCAGGGACGCGACGTATGACGGAAGAACCAGAGGCGCCGGCAAGCCTCCTCCCTTACGAAGCCTGGACCGCCGAGGCGATGCGCGAGGTTGCGTTGCGGGCGCTCGCCCATGTCGCCGAGCACGGGCTGCCGGGGGAACACCACTTCTACCTGACCTTCCGGACCGACCGGCCCGACGTGACGATCCCCGCCCACTTGCGGGCCCGCTACCCGCAGGAGATGACGGTGGTGCTGCAGCACCAGTTCCGCGACCTCGCGGTCGATCGCGCGGCTGGCCGCGTCAGCGTCGGCCTCGTGTTCGGCGGCGTGCCGGCGACGCTCTCGATCCCCTTCGGCGCCCTGACGGCCTTCTACGACCCCCATGTCCGCATCGGCTTCCGCTTCCAGCCCGAGGAGGCGGCGAGCCCTTCCCCCCCGCCGCCAGAACCCTCGGCCGAGGCAGCCGCCGAGACGCCCTCGCAGGTCGTGAGCCTCGACGCCTTCCGCCGCAAGCCGCGCGAGAGTTGAGCCTCTGTCGTCCGGTCAGGAGCCGGACCGCCCCGCCGCCAGGGCGAAAACGCGCAGCGCGGAAGCGAGAGGCAGATGCGGTTCGCGGGCCGCGTCCACCTCCGCCACGAGGGCGGCGAGGCTGATCCGGCGGGCCGCCGCCGCCTCCTCCAGCGCCGCCCAGAAGGCCGGCTCGAGCGCGATCGAGGTGCGGTGGCCGGCGAGGGTGAGCGATCGCTTGGCGAGGTGCCCGGCCTTCTCAGGCCGCGCCATAGGAGGAGATCTCGATCAGGTTCCCGTCCGGATCGCGGCAATAGACCGACTGGATGGGCCCGAGCGCCCCCGCCTTCTCGACCGGCCCCTCGACGATCTCGACGCCGCAGGCATGCAGGTGCGCCACCACGTCCCGCGGGCCGATGGTGACGATGAAGCAGAGGTCCTGGCTGCCCGGCATCGGCCATAGCGCGCTGTGCCATTCGTCCTGCGTCGCGCTCTCCGGCCGCAGGTTGATCTTCTGGCCGCCGAACTTCAGCGCGGTGCGCCGCTCCTTGCCGAACACCTCGCGCTCCATCCCGAGCACGCGCTGGTACCAGTTGGCGGTCGTCTCGACGTCCCGGCAGGTGATGACCAGATGGTCGAGGCGGTCCACGGCGAAGCGCATTCGGGTCTCCGGCTTGGGGCGGGGACGCGCCTGTGTAGGCCAGGGCGGGCCCGGGGGGAACCGGCCCGGCGGCGTGGCATGGCGGCGCTGGCGGAGGCGGGCGGCGGGCCTCACTCGAGGCCGTCGTAGAAGTCGTTGCCCTTGTCGTCGATCACGATGAAGGCCGGGAAATCCTCCACCTCGATCCGCCACACCGCCTCCATGCCGAGTTCCGGGTATTCCAGCACCTCGACCTTGCGGATGCAGTCCTGCGCCAGCCGCGCCGCCGGCCCGCCGACGGAGCCGAGATAGAAGCCGCCGTAGCGCCGGCACGCCTCCCGCACCGCCTTCGAGCGGTTGCCCTTGGCGAGCATGACGAAGGAGCCGCCGGCGCGCATGAACTCCTCGACGTAGGAGTCCATGCGCCCCGCCGTGGTCGGGCCGAAGCTGCCGGTGGCGTAGCCCGCCGGCGTCTTGGCCGGGCCCGCGTAGTACACTGGGTGGTCCTTCAGGTACTGCGGCAGGCCGAGGCCGGCATCCAGCCGATCCTTGATCTTCGCGTGGGCGATGTCCCGCGCGACCACCATCGTGCCGGTGAGCGACAGGCGCGTCTTCACCGGGTATTTCGACAGCTCCGCCCGGATCTCGCTCATCGGGCGGTCGAGGTCGATCTTCACCACCTCGCCGCCCAGGATCTCCTCGGTGTGCTCGGGCAGGTATTTCGCCGGATCGGTCTCGAGCTGCTCGAGGAACACGCCCTCGGCGGTGATCTTCGCCTTGATCTGCCGGTCGGCGGAGCAGGAGACGCCGATGCCGATGGGCAGGCTCGCCCCGTGCCGCGGCAGGCGGATCACCCGCACGTCGTGGCAGAAGTACTTGCCGCCGAACTGCGCGCCGATGCCGAGGTTGCGCGTCAGCCTGTGCACCTCCTCCTCCATCGCTGGGTCGCGGAAGGCGTGGCCCGAGAGGCTGCCCGAGGTGGGCAGGGAATCGAGATAGCGGGTGGAGGCGAGCTTGACCGTCTTCAGCGTCGCCTCGGCGCTGGTGCCGCCGATCACCACCGCCAGGTGGTAGGGCGGGCATGCGGAGGTGCCGAGCGTCCTGATCTTCTCTTCCAGGAACGCCAGCAGCTTCGCCTTGTTCAGCACGGCGCGCGTCTGCTGGTAGAGGAAGGTCTTGTTCGCGCTGCCGCCGCCCTTCAGCACGAACATCAGCTCGAGCTCCTCGGCATGCGCCTCGCCCGGGGCGGCGTAGATGTCGAACTGCACGGGCAGGTTGCTGCCGGTGTTCACCTCCTCGAACATCGAGAGCGGCGCCATCTGGGAATAGCGCAGGTTCGTCTCGGTGTAGGCGCGGAACACGCCGTAGGAGAGGGCCTCCTCCTCGTCGCCCTCCACCCACACGCGCTGCCCCTTCTTGCCGAACACGATCGCCGTGCCGGTGTCCTGGCACATCGGCAGCACCATGCCGGCGGCGATGTTGGCGTTCTTGAGCAGGTCGAGCGCGACGAAGCGGTCGTTCGCGCTGGCCTCCGGGTCCTTCAGGATGTTCGCGAGCTGCTGCAGGTGGCCCGGGCGGAGCAGGTGGGACGCGTCCCTGCAGGCGGCGAAGGCGAGCTGCTCGAGCGTCTCGGGCTGCACCGTCAGCACGCGGCGGCCGTTCACCGCCAGGGTGGAGACGCCGCCGATGTCGAGCTTGCGATACGGTGTCGCGTCGGGCCCGAGCGGAAACATCGGGCTGTAGCGGAAGTTCTCCGGCCGCGCGGGGGCGGCGGCGGTGTCGAGCGGCGGCGTCATGGCGAACCCCTTTCGCTGCCGGGAATGCCGGCCTCGCACCCTCCTAGAGCGGATCGCACCCGCCTGGAACAGGCCGGGGCAGGAGGCCGCTCCTCGCCCGGCCTCCCGGTGGAGCGGTGCCGGAGTGCCTCCGGCGCGGCGCGGGCCTGCGCGGGCGCGCCTAGGGCCTGCCGATCCGCGCCCGCAGCGCCTCGGGCAGCCGGATCGCCCGCTGCGGCGCCTCCGCCGCGCCCGACAGCCGCAGCCCAAGGCCGGCGAGATCCCCCCCTGAAGCCTCGACGGACAGGTCGAGCAGCCGCCGCGACAGGTCCGCCCCGCCGGTCGCGCGCGCGCTGATGCCGCCTTCGGCGAGAACATCGCCCGACAGAAGCGCGATCCGCCCGCCGGCCAGCCGCGCCACCAGCGCAAGCCGCTCGAACGCCGTGGCCCCGGCGGAGAGCGCCGCGCCGACGCCGCCCGCCGCCTCCGCCGGATCGGCGAGCGAGGCGGCAAGCGCCGCCGCCGGCAGATCGAAGCCGACCAGCACGCCGTTGCGCGCGACCAGATCCACATCCCCGGACAGTGTCCCGACCAGCGCCGCGGGGCTGAACCCGGTCGCGGTCAGATCCGCCGCGACGTCGAACTGCCCGGCCGAGAGGTCGAGCGGCAGATCGGCAAGCGGCCCGGTCAACGCCGCGCCGGCCAGCCGGGCGGACACGGACAGCCGCGGCAACCAGCCCTCCACGGTCAAAGCGGCGCCGCCGGAGAGCGCCCCGCCCGACAGCCGCGCCGTCGCGGGTCCGATCCGGAACACGCCGGGCGCGAGCGACAGCCGCGCCGATACGGCGGAGAACTCGGGTCCGCCGCGCAGCAGCAGCCGCTCGGCGGCAACCTCTGCATCGGCCTCGCCCCAGAACAGCCAGGCGAGGGGCAGCGGCGCCGCGCCGGAGAGCGGCGGCGCCGGCAGCGGCAGGACCTCGGCCGCGATCCGCGCCGAAAGCGCCGGCCGCGCGCCGCGCGCGAGCGAGAGCGCGCCCGAAAGACGCGTCTCGCCGGCCACCAGGTCGAAGGGATCGAGGCTCGCGCGCTCCGCCGCCAGGGTGCCAGAGCCGATGAGCGAGAAGGATCCCTCGCCGAGCCAATCCCACCCCTCCTCTCCGGTCAGCAGCGCGGCGAGCCGGCGGGCGCCGGGATGGCGCAGCGTCAGCCGACCGGCCACCGTGCCGGAGACGAGGTCGATCCGGGGGGAGGCCTCCAGCCGCAACGCCTCGATCTCGCCGCTCAGCGTCAGCGCCAGCGCGTCCGCCGGGCCGCCGCCCGCCAGCCGCAGCGAGACCGGGGCGGCGGCGATCGGCGGCAGGATCCTCGGCGTGCCGGCAGCCCGCAGAAGCGCCTCGAGAGGCGGCGCGGCGGCGGCCGCAGCCAGTTCGACGGCGAGTTCGGCGATGCGAAGCGGCCCGCCCGGGCGTTCGGCGGGCAGCACCTGTCCCGACAGCGTCGCCTGCGCCCCGGCGAGGCTTGCCGCGGCGCGGCGCAGCAGCAGCCGGCCGCCCTCGAGCGCGGCATCGAGGGTCGCTCGCTCCAGCACCAGCGTGCCATCCGCCACCCGCTCTGCCGACAGCCGCAGATCGGCGTCGAAGCCGGCGGCGAGGGCGAGGGCGTCGCCGGCGCCGAGGCCGCGCGGGCGGTACAGGCCGAGGTCCAGCCGGTCGAAGGCGAGGCCGAGGCCGAGCCGCGGCCGCGGCCCGAAGCGGAGCGTCGCGGCGCCCGACACCGCCGCCCCGTCGATCCGCCCGGCGATCTCGGGCAGCGCCACCTGCGCGGCGTCCACCACCGCACGCCAATCGAGCCCGGCCCAACGCAGCGCCGCCGGCGGCAGCGCGGCCAGCACCGGCTCCGGCGCGCCGGCGGCGGCGACGAGCGAACGCAGGTCGGCGGTGACGATCCGCCCGGCGATCTCGGCGCGGCCGCGCTCGCCCGCGCCGGAGGCGGTCAGAAGCGCATCGCCGGGCAGCAGGACGCTCAGGCCCGGAAGCAGCAGCCGGCCGCCGTCCAGCGTGGCCTCGGCGCGCAGCCGGCGCAGCGGCATGCCGCGCAGGCTCGCCGCCTCGGCGGAGAGGGAGAGGCTCACGGAGGAGAGACCCGGCGCCGAGGCCTGCTCGATCGCCGCGATCCAGGGATCGAGGTCGAGCCGCGCGGCGTCGAGGGCGAGGGACAGCCGCGGCGCGGGCCCGAGCAGGAACGTCGCCGAACCCGTCGCCGGCGCGCCGCCCAGATCGAGCGTCAGCCGCTCAAGGGCCATGGCCTCGGCCCCGACGGACAGCCGGCCGAAGCCGCTCGCCCGGATCGGGGCGGTGGGAAGGAACCGGGCGAGATTCTCGGCCCACAGGTCGGCCTCGCCGGCGAAGCCGCCCTCCGCCGGCAGGACGCCGCGCAGCCTGAGCCGCGCCGAGGGGAGCGACAGTTCAAGGTCGAGGTCGAGCGGCGCGTGGAGGCCGGGCAGCGCCGGTGCGGCGCGGGCGGCGATCCGGCCCTGTTCCTGCCCCCACAGGAAGCCGAGATCGGCCCGGAAGCCCTGGCCCCCGCCGGCGATCACCCGGCCGGCAAGCCCGGACAGCGTCAGTCCGCCGATCCGCACGCTCGACTCCTCGATGCGGATGTCGAGCCGTGCCGTCCAGTCCCCGGGCCAGGGCGCCGCGGCGAGCGGCCCGGGCGGCCAGGGCAGGCGCAGTTCGGCGCCGATCAGCACGATCTCGCGCGGCTCGATGCGGCCCGTGAGCAGCGCGCCGAGGTCGAGCCGGATGCGCAGCGCCCGCGCGCCGAGGACGATGTCCTCGTCCTCGCCGCCAATCGTGGCGCCGGCCGCCTCCAGGGTCGGCACCGGCAGCAGGGCGAGCCTGACCGGCCCCTCGAGCGTGACGGAACGTCCGAGCCTCGCCGCCGACAACGCGGCAAGGTCGCCCCGCCGGGCCGTCCAGTCGGTCAGCAGCGGGCCGGCCCAGGCGAGCAGCAGCAGCAGGAGAAGCAGCGCCGCCGCCCCGGCGCCGGTCCATGCAAGCCGGCGCCGCGGTCCGGGCGCAGGTCTCCGGCCCTGGATGCTGTCGTCCTGCCCCGCTGGCACATCGCTCCTGTCCATGGGGCCGGACCATGCCCGCCGGGGACCAGCGCGGCAACCTGTGCGTCCGGGCTTCCGTCCGTCGCGGCGCATGGTAGGGAGGGCGGCGCCGGATCGGGCGCGGCAGTGGCGGACGGGGCACGTGGGGTTCTGGGGCAAGATCCTCGGCGGGGTGGCGGGCTTCGCGATGGGGGGGCCGCTCGGCGCGCTGGTCGGCGCGGCGCTCGGCCATGCCGCCGACACGGGCGCGCTGAACGGGGCGCGGCCGCGGCTGGCCGGGCCGGCCGACCTCGTCGCCTTCCTCGGCAACCGGGAGACGCTGTTCGCGATCGGCGTCGTGGTGCTGTCGGCCAAGCTCGCGAAATGCGACGGGCCTGTGAAGCGCTCCGAGATCGACGCCTTCAAGCAGATGTTCCGCATCCCGCCCGAGAACCTCGCCGAGGTGGGCCGGCTGTTCGACGAGGCGCGCAACACCCACGAGGGCTTCGAGCCCTTCGCCGACCGCATGGGCGAGGCCTTCGCCGACAACCGCGCGATGCTCGAGGAGGTGCTGTCGGCGCTGTTCTTCATCGCCCGCGCGGACGGGCCGGTGAACCGGGCGGAGCAGGCCTTCCTCGGCGCGGTGCACCTGCGCTTCGGGCTCGACCGCGCGGCGTGGGACAGGGCGCGCGGCGCCTCGCCCCGCGTCGAGGCCGCCTCCGACCCCTACGCCGTGCTCGGCCTGACGCGGCAGGCCTCGGACGAGGAGGTGCGCGCGACCTGGCGGCGCCTGATGCGCGAGAACCACCCGGACAGCCTCGCCGCCCGCGGCGTGCCGGAGGAGTTCGTGCGGAAGGCGCACGAGAAGGTGGCCGAGATCAACGCCGCGTGGGACCGCATCAAGCGCGAACGGGGCCTGTGAGGATCCGCGAGGTTCCCTCGCCGAACCACGACGCGCGGCCGCCCGGCGCGGCGGTGGACATGCTGGTGCTCCACTACACCGGCATGCCCGACGAGGCCTCGGCGCTGTCGCGCCTGACCGACCCGGCGGCCGAGGTGTCGGCGCACTACCTCGTGGCCGAGGACGGGGCGGTGATCCGGCTGGTGCCCGAGGAGCGGCGGGCCTGGCACGCCGGCGTGTCGCACTGGCGCGGGGCTGCGGGGCTCAACGGCCGCAGCATCGGCATCGAGATCGTGAACCCCGGCCACGAGTGGGGCTACCGCCCCTTCCCGGCATTGCAGATGGGCGCCGTCTCGGCCCTGTGCCGGGACATCCTCTCGCGCCACCCGATCCCGCCGCGCAACGTGGTGGCGCATTCCGACATCAGCCCCGACCGCAAGCGCGACCCGGGCGAGTTGTTCGACTGGGAGGGGCTCGCGCGCGAAGGTGTCGGGCTGTGGCCGAGGCCCTGGCGCGGCACGGCGCCGCCCGTCGAGGAGGCGGCGGCGCTGCTCGCCCGCATCGGCTACCGCGCCGACCTGCCTCTGCCGGTGCTGCTCGCGGCCTTCCAGCGGCATTGGCGGCCGGAGCGGGTGGATGGCGTTGCGGATGCCGGGACGATGGCGCGGCTTGCGGCGGTGGCCGAGGCCTGCGACGGGGCGGGGTAGCGGTGAAGGCGGCCGCGTCGCGCCCAGGGGGCCCGGCCGGGCGAAGGGGCACGCGGCCTTGCGCCGCCGGCTGCGATCCGCGGAACGGCACGCCCCCAGCACCCGCCGCCGTGCCTCCTGCCGCTTGACCGCACCCCCCGTGCGGCCCCACATGCGTTCCGGGTGCCGGGCGGCCGGGCGGCCGCTGGCGCCGGAACGGTCCGGCGCTGGAGGAAAGTCCGGGCTCCACGGGAACACGGTGCCGGCCAACAGCCGGCGGGCAGAGGCTTCGGCCAAGGCCCAGGGACAGTGCCACAGAAAGCAAACCGCCGGAGCGCCTCGGCCCTCCGGCAAGGGTGAAAGGGTGCGGCAAGAGCGCACCGCGCCCCCGGCGACGGGGGCGGCACGGTAAACCCCACCGGGAGCAAGGCCGAATAGGGGCGGACGGCGAGGGGCCCCCCGGGGCCCCGGCGCAGGGGCGTTCCCGCCCTTCCGCCCGGGTTGGCCGCGCGAAGCCCGCAGCGATGCGGGCTCCAGAGGAATGGCCGCCCGTGCCCGCACGGGCACGACAGAACCCGGCTTACAGGCCGCCCGGCACCCCCCCTCACCTGCAGGCGACGATTGACCTGCGGCGACGATGCCGATCCGCCCCTTCCGCCGGGTTGGGGGTGGGCGCCGTGCTTTTTCGGCCACGGAACCAGGGCGACCCACGCGAACGCCTTCCCATCCCATGTTAGCCCATGATATCCCAACACCGTCCCGGATGGCGCTCTCCGCTCGGGGGGGCGTTGGGCGTCGGCGGGACGGTCGGGCGAGCCGGTGGGGCCAACCGCCCCGCCGGCCCGCTGCGACCGGACGCCCCGGCCGGCGGCGGACGCGCCGCGGCAAACGGAGGTTCGACACAGGCGGATGACCCGCTTCCTGGGCACGCACCGGAACCGTCTGGACAGGAAGGGCCGCGTCTCCGTGCCCGCGGAGTTCCGCGCCGTCCTGGAACGGCTCGGCGCCGAGCAGGTGATCCTGCTGCCCTCCCATCGCGCGCCCTGCCTGGAAGCCTGGCCGGAGCCGGAGTTCGAGCGGCTGGCGGCGGCACTCGACCGCTACGAGGCGTTCTCCGACGAGCGCGACGACCTCTCCGCCTCCCTGTTCGCCGATGCCCACCCGGTCCGCCCCGACGCCGAGGGCCGCGTGGTGCTGCCCGAGGAGCTCGCCGCCCACGCCAACCTGACCGAATGGGTCGCCTTCGTCGGCTTCGGCACGACCTTCCAGCTCTGGGAGCCGGAGGCGGCGAAGCGCCGCATCGCCGAGGGCCGCGCGCGCGCCTCCGCCCGCGGCCTGACGCTCGCGCCGAGGGCCGCGCCATGAGCCATGTGCCGGTGATGCTGGCCGAGGTGCTGCAGGCGCTCTCGCCGCGCGCGGGCGGCGTCTATGCCGACGGCACCTTCGGCGGCGGCGGCTACGCCGAGGCGATCCTCGCCGCCGCCCCCTGCACCCTCTACGCCTTCGACCGCGACCCCGACGCGATCGCCCGCGGCGCGGCGCTCGCCGCCCGCTTCCCGGGCCGGCTGCACCTGATCGAGGCGCGCTTCGGCGACATGCTCGACCGGCTCGCCGAACGGGGGGTGACGGGACTCGACGGTGTCGTGCTGGATCTCGGGGTGTCGTCCTTCCAGCTCGACGATCCGGCGCGCGGTTTCTCGCTCCGTTTCGACGGCCCGCTCGACATGCGGATGGAGAAGCGCGGCCCCTCGGCGGCAGACCTCGTGAACACGCTGCCCGAGCGCGAGCTCGCGGAGCTGCTGTGGACGCTCGGCGAGGAGCGCGCCTCCCGCCGCATCGCGCGGGCCATCGTCGCCGCGCGGGCCGAGGCGCCGATCACGACCACCGGCCGCCTCGCGCGGATCATCCATTCCGTCATGCCGCGCGACCCCTCGGGGCAGGATTCCGCCACCCGCTCCTTCCAGGCGCTGCGCATCCGGGTGAACGACGAGCTCGGCGAGATCGAGCGCGGGCTCTCGGCGGCGGCGCGGCTGCTCTCGCCGGGCGGGAGGCTTGTCGTCGTCGCGTTCCATTCGCTCGAGGACCGGATCGTGAAGCGCTTCATGGCGGAGGCGGCGGGGCGAGCGCCGGCCCCCTCGCGCCACGATCCGGCGGCGCTGTCGCGGAAGCGGCGCACGCCCCGCTTCGCGCTGCTGACGCCGCGCGCCGTCCTGCCGGGGGCGGCCGAGATCGCCGCCAATCCGCGCGCGCGCAGCGCCAGGATGCGGGCACTGCTGCGCCTGCCAGAGGGAGAGGCCGCATGATCCGGCCCTTCACCCTGCTCACCTTCGGCATCGCCGCCGCCGCCGGGCTGCAGGTGTTCCACATCAAGGCAGGCGTCACCGCGCTCGAGCGGGAGATCCGGGAGGTGAACCGCCAGATCGAGGCGGCGCGCACGCGCAGCGAGGTGCTGCGCGCCGAGTGGGCGCTGCTGAACGAGCCCTCGCGCCTCAGGGCGCTGGCGGAGCGGCACCTGTCGCTCGAGCCGATCCGCCCGCAGCAGTTCGCGCGGCTGTCCGAGTTGCCGCAGCGGGCGCCGCAGCCGGTGGCGTTCGCCGGGCCGGTCGCGCTGTTCCCCGAGGCCCGCGCGGCGACGCCGCCCGCCGCGCCGATCGAGCGCACCTTCGCAACCCTGGCGCAGCGCGAGGCG
>JANWXJ010000212.1 GCA_025055335.1 Acetobacteraceae bacterium
GGACACTCGAGAGGGCGAGGGATGAGCCAGGCCGCCGACGAGGCCCCGCGCGGGCGGGATGTGCGGGTGATCGCGCTGATCGGCACCGGCCATTTCCTGTCGCACTTCTACATCCTGGTCCTGCCGCCCCTGTTCCTGGCATGGCGGGAGGAGTTCGGCGTGTCCTTCGCCGCGCTCGGCGCCGCGGTCGCGGCCATGAGCGCGGTGACGGCCATCCTGCAGACGCCCGTCGGGTTCCTGGTGGACCGCTACGGCGCGCGCGGCTTCCTGGTCGGCGGCAACCTGCTGATGGCGCTGTCCATCTCGGCCATGGCCTTCGCGCCGTCCTACGAGTGGATCCTGCTGTTCTCGGTGCTCTCCGGGGTGGGCAACAGCGTGATCCACCCGGCCGACTACGCGATCCTCGCCGGCTCCATCCACAAGTCCCGCATGGGGCGGGCCTTCGCCTGGCACACCATGACGGGCAACCTCGGCTTCGCGCTCGCGCCGCCCGTCGTCGCCGCCATGCTGCTGGTGATGGGCTGGCGGGAGGCCTTGTTCATCCTCGGACTCCTCGGGGTGCCGGTGGTCGGCGCGATCCTGTGGCAGTCGCGCATCCTGTCCGACCAGCCGAAGGCGAAGCCGCGCGAGGCCGGGGCGCTGACGGGGCGGCGGCTGCTGCTGTCGCGCCCCATCCTGCTGTTCTTCGGTTTCTTCCTGCTCTCCGCCATGGCGGGGACGGCGACTCAGGCCTTCCTCATCCCCGTTCTCGGCCTGCTGTGGGGCGTGCCGCTCGCGATCGCCTCCATGGCGCTCACCGGCTACATGGCGGGCGCCACCGGCGGTACGCTGATCGGCGGCTGGTACGTGGACCGCTACCGGCGGCACCTCGCCTTCGTCGCGGTGCTGAGCCTCTTCTCTGCTGGCTGCATGCTGCTGCTCGGCGCCGCGCCGCTCGGGCCGGTGTTCACGGTGGTGGTGCCCTTCCTCGCCGGGCTCGCGCTCGGGGCGTCGCGCACGCCGCGCGACGTGATGCTGAAGGACGCCTCGCCGCCGGGCGAGGTCGGCAAGGTGTTCGGCTTCGTCTCCTCCGGCCTGCCGCTCGGCGGCGCGATCACGCCGATCCCGTTCGGCTTCCTGCTGGACATGGGCTTGCCTTGGCTGCTGCTGCCGGTGATCGCGGCGCTGATCCTGGCCTCGCTCGCCTGCGCAGGCTGGGCGCAGGCGGAGGCGCAGGCGCAGGCGCAGCGTCCGGCGCCGCGCGCGGTGCCCGCCGAGTAGCGTGTCGGCGTTCGAGGTCCTCGTCGCCGCGCTCACCTGGGGCGGCGTGGCGGCCTTCGCCGCCGCCGGCGCGCTGACGGCCTCGCGCAAGCAGCTCGACCCGGTGGGCTTCGTGCTGATCGCCTGCATCACCGCCTTCGGCGGCGGCACGCTGCGCGACGTGCTGCTCGACCGCCCGGTGTTCTGGCTGGCCGAGCCGGGGATGGTGGCGCTTGCGTCCGCTGTCGCGGTCGCGGTGTTCTTCACCGCCCATCTCGTGGAGAGGCGCTTCGTCGTGCTGCTGTGGGCGGACGCGGTCGGGCTCGCGCTGTTCGCGGGGCTCGGCGCGGAGGCGGCGCTCCGCTTCGGCGCGGCCCCCTGGGTGGCGGTGCTGATGGGGGTGGTGACGGCGACGATGGGCGGCGTGATCCGCGACATCGTCTGCGCCGAACTGCCGCTGATCCTGCGCAAGGAGATCTACGCCACCGCCGCGGCGCTCGGCGCTGCCGGGTTCGTCGTGGCGGACGCGGCCGGCTTCCCGCGGGAGGCGTCGCTGTCGCTCTGCGCCGCGCTGTGCTTCGGGCTGCGCGCGGCCGCGATCCTGCGCGGCTGGTCCTTGCCGGCCTATCGCGCGCGGCCGGGGCGGGACTACCCGGACCGCGACTGACGCCGCACCGTCACGTCCGCCGGTAGATTCCCCGCGCGCCTGGAACCTCCGCCAGGGCGAGGCCGGGGCCTGGCAGGCTCTCGGTGCTGCCGAGCAGCAGCAGCCCCCCGGGCGCAAGACGCTCGAGCATGCGCGAGACGATGGACAGCCGCGTCGGCGGCGCGAAGTAGTACAGGACGTTGCGGCAGAGGATGACGTCGAAGCAGGGCAGATGCGTGAACGGGGCGAGCAGGTTGCCGGTTTCGAAGCGGCAGCGCGCGCGGATCTTGTCCGAGATGCGCCACATCTGCCCTTCCTTGCGGAAATACTTCACGAGCATCGCCGCCGGCAGGCCGCGCTGCACCTCGAACTGGCTGTAGAGCCCCTCGCGCGCGCGCTCGACGACATGGCTCGCGAGGTCGGTGCCGAGGATCGACAACGACAGGCCCGGAATCCCGTCCGTCAGCATCGCCACCGAATAGGCCTCCTGCCCGGTCGAGCAGGCGGCCGACCACAGCCGGATCTCGCCCCCCGGGCGCGCCGCGGCGAGGCGGACGAGTTCCGCCTTCAGATGCTCGAACGGCGCGCCGTCGCGGAAGAAGGAGGTCTCGTTGGTGGTCAGCGCCTCCACCACCTGGCGCTTCAGGTCTTCGGCCTGCGCGCCGCTGATCCGCCGCGCGAGGTCCTCGAGTCCGGCAAGGCCGAGCTTCTCCGTGATGGGCGCGAGCCGGGCCTTCAGCATGTAGTCCTTGTCCGGCGTCAGCACGATGCCGGCGCGCGCCTGCACGAGAGAGGCGATGGCGTCGAAGGCGGCGGGCGTCATGCGGCTCCGACCGCTTCCGCGAGCCTCGGGCCGATCTCCGGCAGCGGCAGCACGATGGCGCCGATTCCGGCCCGCGCCACCGCGCCGGGCATCCCCCACACGACGGAGGACGCCTCGTCCTGCGCCACCACCTGCCCGCCGCCGGCGGCGATGGCGCGCGCCCCGGCGAGCCCGTCCTGCCCCATGCCGGTCAGCACAGCGGCCAGCACGCCGCCGGGGCAGGCCTCCTCCGCCGAGGCGAAGAGCGGATCAACCGCCGGGCGGCAGAAGTTCACCGGCGGATCCTGGGAGAGGGCCGCGCGCAGCACGCCGCCCTCCCGCTTCAGCCTCAGGTGCCGGTCGCCCGGGGCGACCACGGCGAGGCCCGGTGTCAGCGCCATCCCGTCCTCGGCCTCGACGCAGCGCGCGGCGCCCAGCGTGGCCAGATGCTCCGCCAAGAGCCGCGTGAAGCCCGCCGGCATGTGCTGCACGACGGCGATCGGCACCGCCGGCGGCCGCCGGAAGGCCGAGAACAGGGCGGCCAGCGCCTGCGGCCCGCCGGTCGAGGCGCCGATCGCAAGCAGCCGGGGCGGCTTCAGGCGGGGCGCGACCCCGCCAGGCGCAAGGCGCGCAGCGCGCCGCCGCACCCGCGCCCAGCCCTTCACCTTGGCCAGCACCTCCTCGCGGAAGGCGGGGTCGGCGATGCCGCCCGAGGCCGCGGACGGCTTCGGGATGTAGTCCGCGGCGCCCGCGCGCAGCGCGGCCATGGCGGCACGGCCGCCCGGCTGCGTCAGCGCGGAGGCCACGATCACCGTCGGCGCGGCGGGCAGCGCGAGGATGCGCGGCAGCGCCGACAGCCCGTCGAGCACCGGCATCTCGAGGTCGAGCAGCACGACATCGGCCGGGGTGCGCGACAACGCCTCGATCGCGGCACGCCCGTCCGCCGCCTGGCCGACGACACGCAGCGCCGGGTCGGAGACGAGCAGCCGCGACATCGCGCCGCGCACCGCCGCGCTGTCGTCGCACAGGAACACCCGCACGGCGGCCTCGGGCGCGGTCATGCCGCCCTCCGCGCGTTCGCGCCGCGCCGCGCCGTCATGCGGCCTCCGGCAGCAGGCCGACCTGCCGAAGCTTGTCCGCCAGGATCCCCGCGTCGAACGGCTTCATGATGTATTCGTCGGCGCCTGCCTCCAGCGCCTCGACGATCCGCTCGATCTCGGACTCCGTCGTGCAGAGGATGACCCGGGGGTGGGGGGAGGGATGGTCCGCGCGCAGCGCGCGCAGGAAGCCCATGCCGTCCATCACGGGCATGTTCCAGTCGAGCAGCACCGCATCCGGCATGGCGGCGCGGCAGGCATCCAGCGCGCGGGCGCCGTCCTCCGCCTCGCTGACCGCGAAGCCGAGCGCTTCGAGCATCCCGCGCGCCAGCCGCCGCACCACGCGGCTGTCGTCCACCACCAGGAAGGCGGCGCGCGCGCTCATCGGCGCGACAGGTCCAGGAGCGCGGGGATGTCGAGCAGGATCAGCAGCCGCTCGCCGAGCCGCTGGACGCCGAGCGAGACCTCCCGCCACAAGGGATCGAGGGTGGGCGGGTTGGGCTCCTGGCCGCTCTCGGGCAGGGAGATCACCTCGCCCACCTCGTCCGACAGCAGGCTGTAGAGCTCGGCGCCGTGCTCGACGACGATGCTCATCGCCTTCTCCGGCCCCTGCTCCGACGGCGGCAGGCCGAGCCGCCGCCGCAGGTCGATCGCCGTCACGATGCGGCCGCGCAGGTTCAGGCTGCCCGCAACCTCCGGCGGCGCGAGCGGGATCCGCGCGAGCGGCTGCGGCCCGAGCACGTCGCGCACCGCCGGGACGGCGACGCCGCAGAGCTGGTCGGCCAGCCGCATCGTCAGGATGCGGGAGGCCTCGGCGGCGGGCCCGCGTTCCGCGCGGCCCATGTCGAGTGGCGCCATCGGATGCTCCTCCTCAGCCGGCCATGGCCGACAGGCAATCCTCGACCGAGCGCAGCAGCGCCTCGCGGTCGAACTTCGCGACGTAGTCGGTGAAGCCGGCGCGTCGCCCGGCCTCGACATCCTCCGGCGCGGCGCGGGCGGAGAGCGCGATCATCGGCAGATCGGCCCAGGGGCCGCCGGCGCGGATGCGCCGCGCGAAGTCGAGCCCGTCCATCCCCGGCATCTCGATGTCGGAGATGATGGCGTCGAACGGCTCGCCCTCCGATCGCAGCTCCAGCGCGGCGGCGGCGTCGCTCACCGCCACCACCTCGTGGCCGGCGGCCGAGAGCGCGGGCACGACGAGGCTCCGGAAGAAGGCGCTGTCGTCGATCAGGAGGATCCGCCGGCCGCTGCGCCGCCCCGCGGCCCCCTTGCGGAACCAGTCGCCGCGCGCCTGCATGAGCCAGTGGGCGGTGTCGATCATGTCGGTCACCCGGCCCTGGATGACGGCGCTGCCGAGGAAGCCCGGACGCCGGTCCGCGAAGGCGATCACGGCCGCCTCCTCCACGACGTCGAGGATCTCCTCGACGAGGAGTCCCGTCACCGCCTCGCCGTCGCTGAACACCAGCACGGGCTGGCGCGCCTTCGGATCCTCCGGCCGCTGCCAGAAGCCCGACATGGGCACGAGCGGCATCAGCGCGCCGCGGTACTGCACGAGCAGCGTATCGCCGGACATCTCGATCTGCCCCGCCTCGAAGGTCTCGATGCGGGCGACGAGGCCGAGCGGAACCGCCTTCGGCGTCGCGTCGACGGCACGGAACAGCAAGAGCGAGGTCTTCTCCTTCGCCTTCGCGGGCCGCCTGCCCGGGCCCGCCGCCTCCGGCCCGACGCCCGCCTCGGCGCCGATGTTCGCGGCGCGCGCGATGCCGCCGGCATCGAGGATCATGATCACCGACCCGTCGCCGAGGATGGTGTTGCCGCTGAACACGGTGATGTCGCGGAGGATGGGCGCGACCGGCTTCACCACGATCTCCTCGGTGTCGAACACCCGGTCCACCACCAGGCCGAATAGCCGGCCCGCCGCCTGGGTGACGACGACGAAGGCCTCCGCCTCGTTCGCCGATCCGGTCGGCAGCCGCAGGAGGTCGGCCAAGGATACCAGCGGCAGCAGCCGGTCGCGCAGGCGAAGCACCGGCGTGTCCTTGATGCGCTCGATCCGCGCGCCCTCCCCGCCGCCGCCGACGCGCACAAGCTCCTGCACGCCGATCTGCGGGATGGCGAAGCGCTCCCCGCCGGCCGAGACGATCAGCGCCGACACGATGGCCAGCGTCAGCGGGATGCGGATGGTGAAGGTGGCGCCGCGCCCCGCCTCGGAGGCCACCTCGATCGTGCCGCCGATCTTCTCGATGTTCGTCTTGACGACGTCCATCCCCACCCCGCGGCCGGAGACGGCCGTCACCTTCTCGGCCGTGGAGAAGCCCGGGCGGAAGATCAGGCGCAGCGCCTCGCGCTCCGGCAGCGCCGCCGCCTCCGCCTCGGACAGGAGGCCCTGCGCCACCGCCTTGGCGCGGATCTTCTCGACCGGCAGGCCGCGCCCGTCGTCCGAGAGGGTGATGACGATGTGCCCGCCCTCGTGGCAGGCGTCGAGGCGGATGCGCCCGGTCTC
>JANWXJ010000221.1 GCA_025055335.1 Acetobacteraceae bacterium
TGGTACTCGCCGGTGCTGAAGCGCCAGCTCGACCGCGTGACGGGCGAGGCCGTGGCGGCGCCGCGGGACGAGGCGGAGCTCCGCGCGCTGCTCGCCGCCGCCTACGCGATGGACGTGCCCGTCACCCCGCGCGGCGGGGGCACCGGCAACTACGGCCAGGCCATGCCGCTCCGGGGCGGCATCGTGCTCGACATGACGCGGATGGACCGCCTGCTCCGCGCCACGCCGACGGTGGCGCGGGCGGAGGCGGGGATCCGCATGGGCGAGCTCGATTCGCGGCTGCGGCGCGAGGTCGGGGCGGAACTCCGCGTGCATCCCTCGACGCTGCGCACCGCAACCCTCGGCGGCTTCATCGCCGGCGGCTCGGGCGGCGTCGGCGGCACCACCTGGGGCGGGTTGCGCGCGCCAGGGAACATCCTGGCGCTGCGCGTCGTGACGATGGAGGCCGCGCCCCGGGTGCTGGAGCTGCGCGGGCCGGAGGTGCAGAAGGCGAACCACGCCTACGGCACCACCGGCGTGATCACCGAGGTCGAACTGCCGCTCGCACCCGCCTGGGAGTGGGTGGATGTGGTGGCGGCCTTCCCGAGCCTCGGCGCCGCGGCGCGCTTCGCCGATTCGTTCGTGCGGCTGGATGCGGTGGCGAAGAAGCTCGCCTCGGTGCTGCCGGCGCCGGTTCCGCAGCGCTTCTTCCGCGGCTGGGGCGCCGAGGTGCCGGAGGGCCACGCCGTCGCCTGCCTGATGGTGGCCGAACCCTTCCTGCCCGAACTGCCGCCGCTGATCGCCGCCCATGGCGGGGCGGAGCTGCGGCGGGAGCCGACGGCATCCGCCGCCGTGCCGCTCTACGAACACGCCTGGAACCACACCACGCTGCAGGTGCTGAAGGCCGACCGCGGCTTCACCTACCTGCAATGCCTGCTGCCCGCACCCGACCACCTCGGGCTGCTCGCCCGCCTCGAACGCCGCTTCGGCGAGGAGCTGCTGTGGCATGTCGAACTCGGCCGCATCGGCGGCAGCGTGGCGGCGATCGGCCTGCCGCTCGTCCGCTACAGCACCGAGGAGCGGCTGCGCGCGATCATGCGGGAGATCGAGGCCGCCGGCGCCCCGGTGTTCGACCCGCACAGCTTCCTGCTCGAAGAGGGGGGCATGAAGCGGGTGGACGAGGCGCAGCTTGCGTTCAAGCGGCAGGCGGATCCGAAGGGCCTGCTCAATCCGGGCAAGATGGCCGCCTTCGAGGATCCGGACTGGAGGCCCGGCGCCGCCCCGCGCTTCTGGCTGTACGAGACCGACGAGCCGCCGCCGCCCGAGGTGCTGGAATAGGCGGCCGAGGGGCGAGCGCACCCGCCCCGCGCGGCAAGGCGGCGGCGCGGTGCCTCCCGGGGCGGGGCGCTTCGGCGCGCTCCCCGCGTCGTCCTGGCGGCCCGGGGTCCGAAGGGGCCCCGCGCCGCCCGTCCGCCCCGCCTCAGGCCCGGCGCGGCAGCATACGCCGCACCTCGGCCGCCATGTCGCGCAGCGCCTCGGCCGGCGTGGCACGCTGTTCGATGATGCGCTGCTGGTGGTTGACGATGGCCTGGGTGATGCGCACCCCGTTCGGGCCGGGGAAGGCGTACCACGGCACCGAGATGGGCAGCTGCCGCACCGCGGCGAGGAACAGCGGGTTCTCGCGGTAGAAGGCGCCGAGGTGGCGATCGTCGTCGATCGCGATCTGGTTCATCGGCACATAGCCCGTGTTGATCACCATGATCGCCGTCCCCTCGGCGCTGGTGGAGAAGCGGAGGAAGCGCCACGCCGCCTCGCGCTTCGTCTCGTCGCGCGCGGTGATCATGCCGGCAGCACCGCCGGTCGGCAGGCGGCCGCGCTCGGCGTCGATCACCGGCATGGCCGAGGTGCGCAGCGCGAAGTTCCGCCCCACCGCGCCGATGATGTTCCGCAGCACCGCCGTCGAGCGCATGGTGGCGCCGAGGCGGCCGGCCACGAAGGCCTGCTGGCTGCCCTGCACGCCGAGATTGGGCATTCCCCCCTCCTTGACCATGCGGTCGAGCAGGGTGAGCGCTGCGAGGCCCTCCGGCCCGTCGAAGGCGATGTCGGTCTCGTCGGCGTTCATCATCCGCCCGCCGTGGCCGAACACAAGGGCCTGGAACATCCAGTCGTCGCCGCCGACATTCAGGTAGAAGCCGTCGGCCTCGGCGCGCTCGCGTACCGCGCGGGCCCAGGCGAACACCTCCTCCCAGCGCGTCGGGAAGCGCTCCGGATCCTGTCCCGCCCGGCGGGCGAGATCGGCGTTCCAGTAGGTGATCGGGTTGGAGGCGGCGTAGGCGAGGCCGGCCTGGATTCCCCCCGCCGCGGCCAGCCCGAGGATGGCCGGCGTGTAGCCGTTCTCGGCCGCGCCCTCGCGCGCGAGGTAGGGCGCGAGGTCGAGCGCGAGGCGGCGTTCGGTGAAGATGCGCAGCCGGTTGAACCCCTGGTAGGTGAGGTCGGGAAGCTGGTTCGTCGCCGCCTGGCGGAGGATGAGCTGCGCCCCCTCCTCGTAGTTCGGGCTGGTGATGGTGCTGACGCGGATCGAGGGCTCGCGCCGCGCGAAGGCCTCGATGATCGCATCGTAGGACGCCTTGAAGATGTGCGGCTGCGCGTAGTGCACCGTGATCTCGACCGACCCCTGGGCGCGCGGGATCGCGGGTGCGGCGAGGGCGGCCGGAAGCGCGAGAGCGGCGCGGCGGCTGAGCGTGGTCATGGCGTGTCTCCCTGTTGCGGCGTCGTCAGGACCGGCGCGGCAGCAGGCGGCGGACTTCCGCCGCCATGTCGCGCAGCGCCACCTCGGGCGTTGCCTGGCGTTCGATCACGCGCGAGATGTTGTTGGTGATCGCCTGGGTGATGCGCACCCCGTTCGGGCCGGGGAAGGCGTACCAGGGCGCCATCTTCCCGGCCTGCTCGGTGGCGGGGCGGAACAGCGGATTGTCGCGGTAGAAGTCGGACAGCCAGCGCGGATCGTCGATCGCGATCTGGTTGCAGGGCACGTAGCCGCTGTTCTTCACCATCAGCGTCTGGCCCTCGGGGCTGGTGGCGAAGCGCAGGAACCGCCACGCCGCCTCGCGCTTGGCGGGATCGCGCGCCGTCAGCATCCCGCAGGCACCCCCTGTGGCGAGCTGCCCGTCGGGGATGCCGGGCACGATCGGAAGGGTGGCGGTCCGGAGCTCGAAGTTCCGGCCGACCGACTGGATGAAGTTCCGCACCACCGCGGTGGTCCAGTAGAACGCCCCGAGGCGGCCGGCGGCGAAGGCCTGCTGCGCCGAGTTGGTGTTGAGCGCCGGCATCCCGGTCTCGGCCACGAAGCGTTCGTGGTAGCGCAGCGTGGCAAGGCCGGCCGGGCTGTCGAAGGCCACGTCGCTCTCGTCCGGCGTCATCATCCGGCCGTGGTGCTGCAGCAGGAGGGTCTGGAACATCCACTCCGACCACGCGAACCACATGCCGTCCACCCCCGTCCGCTCGCGCAGCGCGATGGCCATGCGGATGTGCCCGTCCCAGTCGGCCGGAAGCGCGGCCGGATCGAAGCCGGCGCGGCGGACGAGTTCGGCGTTGACGTAGGTGATGGCGGTTGAGGCGGCGTAGGCGAGGCCGGCCTGATACCCCTCGAAGCGGCCGAGCGCGAGCAGCGCGTCGGAATAGCCCTGGGAGGCCGCGCTGCCGCCCTGCAGGATCAGCGGCATCAGGTCCTGGGCGATCCGGCGCTCGGCGAACACGCGCGCGAGGTTGAGGCCCTGGAAGGAAAGGTCGGGAAGCTGGTTCGTCGCCGCTTGGCGCAGCAGCCACTGGGCGCCCTCCGGGTAGCCGGGGCTCGTGACGTAGGTGATCCGGATCGACGGCTCGATGCGGGCGAAGGCGGCGGTGATCGCGTCGTAGGAGGCCTGGAAGATGAAGGGCTGGCAGTAGTGGACGGTGATTTCGGTCGCTCCTTGCGCGCGCGGGATGGCGGGCGCGGCCAGGGCCGCGGCGGGAAGCGCGAGCAGCGGGCGGCGGGCGATGGCGGTCATGGCAAGCACTCCTTCAGGTCGGGTCGGGGGGTTGGGGACGGCGGTCAGGCAGGCGGCGGGCCGACCGTCCGGCCGAGGCCGCGGGGGCGGCGGTCCTGGCCGTTCCGCGGCGGGCGGCCTTGGGGACCGCGGGCGCGCCACATCTGCCGGGCGGAGCGTCGGGGGCGGCCGGCGGCCTTGCCATGGCGCCCCTCAGCCCTTGAGGCCGGTGGTGGCGATGCCTTCCACGAAGCGCCTCTGCGCCACGAGGAAGGCCACCACGAGCGGGGCCGTCATGATGACCGAGGCGGCCATCAGCGCGCCGAAATCGTCCCCCGCCTCCTCCGAGCGGTAGTAGAGGATGGCGAGGGCGGGGGTAGCGCGGTCGTGGCCGGTCACCGCGATCAGCGGCCAGAACAGGTCGTTCCAGTGCGCCACCACCGAGAAGATGGCGAAGGCGGTGGCCGCCGGCAGCGCGTTCGGCAAGATGACGCGCCAGACGATGGACAGCTCTCCCATGCCGTCGATCCGCGCGGCGTGGATCAGCTCGTCCGGCAGCGCCTTGAAGAACTGCCGGAACAGGAAGATCGCGAACACCGAGATCACCGAGGGCAGGATGAGCGAGGCGTAGGTGTTGAGGATCCCCATCCAGGAGAAGGCGACGTAGAGTGGCAGCGCCGGCACGTGATAGGGCACGAGAAGCCCGAGCATGACCGCGCCGAACATCCACTCCCGCCCCGGGAAGTTCAGCTTGGCGATGGCGTAGCCGGCCGGCACGGCGAACAGGAGCTGGAAGAACAGGATGCCCGCGCACACCACCACGCCGTTCCACAGGTAGTGCAGCACCGGCACTTCGGAGAGCACGCGGAGGTAGTTGCGGAGCGTTCCTCCGCCTTCGGGGATGAGGCTGAGCGAGGCGCGGAAGATCTCGTCGAGCGGCTTGAGCGAGGCCGAGACCATCCAGAGATAGGGCATCAGGAACAAGAGCCCGAGCGTGCCGAGCACGAGAAGCCGCACCGCTTCGGGCCAGGGGCTGCGCCGCGGTTCAGCCATAGTGCACCCGCCTGTCGAGCACCCGCGTCTGCAGCAGCATCAGCGCCAGCACGATCACAAGGAACACGAGCGTGATCGCCGCCGAATAGCCGAGGCGGAAGAAGGTGAAGCCCTCGGTGTACATGGTGTAGAGCAGCACCTCAGAGGCGCGGTTCGGCCCGCCCTGCGTCAGCACCGCCACGCTGTCGAAGGTGCGCACGGCGCGGATCAGCGTGATCGTCACCACGAACAGCGTCGTCGGGCCGAGCAGCGGCCACGTAACGAGCCGGAAGCGCTCCCAGGCGGAGGGTACCCCATCCACCTCGGCGGCGTGGTGCAGCTCGCGCGGAATAGCGGTGAGGCCGGCCATGAACAGCACCAGGTTGAAGCCGATCGCCTCCCAGATGCCGATGAAGGCAAGGCTGAGCAGCACCGTGTCCGAGGAGGTGAGCCAGGCCGGCCCGGACAGGCCGATGTCGCGCAGGAAGGCGTTCACCGGGCCGATCGTCGGGTGCAGCAGGTACTGCCAGGCGGTGGCCATCGCCACCGGCAGCGACACCACGGGCAGGAAGAACACCGCCCGGAACAAGGTGCGCCCGCGCGCCGCGGATTCGATCAGCAGGGCAAGCCCGAGCGCGCCGGCGATGGAGACGGGCGCCACGATCCCCACGTAGACGAGTGTGTTGCGCAGCGAGACGCGGAAGCCCGGGTCCTCGAGCAGCTCCTCGAAGTTGCCGAGGCCGATCCAGGCGATGGTGGGGGCGCCGAGCTCGTAGTCGGTGAAGGCGAGCAGCACGGCGGCCAGTGTCGGCATCAGCAGAAGCAGCAGATAGGAGAGGCCGGCCGGGAGGCTGAGGAGAATCCCCGCCAGCGCCTCTGCCCGCCCGGGCCTGCCGCGCATCCGCGCCGGTGCCGACGCGACCGCCGCCTCAGACATCTGCGTGGGCGGCAAGCCGCAGCGGCACGCGCCGGCCCTCGCCGTCGAACAGCAGCGCACGCTCGGCGGCGAAGCGGAGGCGGAACCGCCCCTGCGGGACGGCGACCGAGGGGGGCAGGCGCAGCGTCAGAGGCGCCGCCGTGCCGGCAAGCCGCCCATGGACCAGAACGCTGTCCCCGAGGAACTCGACATGCTCGGCGAGGGCCTCGACCGGTCCGGCCGGATCCGGCCGGAGATCCTCCGGCCGCAGGCAGAGCGTGAGCGACCCGCGCGCCGGGGTGCCGAGCCCGAGGGCAGCGCCCGCGAGAAGCAGCGCCCCGTCGCCGCGCACCTCCACGGGAAGGGTGTTGATCCGCGGCGAGCCGATGAAGGTCGCCACCCGCAGATCCTGGGGATCGGCGTAGATCCGGCCGGGGCTGTCCACCTGCAGAATCTCGCCGGCCAGCATCACCGCCACGCGGTCGGCCATCGTCAGCGCCTCGGCTTGGTCGTGGGTGACGTAGAGGGTGGCCGCGCCGGCGCGGCGGTGGATCTCCACGATCTCCCGCCGGGTCTGCACGCGCAGCGCCGCGTCGAGGTTGGAGAGCGGCTCGTCCATCAGGAACGCCTTCGGGCTGCGGACGATGGCGCGGGCCAGCGCCACCCGCTGCCTCTGCCCCCCCGAGAGCTGTGCGGGGCGGCGCTCCAGCAGCCCGCCGAGGCCGAGGGACTCGGCGGCCTTCGCCGCATCCTCGCGGATGCTCCGGCGCGCCGCGCGGCTTCCCGGTAGCCAGCGGCCAACGAGCGGCAGGCGCTGCAGGGCGGAAAGCCGCCGCATCACGAGCGGCACGGCGATGTTCTGCGCGACCGTGAGGTGCGGATAGAGCGCGTAGGACTGGAACACCATCGCCACGTCGCGCTCGGCAGGGCGCAGGCCCGTCACGTCGCGCCCGGCGATGGCGATGCTGCCGCCGTCGGGCCGCTCGATACCGGCGACGATCCGCATCAGGGTCGTCTTGCCGCAGCCCGAGGGGCCGACGAGCGCGACGAACTCCCCCGGTTCGACCGACAGCGAGACCGAACGCAGCGCCGTGACGGCCCCGAAGCGCTTCGTCACCTCACGGATCGCGATGCCTGCCATACCCGCCCCCGAACGGGTGCGTGGCTTAGTGGGGGCGCATGACACGCGAGAGACTGGTCGGTGAAGCTTGTGCGACGCCCCGCGGCCCGCCGCCCAGGGGCGCGCGGAGCCTGCTATCCGCCTTGATGGTGGTGCTGCCGAGCACCGCCGCCCGCGGGCGCGCGCGGAGCGCGGCGGCCTCGGGCGAGCAGGCCTGCGGCGCCGGGCGGCGCTGGGGCGGGCCGCGACGGCGG
>JANWXJ010000054.1 GCA_025055335.1 Acetobacteraceae bacterium
AGGGGCCGTCGCCGGCGCATCCGCGGGCCGGCCGCGGCACCCCTCTCCCGCGACCCTGGCGCGCCCCCGGCGCGCCATCCCTCCCCCGGGTCGCCCCTCGCGCTCGCCACGGTGGCGATCCGGTCCTATGAGGGCCGTCTCGATGCCTCGACAGGTGGACCCCGCATGCGCGGCCTGCTCTCGCTGCCCTTCTTCGGACGCCGGCGTTTCGACAGCCTCTCGGCGCAGGAGATCCTCGCCCTCGCCATCGCCTCCGAGGAGGAGGACGGCCGGATCTACGCGCTGTACGCGAGCAGGCTTCGCAAGTCCTACCCCGCCACCGCAGCCGTGTTCGACGAGATGGCCGCGGAGGAGGAGCACCGCCGCCGCCTGATCGATCTCTACCGCGCGCGCTACGGTGATCTGATCCTGCCGATCCGGCGCGAGCATGTGGCCGATTTCTACGTCCGCCGGCCGGTCTGGCTGATCGAGAACCTCGGCCTCGAGCGCATCCGCGAGGAGGCGCTCGCCATGGAACGCGAGGCGCAGGCCTTCTACCGCGCGGCCGCCGAGCGCAGCACGGATGCGGAGGTGCGCAAGCTGCTCGGCGATCTCGCCGCCGCCGAGGTCGGGCACGAGAAGGATGCCGAGACGATCATGGCCGAACGCCTCGGCGGCGCGGAGGGGCGCGAGGAGATCTCGGCCGCGCGACGCCAGTTCGTCCTCACCTGGGTGCAGCCGGGGCTGGCCGGATTGATGGACGGCTCGGTCTCCACCCTGGCGCCGATCTTCGCCACCGCCTTCGCCACGCAGGATCCCTGGACGACCTTCCTGGTCGGGCTGTCGGCCTCGGTCGGCGCCGGCATCTCCATGGGCTTCACCGAGGCGGCGCACGACGACGGCAGGCTCTCCGGCCGCGGGTCGCCGGTGAAGCGGGGCCTCGCCTCGGGGGTCATGACCACGATCGGCGGCCTCGGCCACGCGCTGCCCTACCTCATCCCCGAGTTCTGGACGGCGACGATCGTCGCGCTTGCCGTCGTCTTCGTCGAGCTCTGGGCCATCGCCTGGATCCAGAACCGCTACATGGAGACCCCGTTCCGCCGCGCGGTGTTCCAGGTGGTGCTGGGAGGCAGCCTGGTGCTGGCGGCGGGGATCCTGATCGGCGGCGGCTGAGGCAGGGCGGCCCGAGTCGCAAGGCGCGTGCTTCCCTGCCGCGCGCGGCGGCGCGAGGCCCGCCGCGGCAGGAGAGCACGCCGCATGACGGTCCGGCCCCCCGATGCCGTCGGATGCGCCGCCACACCATCGTCCGGAACGAGGAGACGGCGCGCCGCGGGATCGGCACGACGAACGACGGCCACTGGCAGTGCCGCTACGAGGCGCTGGGGGCGAACGGCGTCGTCCGCGCCGGACGTGACTGGCGGCGGGCCGATACCCTCGGGTTCCTCGGGCGCGTCCCGGGTTCCTGGGCCGTGGCGGGGGCCGCGTCGGCCGGGGAGGGGAAGGCGCGCGCCCGCCGCGCGGTTTCGGACCGGCTCCTTCGGGCCGCCGGAGGGCTCCGCCTCCTCCTCGCCCGGGAAGGCCTCGTGGCCGCCGGCGGGCGCCTAGGCCGCGAACTCCGCACGCACCGCCGCCGTATGCTGCCCGAGCGCCGGCACCGCCCCCGCCTTCCGCGCCTCGCCGCGCCAGCGCACCGGCGGGGCGGCGAGCGACACCCACCCCTCCGGCAGCGGCACCGAGACGCGCCGCAGCGCCGGATGCCGCGCGAGGTCGGCCACCTCGTTGACGAAGCCGAAGGCGGTGCCGGCGGCGGCAAGCCGCGCCTCCGCCTCGGCCCGCGTCCAGCCGCCGAGGATCGCGGCGATCTCCCCGTCCACCAGGGCCCGGTTGGCGACCCGTTCGGCGTTGCTGCGGAAGCCTTCGCGCGCGGGCCACTCCGGCCGCCCGAGTGCCAGCGCGCAGAACGCCGCCCATTCCCGCTCGTTCTGGATGCCGATCAGAACGCTCGCCCCGTCGGCGAGCGGGAAGGCGCCATAGGGACAGATCGAGGGATGCGCGAGGCCGACGCGCGCCGGCGCCCGCCCGGTGCCTTCCAGGAACAGGAGCGGCACGTTCATCCAGTCGGCGAGCGAGTCGAACAGGCTGACGGCGATGCCCGCGCCCCGCCCCGTGCGCTCCCGGGCGATCAGCGCCTCGAGCACCGCCGCATGCGCGTTCATGCCGCAGGCGATGTCGGCGACGGAGACGCCGACGCGCCCCGGCCCCGCCGGATGCCCGGTGATGGCGGCAAGCCCGGCCTCGGCCTGGACCAGCAGGTCGTAGGCCTTGCGCTGCGCCAGCTCCGGCGCCTCGCCGTAGCCTGAGATGTCCACCGTGATCAGCCGCGGGTGCCGCGCGCGCAGCGCCGCCGACCCGAAGCCGAGGCGCTCGGCCGCGCCGGGGGCGAGGTTCTGCACGAACACGTCGGCCCGGGCGAGGATGCGCGCGAGCAGCGCGCGGTCCTCCGCCGCCTTGAGGTCGAGGACGACGCTCTCCTTCCCCCGGTTGCACCAGACGAAATAGGAGGAGAGGCCGCCCGCCGCCGTATCGTAGCCGCGGGCGAAATCCCCCCCGGGGCGTTCGATCTTGATCACCCGCGCCCCGCCCTCGGCGAGCCGCCCGGTGCAGAGCGGCGCCGCCACCGCCTGTTCCAGCGCCACGACGAGCAGCCCCGACAGCGGCGGCGCCATCGCCCCTCAGTAGCTCCGCGGCAGGCCGAGCACATGCTCGGCGACGTAGGAGAGGATCAGGTTCGTGCTGACCGGCGCCACCTGGTAGAGCCGCGTCTCGCGGAACTTGCGCTCGATGTCGTACTCCTCGGCGAAGCCGAAGCCGCCATGGGTGTTCAGGCAGGCCTCGGCGGCGGCCCAGCTTGCCTCGGCCGCCAGCATCTTGCCCATGTTCGCCTCCTCGCCGCAGGGCAGCCCCGCGTCGAACCGCGCGAGGCCCTTCTGCACCAGCGCCTCGGCGGCGCGCATCTGCGCATAGGCGCGGGCGAGCGGGAACTGCACCCCCTGGTTCTGCCCGATCGGCCGGCCGAACACCACGCGCTCCTTCGCGTAGGCGGTGGCCTTGGCGAGGAACCACCTGGCATCGCCGATGCATTCGGCGGCGATCAGCAGGCGCTCGGCGTTCATCCCGTCCAGGATGTAGCGGAAGCCGCGGCCTTCCTCGCCGATCAGCGCATCGGCGGGGATCTCCATGTCGTCGAAGAACACCTCGCAGCTGTTGTGGTTCATCATGGTGCGGATCGGGCGGATCGTCAGGCCGCGGCCGAGCACGCGGCGCATGTCCACGAGGAACACCGAAAGCCCGTCGGTCCGCTTCGCCACCTGCTCTCGCGGCGTGGTGCGGGCAAGCAGCAGCATCAGGTCGGAATGCTCGGCGCGGCTCGTCCAGATCTTCTGGCCGTTGACCACCCAGCGGTCGCCCTCGCGGCGGGCGGTGGTGCGGAGCGACGCCGTGTCCGTGCCGGAGGTCGGTTCCGTCACGCCGAAGGCCTGCAGGCGCAGTTCGCCGCGCGCGATGCGCGGCAGGTATTCCGCCTTCTGCGCGGCACTTCCGTGGCGGAGCAGCGTGCCCATGATGTACATCTGCGCGTGGCAGGCCGCGCCGTTGCAGCCCTGCGCCTGGATCTCCTCGAGGATCGCCGCCGCCCCGGCGAGCGGCAGGCCCGCCCCGCCGTATTCCTCCGGGATCAGCGCGGCGAGCCAGCCGGCCTCCGTCAGCGCCTGCACGAACTCGGCCGGGTAGGCGCGGGCGGCGTCCTTCGCGCGCCAGTATTCGCCGGGGAAGCGGGCGCAGAGCTTCGCGACCTCGGTGCGGATCCCGGCATAGGCATCGCCCTCCGCCGCCGCCATCTCACAGCCCCCGCACGATGCCGCCATCCACCCTGAGGATCGAGCCGGTGATGTAGGCCGCCTTGTCCGAGCACAGGAAGGCGGCGAGCGGCCCGAACTCCTCCGGCCGGCCGTAGCGGCGCATCGGGATCTCCTTCGAGCGTTCGGCGATCACCTCCTCGACGTCCCGGCCCGTCTTCTCGGCGATGCCTCGTGCCGTCTCCAGGCTGCGGTCGGTGCGGATCGCGCCCGGGGCCAGGATGTTGCAGGTGATCCCGTCCTCCGCCACATCGAGAGAGAGGCTCTTGTTCCACCCCACGATCGCCGCGCGCAGCGTGTTGGACAGCGCGAGATGCGGGATCGGCTGCAGCATGCCGGAGGAGCCGACCGTCAGGATGCGGCCCCATCTGCGCGCCCGCATCCCGGGCAGCAGCCGGTTCACGACCCCGATCGGCGCCAGCACCATTCGCCGGAACCAGGTGGAGAGCGCCTCCTCCGTCAGTTCCACCGCGTGGCAGGGCGGCGGGCCGCCGTGGTTCAGCACGACGATGTCCACCCCGCCGAGCAGCCCTTCCGCCGCCGCCGTCAGCCGCGCCATCTGTTCGGCGTCGTCCACGTCGGCCACAACCCCCGTCGCCGCCGGCGCGCCGAGGGCGCGCAGCGCCGCCGCCGCCTCGTCGAGCGCCTGCTGCCGCCGCCCCGAGATCACCAGCGCGACGCCCTCCTCGGCGAGCGCCTCCGCGATCGCCCGCCCGAGGCCCTTCGAGGCCCCCATCACCAGAGCGCGCCTGCCCTTGAGGCCGAGATCCATCGGCGTTCCTCCTGCCATGTGCGGGGCGCGAAAGTGACGGCGGGGCGAAGCCGTGGCAAGTGCGGCGCAGCCGTGGCAAGTGCGGCGCCGGAGGAGCCCGCCATGACCGAACCGCCCACCCTCCTGGTCACCCGCCGCCTGCCCCCCGCCGTCGAGGCGCGCGCCCGGCGCGACTATGCCGTGCGCCAGCGCGAGGAGGACGAGCCGTTGTCGGCCGATGCGCTCGTCGCACTCGCCGAGGGTGCGGCCGGCATCCTCTGCGCCCCTGGCGACCCGCTGGGCGCGGAGACGATCGCGCGGCTGCCCGCCTCTGTCCGTGTGCTCGCCACCTTCAGCGTCGGCACCGACCACATCGCCGTGGCGGCGGCGCGGGCGCGCGGCATCCTGGTCGCCAACACGCCGGAGGTGCTGAGTGTCGCCACCGCCGAGATCGCCATGCTGCTGATCCTGATGGCCGCGCGCCGCGCGAGCGAGGGCGAGCGTCTGCTGCGCGAAGGCCGCTGGACGGGCTGGGCGCCGACGCAGCTCATGGGCGTGACGCTCGCGGGCAAGCGGCTCGGCATCCTCGGGATGGGGCGGATCGGGCGGGAACTCGCGCGCATGGCGCGCGGCTTCGGGATGGACATCCACTACCACAACCGCACCCGCCTGCCGCCCGACCAGGAGGCGGGCGCCGCCTACTACCCGACCCCCGAGGCCTTCCTGCGTGCGACCGAGGTGCTCTCCATGCACATCCCGGGCGGCGAGGCGACGCGCAAGTGGCTGAACGCCGAACGCATCGCGCTGCTGCCCAGGGGCGCCATCGTCGTCAACACCGGCCGCGGCGGCACGGTGGACGATGCGGCGCTGGTCGCGGCGCTGCATTCGGGCCACATCCGCGCCGCCGGGCTTGATGTGTACGACGGCGAGCCGCACCTGTTCCCGGGCTACCTCTCCGCGCCGAACGTCACGCTGCTGCCGCATCTCGGCAGCGCCACCGTCGAGACGCGCGACGCCATGGGCTTCCGCGCGCTCGACAACCTGGACGCGGTGCTGAAGCGGGGCGCGCCGCCGCCCTTCGAGGTGCGCTGACCATGCGCTTCGACTTCGCCAGCCTTCCCGCCCCGGACCGCTACAAGCTGATGGTCTCCACGATCGTGCCGCGGCCGATCGCCTGGGTGGTGACGAAGGACGCCGAGGGCGTGACGAACGCCGCGCCCTATTCGCTGTTCAACATGGTCTCCGACGATCCGCCGGTGCTTGCCTTCAGCAGCGGCCCCTCGCCTGCCACCGGCACGCGCAAGGACACCGCGCGCAACGTGCTGGCCACGCGTCGCTTCACCGTCTGCCTCGTGCCCGAAGCCGCCGCCGCGCAGATGAACGTCACCGCCGCCGACCTCCCGCCGGAGGTGGACGAGCTGGTGCTCGCCGGCCTGACCGAACTGCCCTTCGGCGACGGCGCGCCGCGCATCGGCGAAAGCCCCGTCGCCTTCGACTGCGAGCTGTTCCGGGCGGTCGAGATCGGGAAGCACCTGCTCGTGCTCGGCCGCGTGCTGGCGATGGAGATCCGCGACGACTGCGTGCTGGACGCGGCGCGCAGGCATGTGGACACGCCCCGCCTCGGGCTGATCGGCCGCATGGGCGGCGGCGGCTATGTGCGGCTGACCGACCGGCTGGAGATGCCGCGCCTGACGCCGGAGCAGGCGATGGCCCTGGCGCGGCGCTGAGCGGCCGCGCGCTTCCGGCCGCGTCCGGCGCGTGCTAGGGATGTTGCGAACAGATCGCAACGTCCCGCGCCCCACCCCCATGTCCGTCAGCGCCGCGGCCTCGCGCCCCGATCTCCCGCCGCGGCGGCGCAGCCCGCTCTGGTCCCGGCTGTCGGTCGTGGTGGCGGCCCTGGTCGCCCTGCCGCTCGTCGCGGTGCTGGTCTCCGCCGCGACGCCGGCGGGCGAGGTCTGGCGGCACATCGCCGCCACCACGCTGGCCGAGATGCTGTCCAACACGCTGCTGCTCTGCCTCATGGTCGGCGCCATCGCCGCCTCGGCGGGTGCGGTCAGCGCCTGGCTCGTCACCGCCTTCGAGTTCCGCGGCCGCGCCACGCTGGAATGGGCGCTGCTGCTGCCCCTCGCCATGCCGGCCTATGTCTGCGGCTACGTGATGACCTGGCTGTTCGAGGTGTCGGGCCCGGTGCAGAGCGCGGTCCGCGACGCCACAGGCCTGTCCTACGGGCAGTACTGGTTCCCCGAGATACGCTCGCTCCCCGGGGCGGCGCTGGTGATGGGGGCGGTGCTCTACCCTTATGTCTATCTCCTCTGCCGCGCCGCCTTCCTGCAGCAGTCCACCTGCCTGATCGAGTGCTCGCGCACCCTCGGGCACAGCCTCTCCTCGGCGTTCTTCCGCGTCGCGCTGCCGCTCGCGCGGCCGGCGATCGCGGGCGGCACCGCGCTCGCGCTGATGGAGGTGCTGGCCGATTTCGGCACCGTGCACCATTTCGCCATCAAGACCTTCACCACCGGCATCTACGACACCTGGTTCGCCATGGGGGACCGCGGCGCGGCGAGCCAGCTCGCCGCCGCTCTGATGGGGGTTGTCGCGCTGCTGCTGCTGCTCGAGCACGCCTCGCGCGGGGGGCGGCGCTTCCACCCCACCACCACGCGCCACCCGCCCTTCCGCCCCGTGCGGCTTCACGGGTGGAAGGCGGCGGGCGCCGCCGCGCTCTGCCTCGCACCGCTCGCCGTCGGCTTCCTGCTGCCCGCCGGCGCGCTGCTGTGGCTCGCCGTGACGGTCGGCGATCCGCTGGCGCCGCACCGCTTCCTGCCCTTCGCCACCAACAGCCTGACGCTCGCCTCCGTCACCGCGCTGCTCGCCGTGCTGCTCGCCGCGCTGCTCGCCTGGGGCGCGCGGCTCGCGCCCTCGCGCGGCACGCGGGCCGCGACGCGCATCGTCGTGCTCGGCTACGCGGTGCCGGGATCGGTGATCGCCGTCGGCACGCTGGTGCCCTTCGGGCTGTTCGACAACGCGATCGATTCCTGGATGCGCGCCGCCTTCGGCGTCTCCACGGGGCTGCTGCTGTCGGGCACCATGGCGGCGCTGGTGTTCGCCTATCTCGTGCGGTTCCTGGCGGTCGCGCTGCAGGCGGTCGAGGCCGGGCTCGCGCGGGTGAAGCCCTCCCTCGCCGGCGCCGCCCGCACCCTCGGCGCCCGCCCGGCCGAGGCGGTGTGGCGGATCGAACTGCCGCTCGCGCGCGGGGCCCTGCTGTCGGCCGCCGTGCTCGTGTTCGTGGACACCATGAAGGAGCTGCCGGCCACCCTGATCGTCCGGCCCTTCGACCTCGATACGCTCGCCGTGCGGGTCTACAACCTCGCCTCCGACGAGCGTCTGGCCGAGGCCTCGACGGCGGCGCTGATGATCGTGGCGGTCGGGCTGCTGCCGATCATCCTGCTGATGCGGATGATGAAGCGCGGGCAGTAGGGGGGGCGCTGTCCCGGCGCGCGGCCGCGCGGGAGGCTGATTGAGTGCGACCGCGCGGTTCGATGCGCCGGCTTCGGGCCTCTGAGGGGCTTTAGGGCGAGCGCTATCCGGCTTCTCCGACGCGATGCGCGATCAGGCGGGTGCAGCTTTCCTCTCGATTCAGACCAAGCGGCTGGCGCTCATCGGCGCCCCCAACGCGCCAGATGTATGCAGAAACGCGATTCATGCCAGTATAGGTCTTGTA
>JANWXJ010000093.1 GCA_025055335.1 Acetobacteraceae bacterium
CGGCACTCGTGCCGGCCGCCTTCGCGCGCGAGACGGTGCGCGGCCGGCTGGCCGCCTGGGCGGTGGAGCCGGATGCGGGCGGCCCCGCCGTGGCCGCCGCCTGGATCGCCGAGGCCCATGCGCGCTGGGGGCGGGTGGTGCGGGACTCCGGCATGCGGCTCGGCTGAGCCGCGCGGGGCTTTGCGGCTGGGGCGCGGCGGGTCTAGCATTTTCGCCGGGCGCGCGGCCCGCCCCGGTCCGCGCCTCGCCCCGGGAGACCGCCATGCCCCTCGACGCCGCCGAGCCGGCCGCCACCCGCCGAAGCCCGCTCTACCGCGCCGCCTGCCTGACGCTTGCGGGCGCGATGCTCGCCGGTTGCGTCACCACGCGCGAACAGCGCATCGGCGCCGACGACGGCACCGACCCCTGCCGGCAATACGTCGTCGCGCTCGATTCCACCGGCAATTTCTTCGCCGAGGACATCATCCGCGGCGCCGCAGTCGGCGCCGTCGGCGGCGGCATCATCGGCGGGCTCGCGACCGGCCGCTGGCAGGGCGCGCTGGCGGGGGCGGCGATCGGCGCCGCGGTCGGCGGCGCGGGCGGCTACCTCGCGGCGCTGCAGCGCCAGAGCCAGGACCAGGCGGTGCTCTACCGCAACGTCCGCTCCGACATGGAGCGCGAGAACCTCGAGATCGACCGCAGCCAGGTGGCGTTCAACCAGCTGCTGGACTGCCGCTACAACAGCGCCCAGCGCATCCGCACCGCCTACCGCCAGGGCCGGCTGGATCGCGCCACCGCGCAGGCGCAGCTGCGCGAAGTGCAGGCGCGCCTGCGCAACGACGTCGCGCTGGCGCAGATGATCAGCGAGCGCATCCGCACCCGCGGCGCCGAGTTCGACACGGCGCTCGACGCGGTGCAGCCCGGCGCCCGCCAGGCGGCGGTCGGCGCGCGAATCAGCCAGCCGGTGGCGGCGCGGCCGCTCTCCGCGAGCATAGACCTGAAGCTCCGGCCGGACCCGCGCTCCCCCTCCGTCGGGGCGCTGGTGACGCGGGAGAACGTGCAGGTGCGCCCGGCCACCGCGGGCTTCGTGCTGGTGGAAGGCCCGGGCGGGTTGCGCGGCTACGCCCCGGCCAGCCAGTTCAGCGCGCCGGGGGTGGATCTGCGCGCGGCCTCCGCCTCGCCGCCGCCGGCCTCCGGCAACCAGGAGCCGCGCCAGCTCGCCGCCGCCAACATCGCCCGGCGCGAGAACTTCCAGCAAAGCGTCGAGCACGCGGAGCAGATCGCGGCGGGCCCCGGCTTCGAGCTCGCGTCCTGAGCGGCCTCGCGCGACTCCTCCTCGTCCTCCTGCTGCTGGCGCCGGCCCCGGCGCTGGCCCAGGGGGGCGAGCCGCCGCGCGCGCCCTTCCTCCGGATCGAGGCCGGCGCCCATACCGCCCCGGTCGCGCGGCTGGCGGTGGACGCCGCCGGGACGCTGCTCGCCTCCGCCTCCGACGACAAGACGGTTCGGCTGTGGTCGCTGCCCGATCTTGCGCCGCGCGGCGTGCTCCGCATCCCGATCGGCCCCGAGGCGGAGGGGGAGATCTACGCCGTCGCCCTGTCGCCGGATGGCAGCCGCGCCTTCCTTGCGGGTTTCACCGGCTTCGCCTGGGACCGCAGCTTCGCCGTGTACCTGTTCGATGTCCGCACGCGGCGGATGCTCGCGCGCCTCACCGGGCTGCCGGCCCCGGTGCAGCACCTCGCCGTGTCGCGCGATGGCGCCCGGCTCGCCGCGGCCCTCAGCGGCCGCGGCGGGGTGCGGGTGTGGAACGCGCAGACCGGCCAGCAGCTCTTCGCCGCCGACAATCTCGGCGGCCCGGTCCGGATGGTGGCCTACGGGGCGGACGGGCGGCTCGCCGCCTCCTCGGCCGACGGGCGCGTGCGGGTTTGGGATGCGAACCACCGGCTGGTCGCCGAACGCACGCCGGTGCAGGGCGCGCGGCCCTTCGGCATCGCCTACTCGCCGGACGGGTCGCTGCTCGCGATCGGGTTCGAGGACAGGCTGCGCGTCGAGGTGGTCGGCGGCGCCGACCTGCTGCCGCGCTTCACGCCCGACGTCACGGGCCTGACGGGCGAGGGGCTGCCGGCGGTCGCCTGGGCGCATGACGGCCGCGGCGGGGTGCAGCTCCACGCCGCGGGCTATGCCCGGATTCCTGGCATGACCCAGGTGCGCGGCCAGGGGGCGGCGGCCGAGGGGGCGGCCGAACGGCGCGGCATCCGCCTGCCGGCGGAGGGCGAGCGCGGCATCGCCGTCGACGCGGCTCGCCCGGCCCCCTCCGAGCCGCCGCCGCGCCGCTACCTCATCCGCCGTTGGCTCGATTTCGGCCTCGGTCCCTCCGCCGACATCCCGGCCGCCGGCAACGCCATCGCGCATCTGCTGGCGCTGCCGGCGGGCGGCCTCGCCTACGCGGCCTCCGATCCGGGGATCGGGCTGCTCGGGCCCGACGGCCGGGTGGTGCGGCCGTCCGACCCGCCGGGGGCGGAGTTCACCGCGACCGGCCTCGATCTCGCCGCCGCGCCGGACGGGCTTGCGGTCCGCTTCCGCCTGCGCGAGGGCGGCCAGCTGCTGCGCTTCGACGCCGCCCGCGGCCGGCTCGAGCTGTCCGACGGGGGGGAGGCGATGGTCGGCGCGCTGCCGGCCGGCGCGCGGCTGTCGGTGCAGGAGTGGCGGAACACCACGCGCCCGCGCATCGGCCAGCGCGTGCTGCCGCTCGGCTCCGGCGAGTTCTCGCGCAGCGCCGCCATCCTGCCCGGGGACCAGGGCGTGCTGCTCGGCACCGACACCCACCTCAGGCTGTTCGACGCGGAAGGCCGGCCGGTCGCGGCGGTGGTCACGCCCGCGGCCGCCTGGGGCGTGGTGGTCGTCGGCGGCACGGCGGTGGCGGCGCTCGGCGACGGCACCATCCGCTGGTACGACATCGCGCCGACGCTGGCCGAACGCGCGGCGCTGTTCGTCCACGCCGACGCGCGGCGCTGGGCGCTCTGGACGCCGGAGGCGCTGTTCGACCACGCGCCCGCCGGCGGGCAGGAGCTGGTCGGCGTGCACCTCAACAACGCGCGCAACGCGACGCCGGAGTTCGTCTCCTTCCAGCAGGCCTATCGCGCGCTCTACGCGCCGGAGGCGGTGCGGGCGCGGGTGGCGGGCGACCCCACCGTCGGCGCCATGCACCTGCAGCGCATCGGCGACGTGCGGGCGCGCATCGGCCAGGCACCGACGCTCGCCGCCGGCACGCTCTGCGCCGTCACGCCCGCGGGCTGCACGCCGCTGTCCTGGACCGCGCGCGAGGTGCCGCAGGACGCGACCGCGCTGCGCCTGACCCTGGTCGCGACCGACCGCGGCCTCGGGCTTGGCCCTCTCGATGTGATGGTGAACGAGCGCATCGCCGTGCGCGGCGACCTGCGGACCGGGGACCCGGTGATCGAGGTGCCGCTCGACCCCGGCGAGAACCGGATCACGACGCGGCTCTACGACGCCGACCGGGTGCTGTTCGCCGAGGGGCCGTCGCTCGTGCTGCGCCGGCCGGGCGCGGCGCAGGCGCCGGCGGGGGCGGGGCGGCTCATCCTGCTCGCCATCGGGGTGGACGCCTACGCCGATCCGTCGCTCAACCTCCGCTTCGCGGTGGCCGACGCCCGCTCCGTCGCCGACAGCCTGCGCGGCGGCGCCGCCGGCCTGTTCCGCGAGACCCGGCTGACGCTTCTGACCGACCGCGAGGCGACGCGCGGGAACATCCTGCGCGCGCTGGCCGAGGCCGCCGAGACGGCGCGGCCGGAGGACACCTTCGTGCTCTATCTTGCGGGCCACGGCATCCGCACCGAGCCCGACCGGCGTTTCCTGTTCCTGCCGCACGAGGCCGACGTGTCGGGCGGCATGGACAGCCTGCGCCGGACGGGCCTCGACGAGGACACGCTGGTTGCGGCGCTCGCCCGCATCCGCGCGCGCGACGGCTTCCTGTTCATCGACACCTGCCACGCCGGGCAGGTGACGATCGACAGCCTCGCCGCCATCGGCAACGAGACGGGGCGCTACCTGCTCGCCGCCAGCACGAGCGTGCAGGAGGCGCTCGATTCCTACGACGACCGCAACGGCGTCTTCGCCTATGCGGTAATCGAGGCGCTGCGCGGCCGGGCGGCGCGCGACGCCGAGGGCTATGTCAGCGCGCTCGCCGTCGGCGAATACGTCACCCGGCGGGTGCCGGTGCTGGCGGCGGAGAAGCGCCACCGCCAGGATGCGGTGTTCCGCACCGCGCAGCGCGAACTGCGCTCCTTCCACCTCGTCCGCGTCGCGCCGTGAGGCGCTACAGCGTGCGGTCCTGCGGGCCGGTCGCGCCGCGCTCGGCCGGGTTGCGCTCCGGCAGCAGGCCGCGGCTGTAGCGCTGCAGCACCACCTGCAGCAGCAGGCCGATCAGGAAGATGCGGAGGTAGCTCGCGCGCACCGCCCACTCCGGCGGAAGCTGGCGCGTCAGCAGCTCCGTCGCGGACCAGATCGTCCAGATCACGAAGGCGCCGAGGATGGCGCCGCGGTTGTTGCCCGAACCGCCCGCGATCAGCATCACCCACACGAGGAAGGTGGTGGTGACGGGCTCGGTCGCCTCCGGCCCGATGTAGCGCAGGTAGTGGGCGAAGAGCGCGCCGCCCAAGCCCATCAGCATCGAGCCGAGCACGAAGGCCTCGAGCCGGCGCGCATCCACGTTCTTGCCGGCGGCGGCGGCGGTCGTCTCGGAATCGCGGATCGCCCGCATCATCCGCCCCCAGGGCGAGTTGAGCGCCGCCTCCAGCAGGACGTAGAGCACGAGCAGGATCGCGAGAGTCATCGCGAGGTAGGAGAGTTCGGAGACCAGCGCCGTCTCCGCCACGAAGGGGCGGGGGATGGTGGTGATGCCGCGCACGCCGTTCGTCAGCCACTCCTCGTTCTTGAGCACGAGGCGCAGGATCTCGGCGATGCCGATGGTGCCGATGGCGAGGTAGTCGGAGCGCAGCCGTATGGTGGCCGCCCCGATCGCCAGCGCGATGAGCCCCGAGACGAGCATGGCCGCCACCATCCCGACCGGCAGCGGCAGGTCGAAGCCGCCGAGGAAATGCGGGCTGTCCGGCGCGGTGAGGATGACGGAGGTGTAGGCGCCGACGGCGAAGAACCCGGCCACCCCGGCGTTGAACAGCCCCGTCACCCCCCAGTTCAGGTTCAGCCCGAGCGCCATCACCGCATAGATCGCGGCGAGGTTGGCGAGCCCGAGGACGTAGAGGAGGAGGCCGAGCGTCGCCTGGTCCATCAGAACACCCTCCCGCGCGTGAGGCCCGTCGGCCGCCAGACCAGCAGCGCGACCAGGATGGCGAAGGACACCGCCGACTTGTAGGCCGGGGACAGCAGCGGCTCTCCGAACCAGGGGAAGGTGACGAGCTCCTCCGCCACCCCGACCACCAGCGCCCCGAGCGCGGCCCCGACCGGGTTGCCGATGCCGCCCAGCACGGCGGCGGCGAACATCGGCAGCAGCAGGTTCCAGCCCATCTGGGTGGAAAGCTGGGTGTCTATCCCGAGGAACACGCCGCCCGCCGCGGCGAGCGCCCCGCCCACCGCCCAGGCGGCGAGGACCACCCGCATCGTGCCGATGCCGGAGATGCGGGCGAGTGCGCGGTTGTCGCTCATCGCCCGCATCGCCTTGCCGAGGCGCGAGCGCGTGAGGAAAAGGTGCAGCGCGACCACGAGCGCGATCGTCAGCCCGATGATCCAGAGGTGCCGCGGCAGGATGCGGATCGTGTCGGCGATCCAGATCGGCGTCTGGAAGCCGCGCTGGTAGGTGGTGATGTCCACCCCGAAGAAGAGCTGCACCGCCGAACGCAGCATCAGCGCCACCCCGAAGGAGGCGATGACGATGACGATCGTCGAGCCGGTGCCCGTGTCGAGCGGCCGGTAGAACGCCCAGTGCAGCCCGGCGCCGAGGGCGGCGGTGAGCAGCATGGCGGCGGGCAGCACCCACAGCACCGGCATCCCCGAGGCCCAGACGAGGGCGAGCGCGATGTAGGCGCCGGCGGTCATCATGTCGCCGTGGGCGAAATGCCCGAAGCGCAGGATGCCGAAGATCATGGTGATGCCGATCGCGCCCAGCGCATAGACGCAGCCGAGCACGATGCCGTTGACGAGATAGAGGTTGACGAACTCGAGCACCGGCCGCCCCTCAGCCGCCGAGGAAGGAGGCCGCGACCTCCCGGTCGGCAAGCAGTTCGGGCCCCGGGCCTTCGAAGCGGTTCTGCCCGCCCGCCAGAACGTAGCCCCGATGCGCCATGGCGAGGGCGGCCTTGGCGTTCTGCTCCACCATCAGGATCGCCACTCCGGCGGCGTTGATGGCGGCGATCGCCTCCAGGATCTCGGCCAGCACCTTGGGCGAGAGGCCGGCCGAGGGCTCGTCCAGCATCAGGAGCTTCGGCTCCATCATCAGCGCCCGCCCGATCGCCACCATCTGCCGCTGCCCGCCCGACAGCTCGCCCGCCGGCTGCCTGCGCTTGATCTTGAGCGCGGGCAGCAGTCCGAACACCCGCGCCTTCGCCTCGGCGATGCCGGAGCGGCGGGTGTAGGCGCCCATCTCCAGGTTCTCCTCCACCGTCAGGGTGGCGAAGACGTTGTGTTCCTGCGGCACATAGGCGAGGCCGCGCGGGGCGAGGGATTCGGGCGGGGCGTTGGTGATGTCCTGCCCGTCGAAGATCACGCGCCCCTCGCGGATCCGCACGAGGCCGAAGACCGCCTTCATCGCGGTGGACTTGCCGGCGCCGTTCGGCCCGACGATCACCACCATCTCCCGCGGCGCGACCGTGATGGTGCAGCCGCGCAGGATGTCCATCCCGCCATAGCCCGCGTACAGGCCGCGCGCCTCGAGCAGAGGGGTCATGCCGCGGCGCGGCCGCCGCCGAGATAGGCGTCGAGCACGCGCGGATCCGACCGCACCGCCGCCGCGCTGCCTTCCACGAGGATGCGGCCTTCGGCCATGCACACCACGTGGTCGCAGAGCCGGCCGATCAGCTCCATGTCGTGCTCGATCAGGAAGAAGGTGATGCCGCGTTCGCGGTTGAGGCGGCGGATATCCTCGGCGAGTTCGGCGAGCAGCGTCTTGTTCACCCCGGCGCCGATCTCGTCGAGCAGCACCACCTTGGGCTCGGCCATCATGGTGCGGCCGAGCTCGAGCAGCTTCTTCTGCCCGCCCGAGAGGCGGCAGGCGAGCTCGCCCGCAACGTGGGAGAGGCGGAGGAACTCCAGCACCGAATCGGCGCGGCGGCCGATCGCCTCCTCCTCCTCGAGCATCCTTTTGCGGGCGAACCAGGCGTTCCAGATGCGCTCCCCCGATTGCCCGGCCGGCACCACCATGAGGTTCTCCCGCACCGTGAGCTGGCCGAACTCGGCCGGGATCTGGAAGGTGCGGCAGAGGCCGCGGGCGAACAGGGCGTGGGGAGGAAGGCCCGTGACGTCTTCCCCCTCCAGCAGAACGCGGCCGGCGGTCGGGCGGTAGCGGCCGGCGATGATGTTGAACAGGCTGGACTTGCCGGCGCCGTTCGGGCCGATCAGCCCGGTGATGGAGCCGCGCGCGACGGAGAGAGACACCCCGTCCACCGCGCGCACGCCCCCGAAGGAGAGGCGCGCCTCCTCCACCCGGATGATCGGGCGCGCCCCGGACATGCCCGCCGCGCTCAGTTCGCGGAGAGGATCGGGCCCTGCACGAAGGTCCCGCCCTGGATGGTGAACTGCGCGACGTTGCCGGGCACGTCGCCGTTGGCGTCGAACTCGATCGGGCCCGAGGCGCCGACATAGGTGATGCGCTGCCCGGCGGCGAGCGCGGCCACCGCCTCGCGCCACTGGCCCGGGCGGATGACGGTGCCGCCCGGCGCGGTGACGGCGCGGAGCGAGGCCGAGATGCGCGCCCTGTCGGTGCCGCCCGAGTGCTGGATGGCGAGAGCGAGGGCGAAGGCCGCGTCATAGCCCTGCGCCACGAAGATCGAGGCGGGGTTGCCGCCCACCCGGCGGAACGCCTCGTTGAAGATCTCGAGCCCGGGGTTGCCCTCCCGCGGCACCGGCTGCGTGACCACGAGGTTGAGGTTGGCGCCGAGCTCGCGCGGCAGCACGTCGTCGCGCATGCCGTCGCCGCCGATGAAGCGGTTGAAGAAGCCGCCCTCCAGCGCCTGGCGGATGACCGTGAGGCCGGAGCCGCCGCCATAGGCGATCACCACCAGCGCCTCGGGGTTGCCGCGGGCGAGGGTGGCGAGTTCCGTGCGGTAGGAGGCGCGCTGGTCCTCGTGCGGGGCGAAGGCGGTGATGGTGCCGCCGAGCGCCTCGTAGGCGGTGCGGAAGGACCCGGCGAGGCCGCGGCCGTAGTCGTTGTTCACGTGCGTCACGGCGACGCGGCGCAGCCCCATGTTCCACACCATCCGCGCCATCACCTGGCCCTGGTAGGCGTCCGACGGCACGACGCGGAAGATCAGGTCGCGGTCCTGCAGCCCGGTGATCAGCGGCGAGGTCGAGGCGGGGGAGACCATCACCACCCCGTTCGGGATCGCCTGCGAGTTGGCGGCGGCGATCGTCTCGCCCGAGCAGAGCCCGCCGACGATCGCCACCACCTGGTCCACGTTCACGAGCTTGTTGCCGGCGTCGTTGCCGCCCTGGGCGTTGCACTGGCTGTCGGCCGAGATGAGGGTGAGCCGCCGGCCGCCGAGGATGCCGCCCTGCTCGTTCACCTGCTCGACCGCGAGCTGCGAGGCGCGCAGGATCGGCGGCACGAGCTGCGCGATCGGCCCGGTGATCGCGCCCATCCAGCCGAGGCGAACCTCCTGCTGTTGGGCGGCGGCGGGGCCGGCGGCGACGAGCGCCCCGGCCAGCGCGGCCGCCAGGGCGACGCGGCGCGAGGCCGCCATCGTGGGTCGGTTCATGCTCTTGCTCCCAGCAACGCGAAACGACGTGTCGCGCGGCGGGGCGATCCCTGCCGCTTCGTTGCCACATAGGATGAACCCCGGGGGGCGCTCAAGGGGGCGGGGCCAGCAGCCCGCGGAACAGCGCCGCATAGCGCGCGGCGGAGCGGCCCCAGGACACATCCGCCGCCATCGCGTTGGCCTGGATGCGCGCCCAGGCCGCCCGGTCGCGCCACAGCGCCGCCGCCCGCCGCAGCCCGGCGGAGAGCGCCTCCGCCGAGCCGGGCGCGACCATCAGCCCGGTGGCGACGCCGGCCGCCAGCGCCGCCTCGTTCGCATCCACGACCGTATCGGCAAGGCCCCCCACGCGCGAGACGAGCGGCGGCGCGCCGTAGCGCAGCGCGCAGAGCTGCGTCAGGCCGCAGGGCTCGAACCGCGAAGGGACGACGACGCAATCCGCCCCGCCGTGGAGCAGGTGGGCGAGCGGCTCCTCGAAGGCGATCGCCGCCCCGACGCGGCCCGGATGCGCCGCCGCCGCATCACGGGCTGCCTGCTCGAGCGCCGCCTCGCCGGTGCCAAGCAGGGCAAGCTGCCCGCCCCAATCCAGCAGCGCAGGCAGCGCGGCGAGCAGCAGATCCACCCCCTTCTGCCAGGCAAGCCGGCCGATGAAGGCGAAGAGCGGCGCGGCGGCATCCTGCGCCAGCCCGAAGCGGGCCTGCAGCGCCCTCTTGTTCGCCGCGCGCGGGGCCGGATCGGCGGCGGAGAAGCGCGCGGGCAGCAGCGGGTCGGTCGCCGGATCCCAGATCCTGGTGTCGAGCCCGTTCAGGATGCCGCACAGCACGGCCGAGCGCGCGCGCAGCAGCCCGTCGAGCCCCATGCCGCCCTCGGGCGTGGCGATCTCGGCGGCATAGGTCGGCGAGACGGTGGTGATGCGATCGGCGTACCAGATCCCGGCCTTGAGGAAGCCGACGCCGCCGTAATACTCCACGCCCTCGGTGGCGAAGGCTTCCGGCGGCAGCCCGAGAGCGGGGAAGATCCCGGCCGGGAAATGGCCCTGGAAGGCGAGGTTGTGGATCGAGAACACCACCGGGACGCGACGCCCAGGCGCGTGGCGGAGATAGGCACCGACGAGACCCGCCTGCCAGTCGTGCGCGTGCACGAGATCGAAGCGCGCGCGCCCCGCGCCTTCGCGCGCCACCTCGGCGGCGGCGAGAGAGAGGGCGGCGAAGCGCAGGGCATTGTCGGGCCAGTCGCGCCCGTCGGGGCCGAGATAGGGGCCGCCCGGCCTGTCGTAGAGATGCGGGGCGTCGAGGAGCAAGAGCGGCAGGCCCTCGTGCCGGGCCGCAAGCAGCCGCGCCGGCCCGCCGAACAGCGCCGGCCAGGAGCGGAGCGCGCGCGCCCCCTTCGCCGCCGCGCGCACGGCGGGATAGCAGGGCAGCAGCGTCGTCACCGCGATGCCGTGCGGGGCGAGGGCGGCCGGAAGCGCGCCGACCACGTCGGCAAGCCCGCCAGTCTTGACCAGCGGCGCCGCTTCCGATGCCACCGCGAGCACGCCGAGCGTCATGCGCCGAGGCGGTCGATCATCGGCTGGGTGATCAGGCAGACGCCGCGTTCGGTGCGGCGGAAGCGGGCGGCGTCGGCCGCCGGATCCTCGCCGACGACGAGCCCGGGCGGGATGCGCACCCCGCGGTCCACCACCACCCTCGTCAGCCGCGCGCCGCGCCCCACATCCACCTGCGGCAGCAGCACCGCGCCCTCGATCCGGCTGTAGGAGTGCAGGCGGCAGCCGGAGGAGAGCAGAGAGCGCCGGGCGAAGGCGCCGGAGACGATGCACCCCCCCGAGATCAGGCAGGACACCGCCTCGCCGCGGCGGCCCTCCTCGTCATGGACGAACTTGGCGGGCGGCGTGATCTCGCCGTAGGTCCAGATCGGCCAGTCGCGGTCGTAGATGTCGAGCGGCGGCACCACCTCGGTCAGGCTGATGTTCGCCTCCCAGTAGGCGTCCACCGTGCCGACGTCGCGCCAGTAGGGCTCGCTCTCGAGGGCCGAGCGGACGCAGGAGCGGGCGAAGCGGTGCGCCACCGCGCGGCCCTCGGCCACCATGCGCGGGATGATGTCGGCCCCGAAATCCCGGCGCGAGGCCGGGTCGGCCGCGTCGCGGCGGAGTTCGGCGAACAGCGTCGGCGTGTCGAAGACGTAGATGCCCATGCTGGCGAGAGAGAGGTCGGGCCGGTCCGGGACGGGCGGCGGATCGGCCGGCTTCTCGACGAAGGCGAGGATGCGGTCGGAGGCGTCCACCTGCATCACGCCGAAGCCCGAGGCCTCGGCCCGCGGCACCTCGACGCAGCCGACCGTCACGTCGGCCCCGGATTCGACGTGCTGGGCCAGCATCACCTCGTAGTCCATCTTGTACACGTGGTCGCCGGCCAGGATCACGATGTGGCGCGGCGCGTAGTCCTCGATGATGTCGATGTTCTGGTACACCGCGTCGGCAGTGCCGGCGTACCACTGGCTTTCCGACACGCGCTGGGAGGCGGGGAGGATGTCGAAGCTCTCGTTGCGTTCGGGGCGGAAGAAGCCCCAGCCGCGCTGCAGGTGGCGGATCAGGCTGTGCGCCTTGTACTGCGTGGCCACCGCGATGCGTCGGATGCCCGAGTTCAGCGCGTTGGAGAGGGCGAAATCCACGATGCGCGACTTGCCGGCGAAATACACCGCGGGCTTGGCGCGCTTGTCGGTCAGTTCCATCAGGCGGCTGCCGCGGCCGCCCGCCAGCACATAGGCCATGGCGTTGCGCGCGTAGGGCGGCCCCGGCTGGGTGTATCGCTGCACGCTCCGTTCCTCCGCCGGCGTCTCAGCACGCCCCGGGCACGTTCCAGATCTCCCGCGCGTATTCGGCGATCGTCCGGTCCGAGGAGAACCACGCCATGCTCGCGGTGTTGAGCACCGCCGAGCGCAGCCAGGAGGGGCGCTCCGCCCAGCGCCCGGCGGCGGCCTGCTGGGCGTTCCAGTAGGCGTCGAAGTCGGCCGCCACCATGAAGTGGTCCGCGCCGCGGAGCGAGGCGACGAGGTCGCGGTAGCGTCCGCGGTCGTCTGGGGAGAACACGCCGCTCTCGATCTGCTCCAGCGCCTCGGCCAGCCGGCGGGAGGCGGCGATCGCCTCGGCGCCCTGCGCGCCGGAGCGCCGGCGGTGCTCGACCTGATCGGCGGTCAGGCCGAAGATGAACAGGTGCTCCGCCCCGACATGCTCGAGGATCTCGACATTGGCGCCATCAAGCGTGCCGATGGTCAGCGCCCCGTTGAGCGCGAGCTTCATGTTCCCGGTGCCCGACGCCTCCATGCCCGCCGTCGAGATCTGCTCGGAGAGGTCGGCGGCCGGCATGACGAGCTCGGCGAGGGAGACGTTGTAGTTCGGCAGGAACACCACCTTCAGGCGGTCGCGCACCACGGGGTCGCTGTTCACCACGCGGGCGACGTCGTGGATCAGCTTGATGATGAGCTTGGCGCGGTGGTAGCTCGCCGCCGCCTTGCCGGCGAACACCTTCACCACCGGCACCCGCGCGCGGGATGGGGAGGAGCGCAGCTCGTCGTAGAGCGCGACGGTGTGCAGCACGTTCAGCAGCTGGCGCTTGTACTCGTGGATGCGCTTGATCTGCACGTCGAACAGCGCATCCGGATCCGCCGCGATGTCGAGCACCCGCCGGATGTGCTGCGCCAGCGCCGCCTTGTTCGCCCGCTTCACCGCGGCGAAGCGCTCGCGGAACGCGGCGTCCTCGGCGCAGGGGCGCAGCCGCCGCAGCAGCGACGGGTCGTCGCGCACGCCGGGGCCCGCCGCCTCGGCGGCGAGCGCGGCAAGCCCCGGGTTGCACTGCAGCAGCCAGCGGCGGAAGGTGATGCCGTTGGTCTTGTTGACGATCCGGCCGGGATAGAGCCGGTCCATGTCGGCGAAGACCGTCTCCCGCAGCAGGCGGGTGTGCAGCGCCGACACGCCGTTCACCTTGTGCGAGCCGAGGAAGGCGAGGTGCCCCATCCGCACGCGGCGGCCATGCGCCTCGTCGATCAGCGAGACGGAGGAGAGCAGCCTGAGGTCGCCCGGCGCGGCGGCGGCGGCATGGTCGAGGTGGACGGCGTTCAGCAGGTAGATGATCTGCATGTGCCGCGGCAGCAGGCGCTCGAGCAGCGGCACCGGCCAGGATTCCAGCGCCTCCGGCAGCAGCGTGTGGTTGGTGTAGGAGAAGGTGCGGCGCACCGCCTCCCACGCCTCGTCCCACGGCACATCGTGCTGGTCCACCATGATCCGCATCAGCTCGGCGATGGCGATCGCCGGATGGGTGTCGTTGAGCTGGATCGCCGCGTAGTCCGGCAGGCTGCGGATGTCCCCGTGGGTGCGGATGTGCCGCCGCACCAGGTCCTGGAGCGAGGCGGAGCTGAAGAAGTATTCCTGCTTCAGACGCAGCTCCTGCCCCGCCGGATGGTCGTCGGCGGGATAGAGGATTTTGGAGATCGCCTCCGCCCGCATGCGGTTGGACAGCGCGCCGAGGTGGTCGCCGCGGTTGAACGCATCGAGCAGCAGCGGTTCCGACGAGCGCGCCGACCACAGCCGCAGCGTGTTCACGTGCCGCCCACGCCAGCCGACCACCGGCGTGTCGTAGGCGACGGCCTCCACCGTCTCCTCCGGCGTCCAGACGTGGCGCACCCGCGCCTCGCCCACGGGCACGGCGGCGACGCTGCCGCCGAAGCCGATGGTATGCGCGATCTCGGGGCGCGCGAACTCCCACGGGTTGCGGAAGCGCAGCCACTCCTCGGGGAACTCCTGTTGCCAGCCGTTGCGGATCTCCTGCCGGAACAGGCCGTGGTCGTAGCGTATGCCGTAGCCGAAGGCGGGGATGCAGAGGCTCGCCATGCTCTCCATGAAGCAGGCGGCGAGCCGGCCGAGGCCGCCATTGCCGAGCGCGGCGTCCGGCTCCTCCTCTCGGATGCGGTCGAACTCGACGCCGAGGGGGCGGAGAGCGTCGCGCAGCGCCTGCTCGATCCCGAGATTCGCCGCGTTGTCGCGCAGCAGCCGGCCGGTGAGGAACTCCATCGAGAGGTAGTAGACCTGCTTCGCGCCGCCCTCGTAGTGGTCGCGGGTCTCGTCTATCCAGCGGTCCACGATGCGTTCGCGCACCGCGTAGGCCACCGCCATGGCCCAGTCGCGCTCGCGCGCGGCGACGCGGCTCTTGCCGAGGTCGTAGAGCAGGCTGCGCAGGATGTCCGCGCGCAGGCGCTCGGCCTCCGTCGCGGGCGGGCAGTCGCGCGACTCCGCGCGCGGGCGTTCGCCGGCGGTCTCGTCCATCCTCGCCTCGGTCTCCTTCCGCGGCCGCCATGATGCACGAGGGGCAGGCGCCGTTGAAGCGCCGCCCCTCGGGGCGCCGACCAGCCCCCGCCGAGCGCGCGGAACAGCCCGACGGCGGAGGTGAACCGCGCGAGATCGGCCTGCGCCAGCGCATCCGCCGCGGCCAGCCGCGCCTGCTGCGCCTGCAGCACCGAGAGGAAATCCGCCGCCCCCGCCTGCCAGCGCGCCTCGGCGAGGGCGAGCGCGCGGGCCGCGGAGTCGAAGGCGGCGCGCCGCAGCGCATGGGCGCGTCGGGCGGCGGCGGCGGCGGCCAGCGCATCCTCGGCATCGCGGAAGGCAGAGAGCACCGAGGCGGCCCAGAGCTCGGCCAGCTCCTCGGCCCGGGCGCGCGCCTGCTCCTCCGCGGCGGCCAGCCTGCCCCCCTGCAGCAGCGGCGACAGGAGCGAGGCGGCGAGGGACCACACCGTCCGCTCGGGCGAGAGGAAGTCCGCAAGCTCCCGGCTCGTCTGCCCGCCCGAGACGGTGAGCGAGAGCTGGGGGAAGCGCGCGGCGCGCGCCGCCGCGGCGTCGAAGCCGCCGGCGAGCAGTTCCGCCTCGGCGCGCGCGATGTCGGGGCGCCGCTCCAGCAGCCCGGCGGGCATGCCGGCGAGGATCGGCGGCAGCGCAAGCGAGGCAAGGCTCCGCCCCGATACCGCCGTCTGGTCCGGGCGGCGGCCGAGCAGGAGGGCGAGCGCGTCCAGCGCGCGGCGTTCCTGCCCGCGCAGCTCCTCGATCTGTGCCGCAAGGCCCGAGACCGCCGCCTGCTGCTGCGCCACCTCGAGGTCGGATGCGGCACCGGCACGCGCCCGCACCTGCACGAGGCCGAGCACGCGCCGGGCCGCGGCCAGGTTCTGCTCGGCCACCGCCAGCCGCTCGCGCGAGCCCAGCAGCGCGAAATAGGCGTTCGCCGTCTCGGCCGAGATCGAGAGGGCGAGCGCCTCGGCGTCGAAGCGGCGGGCGAGCAGGCGCGCCTCGCCGGCCTCGGCGGCGCTGCGGATGCGGCCCCAGAGGTCGATCTCCCAGCTCGCGGCGAGGCTGGCCGAGATGCTCTCGCGCAGCACGGCGCGCGTCGTGGCGCCGGTGTCGGTGTTGGCGCGCGAACGGCTCGTGCCGCCGGTGAGCGACAGGAACGGCCATTGCGGCGCGGCGGCGATGCGGGCGGCCGCCTCGGACTGCGCGATGCGACGGGCGGCGGCCCGCAGGTCGCGGTTGTTCGCCCGGGCCTCGGCGATCAGCGCGTCGAGCTCGGCGCTGCCGAAGGCGCGCCACCACGCGGCCTCCGGCCATTCCGCCAGCGCCTCGGGGGGGGCGTTGACGAAGCGCGCATCGGCGTCGAGACGCTCGGCCGGGCGAAGCGGCGCGGGGGAACACGCGGCGAGCAGCAGCGCCGCGGCAAGCGCGAGGGGGCGGATCATTCCGAGGCGAGTGCCGCCACCGGATCGAGCCCAGCCGCCTTGCGCGCCGGCAGATGGCCGAAGATCAGACCCGTCAGGAAGGCGCAGGCGAAGGCGAGCAGCACGGGCCCCGGCGAGAGGAGCATGGCGTGGCCGAAGGCGGCCAGCGCATAGGCCGCGCCGATCCCGGCCGCGACGCCGACCAGCCCGCCGACGGCGCAGACCGCCAGCGCCTCGGCGTTGAACTGCAGCAGGATGTCGCGCGGGCGGGCGCCTGTGGCCATGCGCACCCCGATCTCGCGGGTGCGCTCCGTCACGCTGACCAGCATGATGTTCATCACCCCGATGCCGCCGACGAGGAGCGAGATCAGCGCGATCGAGCCGAGCAGCAGCGTCATGGTGTCCTGGCTCGCGGTGGCGGCGGCGAGGATCGCGGCGGTGTTGCGCACCTGGAAGTCGGCCGCGCCGCGTCGGGCCTGAAGCAGCGCCTCGACCTCGGCCTCGGTCTCCGCCATGCGCGAGGTGTCGGCGATCTGCGCGGTGATGGAGCGGACGAAGGTCTGCCCGTGCACGCGGAGCCGGCCGGTCGAGAGCGGGATCAGTACCACGTCGTCCTGGTCCATGCCGGAGGGGGTGGCGCCGCGCGGCGCGAGCACGCCCTGGACCTGGAAGGGGACGTTGTTCAGCAGCACCCATTCGCCGAGCGGATCCGAATCCGGCCCGAACAGGTTGGCCACGACGGTGGTGCCGAGCACGGCGACGGCGGCGAAGCGCTCGTCGTCCTCCTCGGTGAAGAACACCCCGGAGCGGAGCGGCCAGTTGCGCACGGCCGGGAAGTTGGGCGTGGTGGCGATGGACTGGGTCACGACGTCGTTGCCGCGGGCGCGCACCGTCACGTTCTGCGGGTATTCGCTGATCGCGTCGCGGATCGAGGGCAGGGCGGCGATGGCGATGCGGTCGGCGTCCGTCAGGGGCGGCACGCTGCCCCAGAGCGTGCGGACGTTGCGCGCGCCGGGGCGTATCACCAGCAGATCCGGGCCCATGGCGGTGATCTGGTCCACCACGCGCTGCCGCGCGCCGGCGCCGAGCGAGAGCATCGCCACGACGGACGCCACGCCGATCACGATGCCGAGCAGCGTGAGCGCCGTGCGGAACAGGTTCACCCGCAGGGCGCGCGCGGCGGTGAGCAGGATGTCGCCCACCCGCGGGCGGCCGGCGCGGCGCGGCGGGCCGAAGCCGGCGGCGGCGGCGCGCTCTGCGGGGCCGCTGTCGGACAGGATGCGGCCGTCGCGCATCTCGATCACGCGGTCGGCGATCGAGGCAACGTCGCGGTCGTGGGTGATCAGGATGATGGTGTGGCCGCGCGCGTGCAACTCGCGCAGAAGCCGCATCACCTCGGCGCCGGAGGCGGAATCGAGCGCGCCCGTGGGCTCGTCGGCCAGGATCACCTCGCCGCCGTTCATCAGCGCCCGCGCGATCGAGACGCGCTGCTGCTGCCCGCCCGAGAGCTGCGCCGGCCGGTGGTGCAGACGCTCGCCGAGGCCGAGCATGGCGAGAAGCTCCGCCGCCCGCGCGCGGCGTTCCTCGGCGGGGCGGCCGGCATAGATCGCCGGCACCTCGACGTTCTCGAGCGCGGTCGCGTTGGCCAGCAGGTTGTACTGCTGGAACACGAAGCCGAAGCGGTCGCGCCGCAGCGCCGCGCGCTCCTCGGCGTCGAGGCCCGTCACCTCCTCGCCGTCGAAGCGGTAGGAGCCGCCGGTCGGCCGGTCGAGCAGGCCGAGGATGTTCATCAGCGTCGTCTTGCCGCAGCCCGAGGGGCCCATGATGGCGACGAACTCGCCGCGGCGGATCTCGAGGTCCAGCCCGTCCACCGCCCGCGTCTCGACTCCGCCGCGCAGGAAGCTGCGGCTGACGCCGCGGAGCGAGATCAGCGCCGCGGAGGATTCCTGTTCCGCGGCCGCCGTGGCGGCGGGCAGGACGGTCACGGGCGGCCTCCGCCGGGGCCGCCCTGCGGCGGGCCGCCTTGCGGCGGGCGTCCGGCGTTCGGGCGCGGCGCGGTGCGCAGCACGACGCGCTCGCCGGGCGAGAGGCCCGCCAGCACCTCGGCGTTCACCCGGTCGGTCACGCCGATGCGGATGGCGCGGGTCTCGAGCGTGCCGTCCTCTCGTTGCACCTGCACGGTGGGCGGCGGGCCGCCCTGGCGGCGCGGCGGCCCGGACAGCGCGGCGAGCGGCACCAGCACCACGTCGCGCGCCTCGGCGCGGACGAAGAAGACCTGCGCGCTCATCTGCGGCAGCAGCGCGCCGTCGGCGTTCGGCACCTCGAACAGCGCCGAGAACAGTACGACGTTGTTCACCACCTCGGGTGTCGGCCAGATCTGCTGCAGACGCGCCTCGTAGCGGCGCTCGGGGCGGCCGAGGGTGTGGAAGCGCACCGGCATGCCGACGGCAAGGCGCGGCTGGTCCGCCTCCGACACCTGGGCCACCACGCGCATGCGCGAAAGGTCCGCGATGCGCAGGATGATCGGCGTCGTCTGGTTGGCGTTCAGCGTCTGGCCCTCGACGGCGGTGAGGGAGACGACGGTGCCCGCCATCGGCGCCACCACGCGGGTGAAGGAGAGGGTGGTGCGGTCGTTCGCCAGCACCGCCTCCTGGCCCTCGATCTGCGCCCGGGTCTGGAGGATCTGCGCCTCGATCACGCGGAGCTGCGCCTCGGCGGCGTCCAGCGCCTCGCGGCTGGTGGCGTTGGCGGCGGCGAGCGTGCGCTGGCGCTGCACCTGCGCGGTGGCGAGGTCGCGGCTGGCTTCCTGCTGGGCGAGCAGGGCGCGCAGCCGCGCCGCCTCGGCGGTGTTCTGCGCAAGCCGCGCCTGCACCACGCGCGCGTCGAGCTCGGCGAGGAGCTGCCCGGCCTCCACCCGGTCCCCCACCTCGACATGCAGGCGGGTGATCTGGCCCGACACCTGCACGCCGACATCCACGTAGCGCAGCGGCTGCACCGTGCCGAGGGAGCTGACGAGATCGGCGATGTCGCCGCGGCGGACCTCGACCGTCTGCACCGGGGTGGGTGCGGGCGTGCCCTGGCGCCACCAGGCGAAGCCGCCCGCGCCCGCGCCCAGCAGAAGCAGGAGCAGCAACCACGGCCAGCGCCGGCGGCGGCGCCGGACGGGTGCCGGGCTTCCGGCGAGCGGTGCGGCGGGCGGGATGGGCGTGCGGATCTCGTTCATGGCGGGCGGCGAAGCCTAGCACGCCGCGCCGGCCCCGTCTGTGACGGAGTGCGACGGACGCCGCTCAGCGATACACGAGGCCCGGAAGCCACGTGGCGAGCCCGGGGAACAGCGCGAGCAGACCGACCGCGACCAGCAGGCACAGCCAGTAGGGCAGCGCGCCGCGCGCGGCTTCCGCAAGCGGCACCTCGCCCCGCGTGACGCCGACCAGCACGAACAGGTTCATGCCCACAGGCGGCGTCAGCATGCCGATCTCGATCATCAGCGTCACGATCACGCCGATCCACAGCGGATCGAAGCCGACGCCGGTGAGCAGCGGGAACACGAGCGGCAGCGTCATGATCATCATGGACAGCCCGTCGAAGAACAGGCCGAGCACGAGATAGACGAGCACGACGACGGCAAGCAGCACCCAGCGCGACAGCCCGGCCTCGGCGATCGCCGAGAGCAGCCGCTGCGGCAGCCCGAGCAGCGCGATCGCCTGGGCGAGGATGAGGGCCCCGACGAACACCATGGCGATCACGGCGAAGGTGCGGGCGGTGGAGACGAGCGCCGCCCAGAACCGCCCGAGGGTGAGATCCCCGAGGGTCGCGCCGAGCAGCACGGCGGCGGCGACACCGACACCGGCGGCCTCCGTCGGCGTGGCGAGGCCGGCGAAGAGGCTGCCGAGCACGGCGAGGATCAGCACGAGGAGCGGCAGGATCTGCGGCAGACCGGCCAGCACGGCGCGCCAGCCCGCCCATTCCCCGCGCGGGGCGATCGAGGGGTCGCGCGTCGCGTGGATCAGGATCCAGCCCATGAACAGCAGCGCGGTGAGAACGCCCGGGATCACGCCGGCGAGGAACAGGCGGCCGATCGAGGTGTCGGTCAGCGCGCCGAAGATGAGCAGCGCGAGCGAGGGCGGGATCAGCAGCCCGAGCGTTCCGCCGCCGGCGAGGCTGCCGACGACGGCGCGCCTGTCGTAACCCTGGCGCCTGAGCTCCGGATAGGCGACCGACCCGACGGCGGCGGCGACCGAGAGCGAGGAGCCGGACACCGCGCCGAACACGCCGCACACCGCGATGTTCGTGTGCAGCAGCCCGCCCGGGGCGCGGCTGAACAGCGGCGAGAGCGCGCCATAGACGCGCTTCGCGAGGCCCGAGGCCACCAGCACCTCGCCGAGCAGGATGAACAGCGGGATGGCGGTGAGGGTGAACTCGTTGAAGGTGTTCCACACGGCCTGCACGCCGAGCCGCGCCGCGCCGCCGACCGCGAACTCGAGCAGCAGGAAGCCGGTGAGGCCGAGTGCGGCCCCGAGCACCGCCCCGGAGAGGGCGAAGGCGCCGAGCAGCCCGGCGAGCGCGGCCCAGATCATCCGCCGCCCTTGGCCGGCGGCGGGCGGAGCGCCTGCCACGCCGCGATCAGCCCGACCAGCGCCATGGAGGCGGGCAGAAGCAGCACGAAGGGCCCGAGCGGCAGGCGCGACTGCTCGCTGCGGAGCCCGAGGCGCAGGGTGAACTCGGCGATGTTCCAAGCCTCGAGCGCGAACACCGCGCAGAAGGCGACGGCGACGCCTTGCGCCAGCACCCAGGCGATGCGCCGCGCGAGGGGCGGCAGCCGTTCCGTCAGCAGCGTGACGCGGATGTTGTCGTGCGCCGCCATCGCCGCGGGAAGTGCAAGGAAGGCAAGCGTGCAGAGCAGCAGGCCGGAAAGCTCCTCCGTCTCGCGCAGCGGCGCGCCGAGGGCGTAGCGCATCACCACCGCCAGCACCACAAGCCCGAGGATGCCCGCGCAGGCCGCCGCCGAGAGCGCGAGCAGCCCGCGCGAGAGGAGGCCGATCGCCCGGTCCACTCAGCCGCCGGTGAGAAGCGCCTGCACGCGCGCGCGGATCGCCGGGCCCTGGCCGCCCGCCTCGCGCATCAGCCGCTCCCAGGTGGCGAGGGCGGCGGAGCGGATCGCCTGCTGCTCGGCCTCTGTGAAGCTGCCGTAGAAGGTGACGCCCATGCCCGCCAGCCTTTCGCGCGCGGCGGCATCCGCCGCGGCATCCTGGTCGAACTGGGCGGAGCGCTCCTCGATCGCGGCGACGGCGGCGCGGAGGTGGGCGCGGTTCGCCTCGCTCAGCGCCCGCCAGCGCGCCTGGTTCGCCATGATCACGTAGGGCGTGGGTGGGAAGGCGAAGCCCGTCGAGATGGCGTGCCGCGTCACCTCCTGCAGCGAGATGGTGTGGGCGATCCGCGGCGGATAGAGCGCGCAGTCCACCACCCCCGTCTGCAGCGCGGCGTAGAGTTCCTGCTGCGGCACGATCTGCGCGGCGACCCCGAGGGCGGCGAAGGTGTCCACCTGCTCGCGCGTGCCGACGCGCAGCTTCATCCGCCGCAGATCCTCCAGGCTGCGCACGGGCGTGCGGCAGAACACCGAGGCCTCGAGCAGCCCGAGCTGCATCAGCCCGACCGGCTCGATGTTCCACCGCCGCATGCCCTCGAACAGGCTCTCGCGCAGCGCGGGCATCACGCGGTTGAGCTCGGCGGCGTTGCGGATGAGGCCGAACACCAGGATGTTCGCCATGTCGCCCGCATCGCGCCCGAGGAAGGGCGGCCAGATGAAGCCCATCTCCGGCGTGCCGGTCTGCATCCAGCGCAGCGCGTCGGCATCCCGCAGGTTCATCGCGTTGCCTTCGAACACGTTCAGCATGAAGGCGCCGTTCGTGCGGGCGCGGAGATCGGCGGCGAGGTCGCGCACATGCTGGCTTTCGACGCGCGTCGGCGCGTAGGAGTTGTGGAAGCGCCATTCGACCGTCTGCGCGCTGGCGGCGCCGGCGCCGAGCGCGAGGGCCGCGAGGGCGAGAAGAAGGGAACGCCGCATCGTCCGGTCCTTTCCGACAGGGGCGCGGGATGATGCGACGGGCGCAGGCGGTTGACAACGCGCCGCCGCCGGGCTTCCTGCGCATATGTCCGGACAAACGCGAACAGGCTTCGTGGACCGCGCCCGCGCCGCAGGGCTGATGGCCGCGGCGGGGGCGGACGCGCTGCTGCTGGCAAGCCCCGAATCCTTCGCCTACGCCACCGGCGCGCCGGCGGGCGTGGCGGCGAACTGGCGGCGCCTCGGCCCCGCCATCGCCGTGCTTCCGGCCGATCCGGCGAAGCCCGTCGGCGCCGTGGCGGCCGACCTGTTCGCCGCCGCCGCCTCGGGCTGCGAGCCCTTGCGCAGCGTGCCGATCTGGGTGGAGGCTTCGGACATCCGGCGCTTCCTGCCCTCGGAGGAGCCGGCCGGCGCGCTGATCGCGCGGGCCGATGCCGCGCGCGGCGCGGGCTTCCGCCGCCCCGCCACCTTCGACCGCAGCGAGGTGCTGCTTGGCCTGCGCGAGGTGGTGGAGGCGATGGGCCTCTCGCGCGCGCGGATCGCGGTCGAACTCCGCGCCGTGCCGGCGGCGGATGCGCCGGCGCTCGCCGCCGCGCTGCCGGAGGCGGTGCTGACCGACGGTTCGGCCCTGCTAGAGCGGCTCCGCGCGGTCAAGACCGCGGGCGAGATCGCTCTGCTGCGCGAGGCCGGCGCCATCACCGAGGCGGCGCTTTCGGCGCTGGTCGCCGAGATCCGGGCGGGCGCGACGCGCGAGGGGCTCGGGCGGCGGTTCCTTGCGCTGGTGGCCGAGGCGCGCGCCTCGGCGCCGCTCTCGGCGTGGGAATATCTCGGCTTCGGCCCCTCGCCCTGGGCCGTGCGCGATCCGCTTCGCCCGGGCGACGTGGTGAAGGCCGATGTGGGTGCGGTGGTCGGCGGCTACACGGCCGATCTCGCCCGCAGCTTCACCCTCGGCCCCGCCCCGCGCCTCGCGCGCGAACTGCACGCGGCGCTGCTGTGCGGCTTCCGCGCCGGGCGGCGGCTGTTCCGCCCCGGCGCGCGCCTGTCCGACATCCACCGCAGCGTGCTTGCCGCGGTGCGAGAGGCGGGCTTCCCCAGCTACGCCCGCGGCCATTTCGGACACGGCCTCGGCGCTTCCATCTGGTCGGAGGAATGGCCCTACATCGCCGCCGACAGCGAGGCGGTGCTTGAGCCCGGCATGGTGCTGGCCTTCGAGACGCCCTGGTACGTGGACGGCATCGGCGGCCTCATCATCGAGGACATGCTGCTCGTCACCGAGGACGGCGCCGAGACGCTGGCCGGCGCCGCGCTGCCGCACGATCTCGTCGAACTCCCCGCCTGAAGGAACCGCCGCCATGGCCGACCCTCGCCTTGCCGCCGCGCTGAAGGCGGGCCGCTTCATCACCGCTCCTGGCATCTACGACATGATCTCGGCCCGGATCGCCGACCGCATGGGGTTCGAGGCGCTCTACGCCACCGGCTTCGGCACCGTCGCCTCGCATCTCGGCGTGCCGGACGCGGGGATCGCCACCTACACCGACATGGTCTCCCGCATGGGCACCTTCGCCCGCGGCTGCGCCACACCCGTGATCGCCGATGCCGACACGGGCTATGGCGGGCTGCTCAACGTGCGCCACACGGTGCAGGGCTACGAGGCGGCCGGCATCGCCGCGATCCAGCTCGAGGACCAGGAGAGCCCGAAGAAATGCGGCCACACGCCGGGCCGACGCGTGATCCCGGCCGAGGAGATGGCGCTCAAGATCCGGGTGGCGGCGGAGGCGCGGAAGAGCCCGGATTTCCTGATCATCGCCCGCACCGACGCGCGCACGCAGCACGGGCTTGCCGAGGCGATCCGCCGCGCCCGCCTCTACGCCGAGGCGGGGGCGGACATCCTGTTCGTGGAAAGCCCCGAAAGCGAGGCCGAGTTGGCCGAGATCGGGCGGGCGCTGCGCGGCATCCCGCTGCTCGCCAACATGGTGGAAGGCGGCCGGACGCCGCTGCTGCCGGCCTCCCGCCTCAAGGAACTCGGCTACGCCATCGCCATCTGGCCGGCGGCCGGCTTCCTCTCGGCGGCGGCGGCGCTCGAGCGCGCCTATGGCGAACTCAAGGCCACCGGCAGCACGCTCGGCCTGCCGCCCGGGGCCTCCTACGGCTTCGAGCGCATGGCCGACCTCATGGGCTTTCCCGAGATCCACGCCTTCGAGCGGCGCTGGGCGCGCGAGGGCTGAGCGCCCATATCGGCGCCATGCCCGTCTCTTCCGCCTATCGCCCCTCCCGCCGCCACGCAGAACTCGGCGATGCCTTCTACGACATCGTGGAGCCGGCGCGCTTCCCGCGCCACATCCTGCGCTTCCGCAACCGGCGCTGGGCGGCGCGCGTCGGGCTCGAGGCGCTGTCGGATGCGGAATGGATCGCGCATTTCGCGCGCTTCGAACCGCTGCCTGGCAGCTTCGAACGCCCGCTCGCGCTGCGCTACCACGGCCACCAGTTCCGCCACTACAACCCCCATCTCGGCGACGGGCGCGGCTTCCTGTTCGCGCAGCTGCACGATCCGGTGGACGGGCGGCTGCTCGATCTCGGCACCAAGGGCTCGGGCCAGACGCCGTGGTCGCGCGGGGCGGACGGGCGGCTCACGCTCAAGGGCGGCGTGCGCGAGGTCCTCGCCACCGCCATGCTCGAGGCGCAGGGCGTCGAGACCTCGAAGAGCTTCAGCCTGATCGAGACGGGCGAGAGCCTGTTCCGCCACGACGAGCCTTCGCCGACCCGCGCCTCGGTGCTCGTGCGGCTGTCGCACTCGCACATCCGCATCGGCACCTTCCAGCGCTTCGCCTTCCTCAGGGACGAGGCCTCGCTCGCGCGGCTGCTCGACCATTCGATCCGCACCTATCTGCCGGAATGCTGGCGGGAGGATGAGGGCGCGCGGGCCGCGGCCTTCCTCGCCGAGGTGTGCCGGCGCGTCGCCCGCATGGGGGCGCAGTGGATCGCCGCCGGCTTCGTGCACGGCGTGCTGAACACCGACAACATCAACATCACGGGCGAATCCTTCGACTACGGCCCCTGGCGCTGGCTGCCGCACTACGATCCGGGCTTCACCGCGGCCTATTTCGACGAGGGGGGCCTCTATGCCTTCGGCCGCCAGGCGCAGGCGCTGCTGTGGAACCTCTGCCGGCTGGCCGAATGCCTGCTGCCCTTCGCCGCGAAGGAGGAGCTGGAACCGGCGCTGATGGAGTTCGAGGCGGAGCTGAACCGCGCGCTGCCGCGCGAGGTCTGCCGCCGCCTCGGGCTTGCGCCGGCGGGCCCGGAGGCGGACGCGGCGCTGGCGGAGGCGCTGTTCGCCTTCCTGCACGACAGCCGCGCGCCCTTCGAGCAGGTCTTCTTCGACTGGCAGGGCGGGATGCTGTCGGCCGGGCGAGCGGCGCGCTCGCCCGCCGCCGCCCACTACGCCGGCGCGGCCTTCGCGCCGCTGCGCGAGGCGCTCGCCGCGCATGCGCCCTCACCCGCGCTCCGGCTCGACCATCCCTATTTCGCCCGCCCCGCCCCCGTCACGCTTCGCATCGAGGAGGTGGAGGCGATCTGGGCGCCGATCGCCGCGCGCGACGACTGGTCGGCGCTGTATGCCACCCTCGACGCCATCGCCGAGATGGCGGACGCCACCGGCACTATCCCCGCCAGCGGAGGAACAGCGCCGACAGCGGCGGCAGCGTCAGGCTGAGGCTGTCGGCCATCCCGTGCATGGGCTGCGGCGTGCTGGCCACGCCGCCGAGATTGCCCATGCCGCTGCCGCCGTATTCCGCCGCGTCGCTGTTCAGCGCCTCGGCCCAGAAGCCCGGGCGCGGCACGCCGATGCGGTAGCCGTGGCGCGGCACCGGCGTCAGGTTCAGCACCACGAGCAGCGGCGGATCGGCATCCTCGGCGAAACGCAGCCAGGCGAAGACGGAGGCGCCGGCATCCTCCACCACCGCCCAGCGGAAGCCGTCGGCGCGGCAGTCGCGCCGGTGCAGCGCCGGTTCGGCGCGGTAGAGGCGGTTGAGGTCGCGCACCCAGGACTGCACGCCGCGGTGGGAGGGATCGGCCAGCAGGTGCCAATCGAGCGAGGTGTCGTGGTTCCACTCCCGCGCCTGGGCAAACTCGCCGCCCATGAACAGCAGCTTCTTGCCGGGATGCCCCCACATCAGGCCGAACAGGGCGCGGAGATTGGCGAAGCGCTGCCACGCGTCGCCCGGCATCTTCCCGAGCAGGCTGCCCTTCCCGTGCACCACCTCGTCGTGCGAGAGCGGCAGCACGAACCGCTCGCTGAAGGCGTAGAGCAGACCGAAGGTGATTCGCCGGTGGTGCCAGGAGCGGTGCACCGGATCCTGCCGGAAATAGGCCAGCGTGTCGTTCATCCAGCCCATGTTCCACTTGTAGGAGAAGCCGAGGCCGCCCTGTTCGGGCGGGGCCGACACGCCGGGCCAGGCGGTGGATTCCTCGGCGATGGTGACGGCATCGGGCAGGGTCTCGCGCAGCGCGGCGTTGAGGGCGCGCAGGAAGCCGATCGCTTCCAGGTTCTCCCGCCCGCCGTGGATGTTCGGCACCCAGTCGCCGGGCTTCCGGCTGTAGTCGCGGTAGAGCATGGAGGCCACCGCATCCACCCGCAGCCCGTCGCAGCCCGCATCGCGCAGCCAGTGCAGCGCCGAGGAGAGGAGGTGCGAGCGCACCTCGTTCCGCCCGAGATTGACGACGAGGGTGTTCCAGTCGGGGTGCCAGCCCTCGCGCGGGTCGGCGTGCTCGTAGAGGGCGGTGCCGTCGAAGCGGGCGGGGCCGTGGGCGTCGGCCGGGAAATGCGAGGGCACCCAGTCGAGGATGACGCCGAGCCCGGCGCGGTGCGCCGCCTTCACGAATCGCGCGAAGCCCTCCGGCGTGCCGAGGCGCGAGACGGGGGCGAACAGCCCGATCGGCTGGTAGCCCCAGGAGCCGTCGAACGGGTGTTCCGTGACGGGCAGCAGCTCGATGTGGGTGAAGCCGAGATCGGCGGCATAGGGCGGCAGGCGCTCGGCGAGCTCGTCCCAGTCGAGGCGCCGGTCGCCCTCGCCGCGCATCCAGGAGCCGGCATGCACCTCGTAGATCGAGACCGGCGCCTCGGGCCCGGCGGGGATGCCGCTGCGCGCAGGCGGCGGCGGGAGCGGGGCGACGACGACGGAGCCCCGGCCGGGGGGGCGTTCGGCGAAGCGGCCGACGGGATCGGCCTTGAGCGGCAGGAGATGCCCATCCGCCCCGAGGATCTCGTAGACATACACCTCGCCCGGCCCGAGGCCGGGGAGGAAGATCTCCCACACCCCCGCCTCGCGGCGCAGCCGCATCGGGTGGCGGCGGCCGTCCCAGTGGTTGAACGGCCCGACCACCGAGACCCGCCGCGCATTCGGCGCCCAGACCGCGAAGCGCACGCCCTCGACGCCGGCGAGCGTCATCGGCTGGGCGCCGAACACGCGGCCGAGTTCGCGGTGCGTGCCTTCGGCGAACAGGTGCAGATCGAGCGGCCCGAGCGAGGGCCAGAAGGCGTAGGGGTCGTGGAAGCACCACTCGGCCCCGGCCCGACGCGCGCGCAGGCGGTAGGGGCCGGACCCTGCGACGGGCCCGGAGAAGAAGCCGCGCGGATCGAGGCAGGCGAGGGCGCCGAGCAGGCCGCCCTGCTCGTCCAGCGCCTCCAGCTGCTCGGCCCCCGGGACGAAGGCGCGCACGACGCGCCTGCCGCCCCGGAGATGCGGGCCGAGGATGGCGAAGGGATCGCCGTGGCGGCCTTCGCAGATCGCGGCCACCTCCTCGGGCGGAACCGCGTCCGCCGCGCCCGTTCCGCCGCCGCTGTCCCCCGGATCCTCCATGCGCCGGGGCGGAGCTAGACCCAGGCGGCAGGGCGGCGCAAGCCAGCGCCTTGGCGCGATCAGCCGACCGAGAGGGTGAGCGCCTCGGCGGCGATGGTGACGGTGCCGGGCCCGCTCATCACCGCCGGCTGCGGCAGCGCCGCCACGGCGAGCGGGTTGCCGCCGCTTGCCGCATCGAACAGCCCGATATGGGCGATGGTGCCGATGGCGCCCGAGAGCACGAAGCGCACCGCCTCGGCGTTCGCCTGCGCCCCGGTGCCGGAGAAGGTGACGCGCTGGCGCGCGTAGCCCCCGGCGGTCGGCTCGCCCGTCAGGCCCTGGGCGGCGTTGCCGCCGGTGCCGAGAGCGGCGAACACCTGGGTGGGCAGCGCCGGCGAGCGGCTGGCGAGCGCGCGGGCCAGCAGGTTGCGGGCGTGGTCGGTCAGGATCGTCATCGCGGTCTCCGCTCTGGGCTCAGGGGATGGAGGACAAGGCCGCCAGCGCGGCGTCGGGCAGCCGCGCCGGATGGAGTTCGAGGCGCCGGATCTCGAGCGCCTCGGCCGAGGCGGCGCCGCCGTGGCGCAGCCGGGCGAGCGCAGCCGGCGCGGCGGCGGAGGAGACGGCCGCCGCGCCGTTGAGGGAGACGGCGAAGCCCGATCCGTCCCACGCCAGCGCCGCCCGGAAGCGCGCGCCGGCGGCGATGCCTCCGGCCGTGACGGCGCTGCCCGAGGGGAAGGGCAACACGCGGAGCTGCGCCGCCCCGGCGGTGGCCTGGATGGCGAGGCCCGCGGCGCCGTCGGCCGTCTCGGCGGCCAGCAGCTCGCGCTCCGCCCCCGCCGCGGCGGGCAGCAGCGCATCGAGCAGCACGGTGGCGGCAGCCGGCAGGCTGCCCGCAGGCGCATGCAGCAGCGACCCGGCCGCCCGGCTGGCCACCCCGGGCGAGCCGGCGGGCGGCAGGATCGCGGAGGTGGCGACGGAACCGGCCTCCACCTGCGGCAGCCCGACCCTGAGCGTGAGGTCGAAGGGCTGGTTCGCCACGGGGCTGAAGGTAAGCTGCAGCCGCGCGTTGTTGGTGGACGGGCTGGCGATGGTGTGCGTCTCCACCCGGCGCTGGCCGCGCAGGGCCGACCCGTCGGGGACGAACACCGTCTTCGGCGAAGTCGACGACTGGGTGCTGCCGTTGCGCTCGACGACCCGGAAACGGATGTTGTTGACGTTCGCGAGCGAGCCGCCGACCAGCCGGACGCAGAGCGAGAGGGCGAAGACCTGCCCGACCGAGCAGGTCCAGCCGCCCGAGGTGTTGAAGCCGAGCACGTTGATGCTCGTGTTGCCCTGGGTGCCCGCCCAGCGGAAATCGGCGTAGGGGATGCCGTCCTCGGTGCCGAAGCCCACCACATGGCGGGTGACGCCGGTGTTGCCGGTCATCTCCATGTCGGACGGCACGACACCGCCCGAGCCGATGGTGCCTGCGGTGCCGCCCTGGAAGCGCGGGTTGGCGCAGAGGTTCTGCGCGGCGCGCTCGATCAGCAGCGCCTGGGCGGCATGGACGAAGCGCGGCGCGTTTGCCGCCGCCTCGAACAGCGTGCCGGATGCGCCGAAGCCGGTGGCGGCCGAGGCGCGGGCATAGGCGGCGGAGGCTTGCAGCGCGCCGTCCGCCACCAGGAGCAGCGGCGCCGGCTGGCTGCCGCGCAGCAGCCCGAGCAGCAGCGGATGGGCGCCGAGCATCACGGCGCCCCGGCGCCGGAGAGGTGGAGCAGCCGGGTGGTGCCGCCGTCGGGCGTGACGGCAAGCAGGCTCGCGAGCCCGCCCGCGCGCACCTTCGCGTGCCCGTCCGGGTTCTGCACCGCATTCGGGCTGAAGCCCGAGAGCGCGATCGGCAGATCCGCCCCCGAGAGGTTGAGCACGAGGCAGGAGAAGCCGTCGCCGGTATCGGCCCAGGCGGCGGAGAGGCTGCCGCCCGGGCGGACGATGACGAGGCGCGCGTTGTGCGCGGCGTGCGTCAGGGCCGTCGCCGCGGTGACGGCAAGCCGCGCGAGGCGCCGTTCGGTGAACTGCGCGTCCACATAGCCGCGGGTGGCCGCCTGCAGCGCCGCCGTCGGATCGCCGGCGAGCACGAGGGGGCCGGAGAGCGTGACCGTGCCGTCGGTTGCGATGCGCAGCCGTTCGGCGAGGCTGCCGCCCGACCCGCTCTGCAGGATGGTGGCCCCGGCCTGGACCGAGACGGCGAAGGCCTCGGCATCGGAGGGATCGCGCAGCGCGAGCCTGGCGCCGAGGCCGCCTGCGCGCCGGCGCAGGCCGACGCCGCCGTCGTTCGCGATCTCGACGCGGGTGGCGAGGCCGTTCGCAGAGGTGCTGTCGGTGGTCTGGAACTCGATGCTGCCGCCCGCGAGGGCGGCCGGGCCGCCGGTGGCGGCGAGCCTGTTTCCGGCGAGGATCAGGCGCGAGAGCGCGGCCGGCGACTGCCCCTCGAACAGGATCGGGCGGATGTCGCTGCCGAGGACGGCGAGCGAACCCGCGGTGTCGGCGAGCCAGATCCGCCCGGTGCCGGACAGGCCGCCGGTGAAGTCGCAGCCCTCGACCACGAGGCCGCCGCGGCGCATCTCGATCGCGCGGAGGTGCCCGCCCGAGATCTGCGCGCCGATCACGTGGTGCTGGTTCTGGCCGGTGCTCGCGCTGTCGGCCAGGATCGAGGTGCCGGTCGAGAAGAAGTAGCCGCCCACCCATTTGGTGCGGTAGCAGCTGCCCCCGAGCGAGAGGCCGACGGTCGAGTCGTCGCGGATGTCGGCGCGGTCGTCGTAGCCGCAGCCGATGAGCTGGGTGGCCATGGACGAGCCCTCGATCCGGAAGCCGGTCTGGTAGCCGTAGGCGAAGCAGCCGCGGAGTTCGGCCGCGTCGCAGCTTTCCACGCGGAAGCCGGTGCCGCTGGGCCGGTTCGCCCACACAGCCACCCGGCCGCCGCCCGTCCAGGCGCCGGAGAAGGCGCTGCCCGCAAGGTGGAGCTGGTCGGGCGCCGGCACGGTGACGGCGAAGCTGCCGTTGGCGCCGGGCACGCCCCCCACATCCGTGACATGCACGACATCCCCGGCCAGCAGCCCGTGCGGGGCGGCGGTGGTGATCCGCACCTGCCCCCCGGCATTGGCGACGGCCGCGACGGTGAAGGTGGCGATCGAGATGCCCGTGAGGTTGCCGGTGACGAAGGGCCACAGATGCACATCGCGCACCCGCGTCACGTCGTAGGACTCGCGCAGCACGATGCCGTTGCGGCAGTCCGCGGCGATGTCGGAGATGGCCACGCGCTGGCTGAGGACCACCTCGATCGCGGTGTCGAAGCCGAGGATCAGCAGCCGCTCGAGCCTCGCGTCGGTGCCGGTGTTGCCGGCCGTGTCGCCGACACGGATGGCGGTGCCGGCAAAGGCCGCGACCTGGTCGAGCGCCTGGCGGAGCGTGGTGACGGTGGCGAGCCCCTGGCGGACGAGCGCGAGGCCGGAGATCCCCCCGTTGCGCCGCACGCGGATGCCGCCCGCCGGATCGAGCAGCAGGGCGAAGCGGGCGCCGGAGTAGTTCGCGGAGGCGCGCTGGGCGCCGGCGTGGCGGCTGCCCTGCAGCGTCACCTGCGGGCGGAGTTCGAGCCCCGCGGGCCCGATCCGGTACCGCCGCGGCCCGAACTGCACGATCCCCCCGCCGAGTGCGGAGGCGGCGTCGATCGCGGCCTGCACGGCGGCGGTGTCGTCCGTCGTGCCGTCGCCGACGGCGCCGAAGTCGCGCACATGCAGCGGACGGTCCGCCTGCACGTGGCTGCGCAGCGCCGAGAGCGTCATCCGCCTTGTCTCGGCGCCGACTCCGGCGGCCTGCACGACGGGGGCGATGTCGCCGTCGGAAAGGGCGTTCGCGGCGGGAAGCGCGCTGATCTTGACCTGTTGCGTCATGGCATCGGGTTCCGGCGTTGGGGCGGGGCGCGTTCGACGTCAGGCGAGGAGGGTCTCTCCGCCCTCGCCCTGCAGGCCCTCGCCGCCCTCGGAGGCGAGCTGCATCGGCGCGGCGGAGGCGAAGGTGGCCGAGGTCGAGCGCGCGTCGGCGTCGTCGGCGTCCTGCGCGCGGATGCGGTAGCCGCTGCCGGCCGCAGGACCGGTGAGCGTGGCGACCGCCCGCCCGGCGGCGACGGGGACGACGACCGGCCCCTGGATCACCTGGTTCGCGGCGTTCAGCAGCCGGAAGGCGACCGAGGAGACGGCGCCGAAGGTGCTTGCGCCGACGGAGAAGGGGAGGCCTTCCGTGATCCCCGGCGCCGGGGCATCCACGCGCAGCGCGCGGCCCGTCGCGGCGGCGGCGACCGCCACCGGAACCGACAGCGCGGCCGTGATGTCCCGCCGCAGCGGCCCGCCGACGACATCGAGCACGAGCCCGTTGCCGACTGCCGCCCCGTTGCGCACCGGCAGGAGCGAGAGGCTGTCCGACGTCTGCGCCAGGATGACATGGCCCTGCGCGAGCCGGTCGGCCGCGGCGGCGAAGTAGCCGGGGGCGAGCACCGCGGCGCGGGTGTCGGTCGTGCGGTAGAACCACAGCGTCGTCGCGTCGGACGCGATCAGCGCGGCGAGGTTGCGCGCATCGAAGGGCATTCGGCTCTCCTCGGGGCTACGGATCGTGCGCGGGCGCGCCCCGTCGGCCGCGGCCCCGGGGCGGGGCGGCGGCGGCGGCGGCGCGTTCGGGGAAGGGGCCGGGACGCAGTTCGCCCGTGGCGCGCAGAGCCTTACAGGACCATCGTCAGGAAGTCAAGGAAAAAATGCCTAACATGCGACGCTCCGGCCGCCTTGCCGCTGCAAGGGGCGGGGATTAGGGTCCGCGCCTCCCGTCGCCCGGATCCCTGCCGACATGACCCTGACCGCCGCACGCCTCGACCGCATCTCGCCCTCCCAGACCATCGCCATCACCTCGAAGGCGCGGGCGCTGAAGGCGGCGGGACGCGATGTCATCAGCCTTTCCGCCGGCGAGCCCGATTTCGACACGCCGCAGAACGTGAAGGACGCGGCGATCGCCGCCATCGCCCGCGGCGAGACGAAATACACCGACGTGGCCGGCACGCCGGCGCTGCGCAAGGCGATCGCCGCACGCTTCGCCGCCGACCACGGGCTCGACTACAAGCCGGAGGAGATCATCGTCGCCACCGGCGGCAAGCAGATCATCTTCAACGCCTTGCTGGCCACCGTCGGGCCGGGCGACGAGGTGATCATCCCCGCCCCCGCCTGGGTGTCCTACCCGGACATCGTGCAGCTCGCGGAAGGCACCCCCGTCATCGTGCCGGCGGGGCAGAACCAGGGCTTCCGCATCACGCCGCAGCAGCTGGAAGCGGCGATCACGCCCAAGACGAAGTGGCTGATCCTGAACAACCCCTCGAACCCGACCGGCGCCGCCTACGCGCCCGAGGAGCTGAAGGCGCTCTCCGAAGTGCTGCTGCGCCACCCGAACGTGTGGGTGCTGATGGACGATATCTACGCCAAGCTCGCCTTCGACGGCCGCAGGATCGCAACCATGGTCGAGGTGGAGCCCGCGCTCCGCGACCGCACCCTCACCATGAACGGCTGCTCCAAGGCCTATGCCATGACGGGCTGGCGCATCGGCTACGCCGGCGGGCCGCTGCCGCTGATCAAGGCGATGGACAAGCTGCAGAGCCAGTCCACCTCCAACGCCTGCTCCGTCGCGCAGGCCGCCGCGGTCGAGGCGCTGAGCGGCCCGCAGGACAGCGTGGCGGCGATGGCCGCCGCCTACCAGCGCCGCCGCGACCTCGTGGTGAGGATGCTGAACGAATGCCCCGGCCTGCGCTGCGCGACGCCCGACGGCGCCTTCTACGTGTTCCCCGGGCTGCACGGCTGCCTCGGCAAGACGAGCGCGGGCGGCGCGCGGATCGGGACGGACGAGGATTTCGTCATCGCGCTGCTCGAGGAGCAGGGCGTCGCCGCCGTGCACGGTTCGGCCTTCCTGTTCCCCGGGCACTTCCGCATCTCCTACGCGACCGACGACGCGAGCCTCGTCGAGGCCTGCACCCGCATCCGCCGCTTCTGCGAGGGGCTGCGCTGAGCGTCATGCCCGGGCTTGCCGAGCGCGCGCGGCGGACGAGCTTCTCCGCCTCCATGTCGGTCGCCATGCGCGCGCGGCAGCTGCGCGCGGAAGGGCGCGACATCATCAGCCTGGCGATCGGGGATCCGGATTTCCCGGCGCCGCCCCACGCCATCGCCGCCGCCAAGGCCGCGGCCGACAAGGGCCGCACCTCCTATCCGCCGCTCGACGGGCTGCCCGAGCTGAAGGAGGCGGTGCGCCGCAAGTTCCGGCGCGACCAGGGCGTGGACTATGCCGCGGACGAGGTGATGGTGGCGAACGGCGGCAAGCAGGTGCTGATGAACGCCTTTCTCGCCACCCTCGACCCGGGCGACGAGGTGGTGATCCCGGTGCCCGCCTGGGTCGCCTACGCCGACATGGCGAAGGTGCTGGGCGGCGTGCCGCGCTTCGTGCCCTGCCCGGAGAACAACGGCTTCCTGCCGCGCGTCGAGGACCTCGAGGCCGCGATCGGCCCGCGCACCCGCTGGCTGCTGCTGAACTTCCCGAACAATCCGACGGGCGCGGTGGCCCCGCCCCGGCTGCTGGCGGAGATCGGCCGCATGCTGGAACGCCACCCGCATGTCTGGCTGCTGACCGACGACATGTACGAGCACCTGTGCTTCGCGCCGGGCGGCTACCGCAGCATCGCCGCCTGCGCGCCGCAGCTCCGCGACCGTACGCTCGTGGTGTCCGGCATCTCCAAGACCTATTCCATGACGGGCTGGCGCGTCGGCTTCGCCGGCGGCCCGGCCGGGCTGATCCGCGCGATGTGCGTGATGCAGGGCCACCAGACGGCGGGCGTGAACGTCATCGCCCAGGCGGCGGCGGCCGCGGCGCTCGACGGGCCGCAGGACGTCGTGGCGGAGCGCGCCGCGGTGTACCGCGAACGGCGCGACATCGTCGTCGCCGCGCTGAACGCCGCCGGGCTCAGGTGCCACACGCCCGAGGGCGCCTTCTACGCCTTCCCCTCGGTCGCCCCGGTGCTCGGCCGCACCACGCCGGAAGGGCGCAGGATCGGGACCGACGCCGACTTCGCCATGGCGCTGCTCGAGGAGGCTGGCGTCGCCACCGTCTCGGGCGGGGCCTTCGGCATGAGCCCCTTCATCCGCATCTCGACGGCGACGGACACCGCCAGCCTGCGCGAGGCCTGCGCGCGGATCGCCGCGTTCTGCGCCTCGCTGCGCTGAGGGGCGGGCTGCGGGCGCGGCCTCGACCGCGCGGCGGCTGTCGGAGGTGCTGGTCGCGTGCGTCGCCGAAGGGGCCGCCCTCGGCTTCCTGCGCCCGCCTGCGCGCGAGCATGCCGCGGCCTTCTGGCAGGAGAGGGCCGCGCGCCTGGCCGCCGGACGCGCTGTGCAGTTCGCCGCCTGGAGCGGCGGCGTGCTGGCCGGCGCCGTCACGCTCCGGCTCGACATGCCGGAGAAGCGGCGGCACCGGGCCGTTCTCTCGGACCTGATGGCGCATCCGGCCTTCCGCCGCCGCGGCCTCGGGCGTGCGCTGCTGCGCGCGGCGGAGGGACCCGGCGCGGGCGGCGGGGCGGCGGCTGCTCGTCCTCGAGGCG
>JANWXJ010000146.1 GCA_025055335.1 Acetobacteraceae bacterium
CGGCCGGCCATGGCTGAGGCGGGGCGCCGCGCGCTGCTGCTGTCGCCGCTGCTGCTCGCCGCCTGCGCGGGCGGGGAGGAGGATGCCGCGCCGCTGCCGCCGCTGGTCGAGGGCTATGCGCACCTGACGCCGCTGCGCCTCAATGTGCGGGAGATCGCGATCTCCCCGCCCGGGATCGGCCCGGCCCGGCGGGTGGATCCGCCCGCGCCGGTGGATCCGCTGGCCGAGATGGAGCGCATGGCGCGCGAGCGGCTTCTGGCCGCCGGGCTGTCCGGCCGCGCGGAGGTGGCGATCGAGGCGGCCAGCCTGACGCGCCAGCGCATCGGGGATGGCGGCCTCTTCGCCGCCGCGACAGAGCGCGTGGCCTGCCTGCTGCGCTGCCGGGTGGAGGTGTTCCCGGCCGAGGGGCCGGCGGCCGGCTTCGCGTCGGCCGAGGTGCGGCGCACCGCCTCCGGCCCGCTCGACGGCTCGCAATCCCGCCGCGCCGCCGAGATCGTGCGCCGCGCGATGGAGGACATGAACGTCGAGCTCGAGTTCCAGATCCGGCGCAACCTGCGGGCCTTCCTGGTGACGGGCCCGCCCGGGCCCGGCGTGCAGGCCGAGCCGCTGCCGGGGGCGTGATCCGGCCGGAGGTGCCGTCGGTTCTTGCCTTGGCGCGGCGGGTGGCGGCCGGCCGTGCGCGGTCTCGGGTGCGATGTCTGTCCGGCGCCCCGGAAGGGTTTCCCCCTTGCGTCGCTCCGAAGTTCCACCTAGAGCGCCCGGGTCATTTTTCAGGCATCCCCCGCAGCGCAGTCCTCGCCGCGCCTGACAACCCGGCGGGGAGAGGAGATGTTCATGCCACTCACGGGCGTCTCGGTGGATCCGCCCAGCGTCATGTTCGCCGGAAACGGCTGGAACATCGGCACTGAAACCTCGCCTTACGTGACCGGAAGCTTCAGCGGCACGGGCACTTCCACCTTTCTCATGACCATCACCTACACGGCCGGGCCCTCGACCGTCACTCAGACCGTGCCGGCGTTCGTGCAGAACATCACCTCGAACCCGAACTGGTCGGTGCCGGCCAGCGCCGCGGCCCAGGCGTTCCTCAACGGCCTCCCCGCGGCCAGACCTTCAGCGTCTCCGTCACGGTGAGCACGACCAAACCAGAGCGCGGCCCGTTCACCGCCTCCTCCGGGCCGTTCAATGTGGCCTGCTTCTGCGCCGGAACGCTGATCGCCACGCCCCGGGGTGAGGTGGCGGTGGAAGATCCCCGCCCGGGCGATCTCGTGCTCACGGCCGGGGGGGAGGCGCTGCCCGTGCGCTGGCTCGGGCGGCAGGCCGTGGCCCGCCGCTTCGCGGATGCGGTTGCGGTGCTGCCGATCCGCATCGCCGCCGGCGCCCTCGGAGAGGGCTTGCCGAAGCGCGATCTCCTCGTCTCCCCGGGCCATGCGATGTTCCTCGAGGGGGCGCTGGTGAACGCCGGCGCGCTGGTGAACGGCACGACCATCCGGCGGGAGACGGAGATGCCGGATCTCTTCTTCTACTACCATGTGGAGCTCGACCGGCACGCGCTGATCCTGGCCGAGGGCGCGCCGACCGAATCCTTCCTCGACACCGCCGAGCCCGGCCGGTTCGACAACGCGGCGGAACGGCCGGAATGGCCGGCCGCCGCCGCGATGGAGGAACTGCCCTACCCCCGCGCCTCCTCGGCGCGGCAGGTGCCCGCGCGGGTCCGCGCCCGGATCGCCGCCGCGGCAGCGGAGGAAACCACTCCGGCCGCCGCCGCGGCCTGATCCGCTGCCCGGACTGCCCGCCGCCGGCCTGATCCGCCGCCTGAACCGCCCGCCGCCGGCCTCCGGCGGCGGGGTTTTTCGTCTCGCGCGCCGCAGGGCAGCCGCTTGACGCTTTGACTGCGGCCTCTCCGCATGTTACCGGCGCATGTCATACGTCTTATGTTTTGTTAATGCGCCTGCCCGGACGGGGCCGGCGCCGCAGGGAGGGGCGCATGGCGCGGCGCATTGACGTCGCCGACATTGTCGGCGGCCTGATCCTCGTGGCCATCGGGCTGTGGTACGCCAACCACGCGCTCGTCGAATACAGCTACGGCACCGCGCGCCGGATGGGGCCGGGCTATTTCCCGGCCTGGGTCGGCTGCCTCATGGCGTCGCTCGGCGCCGCCATCGCGCTGCTGGGCCTGTTCCGGCCGGGCGATGTGCCGCGCGCCTCGCTCCGGCCGCTTCTCGCCATCATGGGCGGCGGCTTCGCCTTCGCCGGAACGTTCGAGGTGCTCGGCCTCGTCCCGGCGGTGTTCCTGCTGGTCGGGATCGGCACGCTGGCCGACCGTCCCTACCGGCCGCTGCGCACCCTCGCGCTAGCGGCGGCGCTGTCCGTCCTCGGCGTGGTGCTGTTCTCCTGGGGCCTCGGCATCCCGCTCCACCCGTTCCGCTGGAACCCGTGATGGACCTGTTCTCCAACCTCGCGCTCGGGTTCGGCGTCGCGCTGAGCCTGTAGAACCTGTTCTGGTGCTTCGTCGGGGTGTTCCTCGGCACCTTCATCGGGGTGCTGCCGGGGATCGGCTCTCTCGCCACCATCTCGATGCTGCTGCCGATCACCTTCCACCTGCCGGCGACAAGCGCGATCATCATGCTCGCCGGCATCTACTACGGCGCCAACTACGGCGGCTCCACCGCCTCCATCCTGCTCAACCTGCCCGGCACGCCCTCGGCGGCGGTGGCCTGCCTCGACGGCTACCCGATGGCGAAGAAGGGCCAGGCCGGGGTGGCGCTGATGATCACGACGCTCGCCTCCTTCGTCGGCTCGACCATCGGCATCCTGCTGTTCACCGGCTTCGCCCCCGCGCTGGCGGAGATCGGTCTGATGTTCGGCCCGGCCGACTACTTCGCCATGATGCTGCTCGGCCTCGTCGCCGCCTCGACGCTCTCCACCGGCTCGCCCCTCAAGGGAATCGCGATGGTCGTGGCCGGCCTCGCGCTCGGCCTCGTCGGCACCGACGTGCAGACCGGCCAGCAGCGCTTCACCTTCGGCATCCCGCAACTCGCCGACGGCGTCAGCCTGGTGGCGCTCGCCATGGGCCTGTTCGGGGTGGCGGAAGTGATCGCCTCGATCGGCCGCGCGGGCGGCGGGCGGGCGCAGTACGGCCGCTCCGTCCTGCCGTGGAAAGCGGATTTCTGGATGGCGCTCAATCCCCCGAAGGAGGACTGGAAGCGCGTTCCGGGGCCGATGCTGCGCGGCTCCGCCTTCGGCTGCTTCTTCGGCACGCTGCCCGGCACCGGCTCCACCATCGCCTCCTTCCTCTCCTACGCGTTCTAGAAGAAGATCTCGAAGACGCCCGAGCGCTTCGGCCAGGGCGCGATCGAGGGCGTGACGGCGCCGGAATCGGCCAACAACGCCGCCTCCCAGACGGCCTTCATCCCGACGCTGACGCTCGGCATCCCGGGCGATGTGGTGATGGCGCTGATGCTCGGCGCGCTGATCATCCAGGGCATCCAGCCGGGGCCCCGGCTGGTGGCGGAACACCCCGAACTGTTCTGGGGCCTCGCCGCGTCCTTCTGGATCGGCAACCTGATGCTGGTGGTGCTGAACCTGCCGCCGATCGGCATCTGGGTGGCGATGCTGCGGATCCCCTACGGCATCCTCTATCCCGCCATCCTGATGTTCATCGTCATCGGCGTGTTCAGCATCAACAACAGCGCCTTCGACGTGTACAGCGTGATCGTCTTCGGCATCGTCGGCTACATCATGATGCTGCTCAGGTTCGAGCCGGCGCCGCTGATCCTCGGCTTCGTCCTCGGCCCGCTGATGGAGGAGCATCTGCGGCGCGCCATGCTGCTCAGCCGCGGCGATCCGATGGTGTTCCTGGAACGCCCGATCTCGGCGGTGTTCATCACCGTCACCGCGGCGCTGCTCGTGCTTGCCCTCTGGACCACGCTGCGCCCGCGTCGCCGGCGCGCCATCGCCGAGGAGACCCCGTAGCCCCGGCGCTACGCCCCGCTCGGCGGCCGCCACACCAGCGCCTCGCCCTCCCCCGCGAGGGCGCGGCGCAGCGCCGCCGTGCTCTCGTCCCAGGAGAGGGGGCGCATCCCGCGCGGATCGGGCAGGGTTCCGGCCGCCTTCCCGGACAGCAGCGCGCGGATCGCCGCCGCGAGAGGCGCCGCCTCGAGCCCCGAGAAATAGCGGGCGTGCCCGCCGGCGATCTTGCGGAACACCGGGATGTCGCGCGCCAGCACGGGGCAGCCGAGGCGCGCCGCCTCGACCAGCGGAAGCCCGAAGCCCTCGCCTTCGCTTGCCATCAGCAGCGCCGCCGCCGCCGCATAAAGCCGCGACAGGTCCGCATCCGTTGCCGACCGCAGCCAGAACAGCCGCCGCCCCGCCTCGGGGTGGCCGGACAGGCGCGCGCACAGCCCTTCCGTCATCCAGCCCTGGCGTCCGGCCACCACCAGCGCGACCTCCTCTCCCTCCGCCCACAGCAGCTCCATCGCCGCCAGCCCCTGGGCATGGCCCTTCGGCGGCTCGACGGTCCCGACCATGAGCAGCGCCGGCCGCGCCGCCATCGCCGCGATCGCCACCTCCGCCTCGGCGGAGTCCGGCGGGCCGGAGGCCGTCGCGATGTCGCTGCCGAGGTGGAACCAGCGGATCGGCAGCGGCCGCCGCCGGCCGCTCTCGCCGCGATCCAGCCAGAGGCCGAGCCGTTCGGCCGTCGTGCGGGAGATGCAGAGGGCCTGCCCGGCCAGCGCCAGCACCTTGCGCAGCCAGGGCAGCAGGACCTCTCCGGCGCCCGGCGGGAACCATTCCGGATGCTCGGCGGGCAGCAGGTCGTAGATCACCGGCACGATGGCGGCCCCCGCCCGGGCGGCGGCCGCCAGCGCCGCCTGCTGCTCCGGCGCCTGCTGCGCGAAGCCGTCAAGCAGCAGCAGCGTGTCGCCCGGGCGCGGCTCGACGATCGCCTCCGGCAGCGTCGCGGGCAGGCCGAGCAGCCGCGCCGCGTAGCCGCGCGCGGTGCGGATCCGCCCCGGCCCGGTCGCCACCGCCTCGGCCAGGGCGGCCGGCTGGGGA
>JANWXJ010000196.1 GCA_025055335.1 Acetobacteraceae bacterium
TGCCGGATCTCGAGCGCGCGCTCGCCCGCCTCTCGGTCGGGCGCTTCGCCCCGCGCGACCTTGCCGCCATCCGCGACGGGCTGGCCGCCGCCGAGGCGATCGCCGCCCGGCTGGCCGAGGCCCTGCTGCCGCCGGCGATCCCGCTCCGCCCGCCGCCTGGGCTCGCCGCCGAACTCGCCCGCGCCCTGGCCGAGCCGCTGCCGGCGCGGATCGAGGAGGGGGGCGTGATCGCCCGCGGCTATGATGGCGAGCTCGACGCGCTGCGCGCCCTGCGCGAGGACGCGCGCGGCGCGGTGGCGGCGCTGCAGCGCGATCTCGCGGAGGCCTGGGGGGTGGCGAGCCTCCGGATCCGCCACCACCAGCAGCTCGGCTACCTCGCGGAGATGCCGGCCGCGGCCGGAGAGCGGCTGTTGCGCGCGCCGCCCGCGCTGCCGCCCGATCTTGCGCCCATCCACCGCCAGAGCATGGCGAACGCCCAGCGCTTCACCTGCCCGGCACTCGCCGCGCTCGACCGGCGCATCGCCGAGGCCGCCGAACAGGCCGCGAAGCGGGAGGCGGCGGCGGTCTCCGATCTCGTGCGGCGCGTCCTTGCCGAGGGGGCGGCCATCGCCGCCACGGCGCGCGCGCTCGCCGCGCTCGATGTCGCCGCCGCCTCGGCCGTGCTGCTCGCCACCCGTCGCTGGACGCTGCCGGCGCTGAGCGAGGGGCGGGAGTTCGTGCTGACCGAGGCGCGGCACCCGGTGGTGGAGGCCGCACTCGCCCGCGCCCGCGGCCCCGCCTTCGTGCCGAACGACCTCGATCTTTCCCCGGGGCGGCGGCTGCTGCTGCTGACGGGGCCGAACATGGCCGGCAAATCCACCTATCTGCGGCAGGCGGCGCTTGCCGTCGTGCTCGCCCAGGCGGGGCTGCCGGTGCCGGCGGCGTCGGCCCGGATCGGCCTCGTGGACCGGCTGTTCAGCCGCGTCGGCGCGGCCGACGACATCGCCGAGGGCCGCTCCACCTTCATGGTGGAGATGACGGAGACCGCCGCCATCCTGAACCAGGCGACGGAGCGGAGCCTCGTCGTGCTCGACGAGGTCGGGCGCGGCACCGCCACCTGGGACGGGCTTGCCATCGCGTGGGCGGTGCTGGAGGCGCTGCACGACCGGCTGCGCTGCCGCGGCATCTTCGCCACCCATTTCCGGGAACTGACGGCGCTGTCCGGCAAGCTGCCGGAACTTGCCTGCGCGCGGATGCTGGTTGCCGAACACAAGGGGGAGGTGGTGTTCCAGCACCTCGTCGGGCCGGGGGTGGCCGACCGTTCCTGGGGGCTGCATGTGGCGCGGCTTGCCGGGGTGCCGCGTCCGGTGCTGGCGCGCGCTGGCCAGGTGCTGGCCGCACTCGAGGCGCGGGCAGAGGGCCTCGATCCGCTCGCCGAGGAGCTGCCGCTGTTCGGCGCCGCGCCGCGCCCGCAGCCTCCGGTTGAGCAGCCTTCGCAAGTCTTCGCGATCCTGGACGAAACCGACCCGGACTCCCTTTCCCCGCGGGAAGCACTGGAGATCCTCTACCGCCTCAAGGCGTCGCGCGCGGCTGACAGAGGGGGGAGATGATGGCTATATTGAAGATGGATGATCCCAGAAGGCGCCCGGCCCGCCGCTCCGACCCCCTCCGCTGAGGCGCCCCACCCGGCGGGCGACCTCGTGCGCGCCGGTCCTCGCCCGCTGCCGGAACTGGTGCTGGACCTGCTTCCGCCCGGCGGGGCGCCCGCCCCGCGCGATGCCGCGCTCGCCGCCTGCCGCAGGCATCTCGCCAAGCTCCAGCGCGAGGTGCAGACGACCTTCGAGCGCGGCGAGATCACCGGGCTCGCCGCGGCGCGCTGGCTCGCCTCGCTGATGGACGGGCTGATCACTTCGATCCACGTCTACGCGCTGGCGCAGCAGGGGCCGACCGGGCGGCGGGAGAAGCCCTTCGCCCTCGCCGCCACGGGCGGCTACGGCCGCGGCGTGCTCGCTCCCTTCTCCGACATCGACCTGCTGTTCCTGACGGAGAGGCCGATCGGCCCCGGAAACCGCCGCGACGTGGAGTTCCTGCTGTATTTCCTGTGGGATCTCGGCCTCAAGGTCGGGCACGCCACGCGCACCGTCGCCGAATGCATCGAGGACGCGCGGCGCGACATCAGCGTGCAGACGGCGCTGCTCGACGCCCGCTTCCTCTCCGGCGACGAGGGGGCGTTCGCCGCCTTCCAGGCGCAGTTCGCGAAGGCGCGCGCGAAATGGGGCTTCGCGCAGTTCCTCGCCGCCAAGCGCTCCGAGCGCGCCGCCCGCCACGCCAAGTTCGGCGACAGCCCCTTCCTCGTCGAGCCGAACATCAAGGAAAGCCGCGGCGGCCTGCGCGACCTGCAGACGCTCTACTGGGAGGCGCGCTACGCCTTCGGCGTCGAGAAGATGCCCGAACTCGTCGGCCCCGACTCCCCGGGCGGGGGGCTGCTGACGGAGCAGGAGGCGCGCGCCATACGCCGCGCCTGGTCGTTCTTCTGGACGGTCCGCTTCCACCTCCACTACGTCACCGGCCGCGCCGAGGAGCGCCTGACCTTCGACCTGCAGCCCGTGGTGGGCGCCCGCATGGGCTACACGCGCCACGGCATGCAGGAGGGTGTGGAGCGCTTCATGAAGCACCTGTTCCTCACCACCCGGGACACGGTGCGGCTGACGCAGCTTCTCGAGCCGGGCATCGAGCGCGCCGCCCTCGGCATGCCCGCGGTGCAGCGCGGGCGGGATCCGGCGCTGGCGGAACAGGGACTTGCCGTCGCCGACGGCAAGGTGCTGTTCGCGCCGGGCTTCGACATCGCGAAGGATCCGGCCGTCATCTTCCGCCTCGTGATCGCCGCGCGCGACCGGGCGATGGCGATCCACCAGCTCGCCTACCGGGCGATGGTGCGCAACGCCCGCCACGTGGCGCAGGGCGGGGCCGATCTCGCGCGGCCCTTCCTCGACGTGCTGACGGGCAAGGACGGCGCCCGCTGGCTCCGCGTGCTGAACGAAACCGGCGTGCTGTCCCGCTTCCTGCCGGACTGGGCGCGGATCACCGGGCTGATGCAGTTCGACACCTACCACGTCTTCACCGTCGAGGAGCACACGATTGAGGCGATCCGCGTGCTGAACGACCTGGAGGCGGGAAGGCTGGCCGAGATCGCCCCCGTCGCCTCGGAGCTGATCGGCCAGGTCGCCTCGCGCCGCGCGCTCTACCTCGCCACCCTGCTGCACGACATCGGCAAGGGCCGCGGCGGCGACCACTCGGAACTCGGCGCCGTGATCGCGCAGGCGCTCGGCCCCCGCCTCGGCCTGACGCCGGAGGAGACCGAGACCGTCTCCTGGCTGGTGCTGAACCACCTCCTGATCAGCCAGACGGCCTTCAAGCGCGACATAGACGACCCGAAGACCATCCTCGACCTCGCCGAGACGGTGCAGTCGCCCGAGCGGCTCAGGCTGCTGCTCGTGCTGACGGTGGCCGACATGCGCGCCGTCGGGCCGAAGGTGTGGAACGGCTGGAAGGCCACGCTCCTGCGCGAACTCTACTGGCGCGTGGCGGAAGTGCTGGCCGGCGGGCTTTCGGTGCCGGAGCGGGACGTGCGCGTCTCCCGCGCCAAGGAGGCCGCCGCCGCCCGCCTT
>JANWXJ010000019.1 GCA_025055335.1 Acetobacteraceae bacterium
GGCGGCGGCGAGTTCCGCCAGCGAGATGTCCTGCCCGACACGGCACAGCTCGCCCAGGGCGCGCGCGCCGACATTGGCCGCCGAGCTGCGCAGCGCATGCGCCTTAGCGCGGAAGGCCGCCGCATCCCCTGCCGCCGCGGCGCGGCCGAGCTCGGCCAACAGCCCTTCGGCATCGGCCAGGAACTCCTGCACCACCCCCTCGACGAACTCCGGCCCGCCCAGCGCATCGAGGTCCGCGAGCGCTCCCTCGTCCAGCGCCGGCAGGCCGGAGGGTCGGAAGCGCGGATGGCTTGCGATGTCGGCGACCGGCCCGGCGGCTGCGGCCGGCGTCTCGGCAAGCGCATGCGCGCGCACGGCCTCGAGCAGCGATGCCGGGGTGATGGGCTTGGTGAGGCAGCCGGCCATGCCGGCCTCCAGGCAGCGCCGGCGCGCCTCGGGCGTGGCGTCGGCGGTCAGCGCCAGGATCGGCACGCGCCGCCGACCGAGCGACTGGACCTGGTAGAGCTTCGCCGCCTCGATGCCGTCGAGCACCGGCATGTTCAGATCCATCAGCACGAGGTCGAAGCGCGCCTCCTCGAGCGCGTCCAGCGCCTCATCGCCGTTGGCGACCAGGGTGACGCGGTGGCCCGCGCTCTCCAGGATGCGCTGCACGACGCGCCGGTTCACCTTGTTGTCGTCGGCGACCAGCACCGACAGGCTCCGCGCCTCTGCCGCCGGCGCGTCCGCCGGCGCTTCCGCCGGGGCGCCGAGGGCGAAGGCGAAGCCGAGAGCGGCGGCGAGCGCATCGGCCGCCGGTTCGGCCGGCAGGACCGCAAGCGCCGCCCGGCGCAGCGCCATCTCCGGCAGGCCGTCTGCCGCCCCCTCCTCGAGCAGGACGATCCGCCAGCGGCCGGGAGGGTCGAGCAGGGCGAGGGTCCGGGCGGCATCCTCCGCCGACGCTCCGAGCACGCTGCGGGCCGCCACCAGCACGCGGGGCGCCCCGGGCGGAAGCCCCTGCAGCAGCGCCACCGCCTCCGACAGCCCGGCCGCCGGCCGCAGGATCACCCCGGGCGGCGCGAGGCCCTCTGCCCGTTCCCCGGCGCCGTGGCGGAGCAGCACCGCCTCGCCCGCGGGCGGTGCCGCGGGCGTCGGATCCCGCCGCAGCGGCAGGGTGCAGCGGAAGGTGCTGCCCGCCCCGGGCGCGCTCTCCACCCCGATCGTGCCGCCGAGGCCCTCGGCGATCCGCCTGCAGATGGCGAGCCCGAGCCCGGTGCCGCCGTAGCGGTTCATGATCGTCGCATCGGCCTGGGTGAAGCTTTCGAAGATGCGCTTCTGCGCCTCCGGCGCGATGCCGATGCCGGTATCGGTCACCTCGAGACGGAGCCGCAACGCGTCCCCGGCCTCGTCCGGCTCGGCATCGAGGGCGACGACGACGCTGCCCGTCTCGGTGAACTTCACCGCGTTGCCGGCGAGGTTCAGCACGAGTTCCCGCAGCAGCCTGGGATCGGCAAGCACGCGCCGCGGCGTCCGCGGGGTGATGTGGAACAGCAGGCGCAGCCCCTTCTCCTCCGCCTGCCGCCCGAGCAGCCGGCCGGCCTCGGAAAGAAGGGCGGCGAGGTCGAGCGGCACGGGATTGACCGCCATCCGCCCCGCCTCGATGCGCGAGAAGTCGAGGATCCCGTCGATCAGCCCGAGCAGGTTGCGCCCGGCATCCGTGACGGTGCGCGCCATCTCCCGCTGTTCGGCGTCCAGGCGCGACCGCTCGAGCAGTTCGCCCATGCCGATGATGGCGTTGAGCGGCGTGCGCAGCTCGTGGCTGACCGAGGCGAGGAACATGCTCTTGGCCTGGCTCGCCTGCTCGGCCTGCCGCCGCGCGGCGTCGAGCTTGCGGATCAGCGTGCCGGCATTGGCCGGTATGGCGACGAGCCCGAGCAGGAACCCGGCAGACAGGTGCGGCTGCTGGTGCCAGAACGGCGTGGTGACCCAGACGGCGAGGAAGCCCGCGATCGCCATCGCCCCGCGCAGCCAGGCGACGCCGAAGCGGAAGCCGTTGCCGAGAATGACCCAGAGATAGATCGGCACGAAGGCCGCGGTGATCTCGCCGCCGACGTGCAGCTCCGCCGACAGGAACACCATGTCGAGCGTGAGCGCGGTGATGCGGCGCGGGATGCTGGTGCCCGGCCAGCGCAGGATGTGCGCGAACAGCCCGATCGCCACCACCCAGTAGAGCGCGGAGATCGCCTGGGCGAGGGGCGGGGCGTCCTGGCTGAACAGGTAGACGGAGATGACGAGCGCGAAGGCGAGCCGGTTGAAGCTCATCTCGTGCTCGGTGTCCGGCCGGCCGCGCAGCCTGCCGAGGACGGAGGCGCCGGGTGCGGCGCTCATCCGGCGCCGAGCAGGACGACGTCGGCGTCGAGCATCGCCTCGAGTTCGGCCGCGGTGACGGGCTCGCGCACGAAGTAGCCCTGCACCTCGTCGCAGCCGAGGCGCCGCAACGCGGCGAGCTGCTCCGCGGTCTCCACGCCCTCGGCCACGACGTCCATCCCGAGGCCGTGGGCGAGGCTCACGATGGCGCCGACGATCGCCGCGTCCGCCCTGTCGGACGGGAGGTTGGCGATGAAGGCCTGGTCCACCTTGAGCCGCTGCACCGGGAAGTTCCGGGCATGCGCCAGGGAGGAGTACCCGGTGCCGAAATCGTCGATCGAGAAGGAGACGCCGATCTCCCGGAGGCTGCGGAGCGTCGCCGCCATCTCCTCCACCTTGTCGAGCAGGACGCGCTCGGTGATCTCGATGTCGAGCAGCGAGGGGTCGAGGCCCGAGGTGGCCAGCGCGTCCACCACCATGTCCCGCACGTCGCGGCTGCCGAACAGCGAAGGGGAGAGGTTCGCCGACACCCGCAGCCCGCCGGGCCGCCGCTTCTGCCAGGCCACGCCCTGCGCGCAGGCGGCGGCGAGCGCCCATTCGGTGATCGGCGCGATCAGCCCGGTCTCCTCGGCGAGCTGGAGGAACTCGGCGGGCGACACGATCCCGCGGGCGGCATGCCGCCACCGGAGCAGCGCCTCGGCGCCGCAGATCCGCCCCGTCCGGAGGTTCACCTGCGGCTGCCAGACCAGTTCGAACTCCCGCCGCGCCAGCGCCCGGCGCAGCTCCCCCTCGAGCTGGAGCGCCCGCTGCGCGTCCGCGTCCATGTCCGGATCGAAGAAGCCGAAACGGTTCCGCCCCGTCGCCTTCGCCCGGTACATGGCGAGCTCGGCGTTGCGCAGAAGCTCGTCCGCCGTCGTCGCGTCCTTCGGGCACAGCGTGACGCCCAAGGAAGCCGAGGTGGCCACGCTGTGCCCGCCGAGGCGGAAGGGCCTCGCCAGAGCGGAGAGCACACGGTCTGCGAGATGCGCGGCATCCGCCGGGGTTGCGGCGTTCCGCTGGAGGATCGCGAACTCGTCCCCGCCGAGGCGCGCGACCAGATCGCCTTCCCGCACGGCCGCCCGCAGCCGCCGCGCCGCCTGCGCCAGCAGCCGGTCCCCCGCCTGGTGGCCGAGCGCGTCGTTCACGCCCTTGAAGCGGTCGAGATCGAGGACGTGCAGCGCGAAGGGATCCTCGGAGCGCCGGCCCTGGGCGCAGCGCTCGCGCAGCCGCTCGGCGAGGTAGCTGCGGTTCGGCAGGGCGGTCAGCGGATCGTGCTGGGCGAGGTGCAGCAGCCGCTCCTCGGCCTGCTTGCGGTCGGTGATGTCGAGCGAGGTGGTCAGCACCGCCACGACGCGCCCCTCGGCGTCCCGCAGCGGCGCCTTGGTGGTGAAGAGTTCGATCCGGGTGCCGTCGGGCCCGGTCGCGCCCTCCTCGAAGCCGGGCAGCGCCTCGCCGCGGGCGAACACCTCCGCATCGAGTTCCCGCCCGAACGCCGCGCGCTCGGCGCCGAACAGGAGTTCCACGTCCTGCCCTATCAGCTGCGCGGGGGGCCTGCCGGCCAGGGCCGCCTGGCGCGCATTGACGAACACCACCCGCCCCGCCGCGTCGGCCGCGCTGATCATGGCCGGCAGTGTGTCGATCAGCTGGGCGAGGGCTTCGCGGCTCTCCTGCATCAGGGCCACGCGGAGACGCTCGGAGGCCTCGAGGTCCTGGCGCAGCCGCTCCGCCTGCCGGCGCGCTTCCAGCTGGTGGCGGCGCAGCGCCAGCAGGTTCCTCACCCGCGTGCGGAACTCCACATGATCCACGGGGGCGAGGAGGAAGTCCGTCGCCCCGGCATCGAGCGCGAGCAGGCGGAACTCGCGGTCGTCATAGACGGTGACGACGACGACCGGCACATCGGCGCCGTGCGGCATCCGCCGGATGCGTCGCGTGACCTCGGCGCCGTCGAGATGGGGCATCTTGAAATCGGTGATGACGAGGTCGGCCTCGTGCGTCTCGAGCCAGGCCAGCGCGTCGAGCGGATCGCCGAAGGCGGACACCTTCACGTCCGGCTCGACCGATGCGGCGAGCCGGGCAAGGATGCGCTGGTTGGTCACGCGGTCGTCGAGGATGAGAATCTGCGGCATCGGCACCGTGTGCGGCCGGCGACCGTCCGCCGACACTTTGTCGTTATAACTTTATCTCGGCCCGGACCGCCAACGCAAAGAGCACCGGGCAGCCATGCCCGTGCCCCCCGCCCCCGGGTGCGCCCGCCGGGCTCCCCCTTACCAGCCGATCGCCGCCGGCAGCCAGGTGGCGAGGCCCGGGACGGCGAACACCGCCCCCACCGCCAGCACCTGCAGGGCCACGAAGGGCACCACCCCGCGGTAGATTTCCGCCGTCCGGACCTCCGGCGGCGCGGCGCCGCGCAGGAAGAACAGCGCCCAGCCGAAGGGCGGCGTGAGGAAGGAGGTCTGCAGCATCACCGCGATCAGGATCGCAAGCCACACCGGATCGACGCCGGCGGCCGCGAACACCGGCAGGAACAGCGGCACCGCGATGTAGGAGATCTCGATCCACTCGAGGAAGAAGCCGAGGACGAACACGAGCAGCAGCATGAACCAGATGTCGGCGGCGACGCCGCCGGGGATGAAGGCGAACAGGTCCTCGACCAGACGCTCTCCCTGCAGGCCGCGGAAGGCGAGGGCGAACACCTGCGCCATCACCAGGATGAACATCATCATCGCGGTGGTGCGGGCGGCGGATTTCGCCGTCTCCCACACGAGGCCGGGGGTGAGCCGACCGGCCAGCCCGCACACCACGCAGGCGCCGAGCGCGCCCATCGCCGCCGCCTCGGTGGGAGCGGCGACGCCGCCGATGATCGAGCCCAGCACGGCGACGACGAGCCCGAGCGGCGGCAGCGCCACCCGCACCAGCCGCGCGACCAGTTCCCGCGCCGGGATCGGCTGGCGCTGCACGATCGGCACGGGCGGCACCATGGCCGGGCGCACCGCCCCGAGCACGAGGAAATAGAGGACATAGAGCCCGGCCAGCAGCAGCCCCGGCAGCACCGCGGCGGCGAACAGCGTGCCGACCGACAGGTTCATGATGTCGGCCAGCAGGATCAGGATCAGCGAGGGCGGGATGATCTGCCCGAGCGTGCCGGACGCGCAGATGACGCCGCAGGCCACGCCGCGGTCGTAGCCCGCCCGCAGCATGGCCGGCAGCGTCAGGAGCGAGAGGGTGACGACGGTCGCCCCGACGATGCCCGTGGTCGCCCCCATCAGCACGCCGACCAGCACGATGCCGATGCCGAGGCCCCCGCGCAGATCCCCGGCGAGCCGCCCGACGACCTCCATCAGATCCTCGGCGAGCCGCGACTTCTCGAGCATCACCCCCATGAACACGAAGAGCGGGATCGCAAGCAGCGTGTAGTTGGTGACGACGCCGAAGATCCGCGCCGGCAGCAGGTTGAACAGCAGCGGCCCGAAGCCGAGCCAGCCGAACACGAAGCCCGACACCGCGAGCGTGAGCGCCACCGGCACGCCGGCGAGCAGCATCGCGAAGAAGCTGACGAGCATCAGGATCGCGAGGATCTCGGTGAGCGGCATCGGCAAGTGGTCCGGATCAGCGCGGCCGGGCCGCGGATGTCAGCAGCAGGGCGGCGAACTGCAGCGCGAGCAGCAGGAAGCCCGCCGGGATGAAGGCCTTCAGCACGTAGCGCGCGGGAATGCCGCCCGGGTTGGGCGAGGCCTCGCCCTGGTCCCAGGACTGCCCGACGTAGCGTAGCGAAAGCCAGGCAACGTAGAGGCACGCGAGCAGCCCAAGCAGCGACGACACGGCGTCCACCGCCCGCTGCAGCGCCGGTCCCATCCGGCCGTACAGCACGTCCACCCGCACATGCTCGCCGTGGCGCAGCGCATAGGCGGCGCCGATCAGCGCGATCGGGCTCATGAGGTGCCACTCGAGCTCCTGCGCCCAGACGCTGCCGGTCGAGAAGCCGTAGCGCAGCAGCACATTGGCCGACATCACGCCGACCAGCGCCAGCACCGCCGCGGCGGAGAGCCGGCCGACGACGTCGACCACGCCTTCCGCCGCCCGCGCGAGCCGCAGCATCAGCCGCGGCGGATCTGCGCGTGGTAGGGCGCCTCGGAATACTCGCTCCAGGCGTCGAAGCGCGCCTTGTAGGCCATGTAGGATTCGTGCACGCGGCGCGTCACCGGATCGCGCGCCACCGCCTCCTCCAGCACGCGGTTGGTCTCGGCGCGGAGCCGCGCCACCACCTCGGGCGGGAGCGGCCGCGCCTCGACACCGTGGTTGCGGATCAGGTCCTCCATCGCGTCGGCATTGTTCTTCTGGCACCACGCCTCGGAGATGACGTTGCAGGCGGCCACCGCGTTCTCGACGATCGCCTTGAGGTCGTTCGGCAGGCGGTTCCAGGCGGCCTTGTTGATGATGAGCTCGGAGGCCGTCGCCGTCTCGTGCCAGCCGGTGGTGTAGTAGTGCTTCGCCACGCGGTGCAGCCCGAGCTGCCGGTCGAGGAAGGGCCCGACGAACTCGGCGGCGTCGATCACGCCGCGCTCGAGCGCCGGGAAGATCTCGCCCGCCGGCAGCAGCCGCACATCCACGCCGAGCGCCTGGTAGACGCGGCCTGCGAGCCCGGGGATGCGCATCTTGAGGCCGCGGAAATCCTCGACGCTGGTGATCGGCCGGCGGAACCAGCCGGTCATCTGCACGCCGGTGTTGCCGCACAGGAAGGGCACGACGTTGAAGCGGTCGTACACCTCGCGCCACAGCTCGAGCCCGCCGCCGTCGTACATCCAGCCGTTCAGGCCCTGGAAGTTCAGCCCGAAGGGCACGGCGGTGAAGTACTGCGCGGCGAAGGTCTTGCCCGTCCAGAAATAGGCGTTGGCGTAGTTCATCTCGACCACGCCGCTCGAGACCGCATCGAAACCCTCGGCCGCCGGCACCAGTTCGCCCGCGCCGAAGAACTGGATGCGGATGCGGTTGTTGGACATCCGCTGGATGCGGTCGATCAGATCGCGGGCCGAGCCCGGGCCGGTCGAGTAGAACGCCGCCTGGGGGCCGTAGAAGGACGTCATCCGCCAGTTGAAGGTCGTCTGGGCGGTGACGACGGCCGGCATGGCGAGGCTGCCGGCCACCCCGCCGGCCGCGCCGGCGATCAGATTGCGACGGTTCATCGTGCGGGCTCCCCGATGGTTGGTCGGGGCGGGCATACGCGCCGCGGCCCGAGGGCGCCACGTGATTCCAGCCCATCTCGTGCCCAAATCCAGGCGGCGGCGGCACGGGGTTGCCGCCCCTCGCAGCGTCATGCCCGCAAAGCAGGCATCACCGGCCCATCGCGTAGCCCTGCATCCCGCGCGGGTTGGCGCCGGCGAACATCTGCCCGTCCTTCTCCCGCCGCGCCCCCGTCAGCCGGCCCTCGGACCAGTCCTCGCCCATGGTCACGCGGTGCCCGC
>JANWXJ010000029.1 GCA_025055335.1 Acetobacteraceae bacterium
GGTCGGGGTCGGTGGCGAGGATCAGGCGGTCGGCCCGCTTCAGGGCCCTGGCGATCTCGGCGACCTGCTTGGCGCCGCGCGCGTCGGGGTTCCACACCATCTCGAAGTCGCGCTCGGGCTTCACCGCGCCGTCGGTCTCGACAGGTCCCGCACATGGCCGTAGGAGGCGAGCACGCGCGCGCCGTCGAGATACTTTCCGATCGTCTTCGCCTTGGACGGCGATTCGACGATCACGAGGTCGCTCATGTCGGCCCTTCTCACCCTGAACCGGTTCGCACCACCCGCTGGCCGGGCAGGAGCGCGACCTGCCCGGCGAGTTCGAGATCCGCCAGGACGACCTGGAGATCCGCGGCGGGGAGGTGGCAGCGCGCCGCGAGATCGTCAACAGCGATGGGGGTTTCCCCAATCAGATCAAGGATTTCCTTCTGGTCCACCGGGGCGGCCGCGGATGCCGGCCGGGCAGGCGGCGCGATGGGGGCCGGGCGCGGCAGCAGGGAGGGCGGCAGCAGGTCGAGGATGTCGGCGGCGCTCTCGACCAGCGGCGCGCCCTGCTTGATCAGCGCATTGCCGCCGGCCGAGCGCGGATCCACCGGGTGTCCCGGCACGGCATAGACCTCTCGCCCGAGATCGGCGGCCTCGCGCGCCGTGATCAGCGTGCCGGAGCGCTCCGCCGCCTCGATCACCACGACGGCGACGACTAGGCCGGCGAGGATGCGGTTGCGGCGGGGGAAGTGCCGGTCGAGCGGCGCGGCGCCGAGCGGGGCTTCGGCCACCACCGCGCCCCTGCCCGCGATGCGGGCCTGCAGCGCCGCATGCTCGGGGGGGTAGGGACGATCGAGGCCTCCCGGCACCACCGCGACGGTCCGCCCCGTCCGGAGCGCGCCGAGATGCGCCGCCGCATCCACCCCACGCGCGAGGCCCGAGGTGACGACGAGCCCGGCTTCCGCAAGATCCTCGGCGATGTCCTCGGCAAGCCGGCGCGCGGCGGCGGAGGCGGCGCGCGCACCGACGAGCCCGACCTGCGGGGCGGTGAGCGCCGCCGCATCCCCGAGCACGGACAGGACCGGCGGCGCGTCCGGCAGTTGCGCAAGCCGGGGCGGGTAGTCCTGGTCGCCGAGGAACAGCAGGCGCCCGCCGAGCCGCCCCAGCGCCGCCCGTTCCTCCGCCGCCTGCCGCAGGGATGGCGGCGCGAGGTCCCGCCCGCCCCAGGAGGGCTGCCGGGCGATCCGTTCAAGCGCCGCGGCCGCGCTGCCCTCGCGCGCCAGCAGCCGGCGGAACCCGACGGGGCCGATCCCCTCGGTGCGGGCAAGGCACAGCCGGGCCAGCGCCTCCGCCTCCGACCCGACCGGCGGCGGCAGCGGGGCCTCGCTCACCGGCCCTCGCCGATCCGGGGTTCGGTGCCGGCGAGCAGGCGGCGGATGTTCCCCTCGTGCCGCCAGACGATCGGCGCCGCCATGGCCAGCGCCAGCACCGCCGCCCGCCAGTCCGCCAGCAGCAGGCAGAGCAGGGGCGAGGCGGCGACCGCCGCCAGCGCCGAGGCGGAGGAGATCCGCGTCAGCGCCGCCGCCGCAAGCCACACCCCGCAGGCGGCGAGCCCGGCCAGCGGCGCGGCGGCGAGCAGCACGCCGAGCCCCGTCGCCACCCCCTTGCCGCCGCGGAAGCCGAGCCAGGGCGGGAACAGATGCCCGAGCATGGCCGAGAAGCCCGCGACCGGCCCCGCCCAGGGGTTGCCCCAGAGCGCCCCGGCGGCCAGCACCGCCGCCGCGCCCTTCCCGGAATCGAGCAGGAGCGTCGCCGCCGCCAGCCCCTTCCGGCCGGTGCGGAGCACGTTCGTCGCGCCGATGTTCCCGGAGCCGATCCGCCGGATGTCGCCGAGGCCGGCCGCGCGCGTCAGCACGAGGCCGAAAGGGATCGAGCCGAGCAGAGCCCCCAGGGCCGCGGCCAGAAGCAGCTCCATCAGAACACCCGCCGCCCGGCCTTGAAGGTGGCGATCACCCGCCCCTCCACCGCCCGCCCGTCGAAGGGCGTGTTCTGCGCCTTGCCGGGCAGTTTCCCGGCCTCGATCTTCCAGGCGCGCTCGGGGTCGAACAGCACGAGGTCGGCCGGCAGCCCGGGGGCGAGCCGCCCGGCGGGCGCGCCGATCAGCCGGGCGGGACGCTCCGTCAGCAGCGCAAGCGCATCGAGCAGCCCGATATCCCCGGCATGCACGCGGGCGAGCGTGACGGCGAGCAGCGTCGAGAGCCCCGCGCCGCCGGCGGCGGCCTGGGCGAAGGGCAGGCGCTTGTCGTCGGTGTCGCGCGGCTGGTGGTCGGAGGCGATGGCGTCCACCGTGCCGTCGCGCAGCGCCGCGACGACGGCGAGCCGGTCCGCCTCCGTCCTGAGCGGCGGCGACAGCTTGGCGTAGGTTCGGTATTCGCCGATCGCCGTCTCGTTCAGGTCGAAGTAGGGCGGCGCGGTGTCGCAGGTGACGTGCAGGCCTTCGTCCTTGGCGCGGCGGATCAGCTCCAGCGCCTCGGCGGTCGAGACATGCGCGAAGTGCACATGCCCGCCGGTGAGGCGGGCGAGAGCGATGTCCCGCGCGACCAGGATCGACTCGGCGGCGGCGGGGATGCCGGGCAGGCCGAGCCGGGTGGCGAGTTCCCCCTCGGTCGCCGCGCCGCCGGCGGCGAGCGAGGGTTCCTCCGGGTGCTGCGCCACCATCGCCCCGAAGGCCCGCGCATAGGAGAGGGCGAGGCGCATGGTGCGGGCGCTGGCGATGGCGCGCTGGCCGTCGGTGAAGCCGATCGCCCCGGCCTCCCGCAGCAGGCCGTATTCCGCGATCTCGCCCCCGGCGCAGCCGGCCGTCGCCGCGCCCCAGGGCAGCAGCGTGACCGAGCCGGTCGCCTCGCCGCGGCGGGCGATGAAGCCGATCAGCGCCGGATCGTCGAGCGGCGGATCGGAATCGGGCAGCACGCAGAGCGTGGTGATGCCGCCCGCCGCGGCGGCCTCGGCGGCGGAGGCGATGGTTTCCCGGTGTTCCGCGCCCGGTTCGCCGAGCGAGGCGCGCAGATCCACGAGCCCTGGCGCGAGGCAGAGGCCGGCGGCGTCGAGCCGCGGGATCCCCTCGGGCCCGGCGAGTCCGGGGCCGAGGGCGGCGATGCGCCCGTCCCGCACCAGCAGGCCGCCCTGCGCGTCGAGCCGCGTGGCCGGGTCGAGCAGGCGGGCGCCGGTGATCAGCAGGTCGGTCATGCGAGGCGCGGCTGCTGGCGGGCGAGGATGTCGAGCACCGCCATCCGCACCGCCACCCCCATCTCCACCTGCTCGGCGATGACGCTGCGCGCCGGGTCGTCGGCCACCGCGCTGTCGATCTCGACGCCGCGGTTCATCGGGCCCGGGTGCATCACGATGGCGTCCGGCGCGGCGAGGCCGAGCTTCTGGGCGTCGAGGCCGTAGAAGCGGAAGAACTCGCGCGCCGAGGGCACCTGGCCGCCGCTCATGCGCTCGCGCTGCAGGCGCAGCATCATCACCACATCGGCACCCTTCAGCCCCTCGGCCATGTCGTGGAACACCTCGGCGCCGAGGCGCGCGACCTCGGCCGGCATCAGCGTCGGCGGGCCGATCAGCCGCACCCGGGCATTGAGCGCCGTCAGGCAGTGCAGGTTGGAGCGCGCGACGCGCGAATGCGCGACATCGCCGCAGATCGCGACCGTCAGCCCCTCGATGCGGCCCTTGGCGCGGCGGATGGTGAGCGCATCGAGCAGCGCCTGGGTCGGGTGCTCGTGGGTGCCGTCGCCGGCGTTGATCACGGCGGCGTCCACCTTCTGCGCAAGCAGGGCAGGGGCGCCCGACTGGCCGTGCCGGACCACGAGCAGGTCGCAGTTCATGGCGTTCAGCGTGGCCGCCGTGTCGAGCAGGGTCTCGCCCTTGTTCACGCTGCTGGTCGAGACGGACATGTTGATCACGTCCGCGCCGAGCCGCTTGCCGGCCAGTTCGAAGCTGGTGCGGGTGCGGGTCGAATCCTCGAAGAACAGGTTGATGAGGGTGCGGCCCTTGAGCAGGTCGCGCTGCGTCTTGCCGCTGCGGTTGAGAAGCAGGTAGGACTCGGCGAGGTCGAGCAGCCCGGCGATCGCCGTCTGGTGCAGGCCTTCGATGGCGAGCAGGTGTCGGGCGGGGAGCATCATCCTGCCCGAGGATTACCCCGCGCCGGGCCGCGCCGCCACCCGGGGCCCGCCCTCAGCCCCGCGTGGCATCGAGTGCGGCCTGCAGGATCCAGGCGGCGGCGGCCGAATCCGTCGCCGCCGCCCGCTTCTTCCGGGAAAGATCCGCCTCGCCGATCAGCATCCGGTTCACCCCCGCGGAGGACAGCCGCTCGTCCCACAGCGCGGCCGGCAGGCCCGTCGCCCCGGAGATCGCGGCCGCCCAGTCCTTCGCCGCCTGGGCGGCGGGGCCGAAGGAGCCGTCAAGCGACAGCGGCAGGCCGACGACGAGGCCGCCCGCATCCTCCTCCGCGGCGAGGGCGCGGATCGCCGCCGCCATCGCCGCGAGCTTCCCGCGCGGCAGGGCCGGCCGGGGGCTCGCCAGCAGCAGCGAGGCGTCGGACAGCGCGACGCCGACGCGCCTTGCCCCAGGATCGAGGCCGATCAGCCTCTGCCCCGGCCTCAGCCGGGCGCGCAGGTCCCGCAGGTTGAACAGCGCCATGCCCGCCGTTATGGTCCGCCGCCTCGTTCACGGGAAGTTCCGCACACGATGTCGCTCGATCAAGCCACGGTCCGGCGGGTCGCCGCGCTGGCCAGGATACGCCTTTCCGATGCCGATCTGCCGCGCGTGCAGGGCGAGCTCAACGCCATCCTCGGCTGGATCGAGCAGCTTCAGGCGGTGGATACCGAAGGGGTGGAGCCGATGGCCGGCGGGGCGCCGGAGGGCGCCGCGCCGATGCCGATGCGCGAGGATGTGGTGACCGAAGGCGGCATCGCCGATCTCATCCTGGCCAACGCCCCCGACCGGGAGGGCGACTATTTCGCCGTGCCGAAGGTGGTGGAGTGATGCGCCCGACCGACCTGACGATCGCCGAGGGCCTTGCCGCCCTCGAGCGGCGAGAACTCTCCGCCCTCGAGTGGACCCGGGCCTGCCTCGAGGCGATCGAGCGGCTGAACCCGCGGCTCAACGCCTTCATCACCGTCACGGCCGAGCAGGCGATCGCGGCCGCCCGTGCCTCGGATGCCCGCCGCGCCCGGGGCGAGGCCGGGCCGCTCGAGGGCGTGCCGCTCGCCATCAAGGACCTGTTCTGCACCGAGGGCGTGCGGACCACGGCGGCCTCGCGCATGCTGGAAGGCTTCGTGCCGCCCTACGAGAGCACCGTGACCGCGCAGTTGAAGAGGGATGGCGCGGTGTTCCTCGGCAAGGCGAACCTCGACGAGTTCGCGATGGGCTCCTCCAACCTCACCTCGGCCTTCGGGGGGGTGGAGAACCCGTGGAAGCGGGCCGATGCGCCGGAACTCCGGCTGGTGCCGGGCGGCTCTTCCGGCGGGTCGGCGGCGGCGGTGGCGGCCCGCCTCGCGCCCGGGGCGACGGGCACGGACACCGGCGGCTCGATCCGCCAGCCGGCGGCGTTCTGCGGCATCGCCGGCATCAAGCCGACCTACGGGCGCTGCTCGCGCTACGGCATCGTGGCCTTCGCCTCCTCGCTCGACCAGGCCGGGCCCTTCGCCCGCACGGTCGAGGATTGCGCGATCCTACTCCGCTCCATGTCCGGGCATGACCCGAAGGACTCCACCTCGGCCGACCGGCCGGTGCCGGATTTCCGCGCCGCCGTCTCGCGCGGGGTGAAGGGGCTTCGGATCGGCGTGCCGCGCGAGTACCGCGTGGAGGGGATGCCCGCCGAGATCGAGGCGCTGTGGCGGCAGGGGCTCGCGTGGCTGCGCGACGCCGGCGCCGAGATCGTGGAGATCAGCCTGCCGCACACCCGCCACGCGCTGCCGACCTACTACGTGGTGGCGCCGGCCGAGGCGTCCTCCAACCTCGCGCGCTACGACGGCGTGCGCTACGGGCTGCGCGTGGCGCAGCAGGGCGACCACCTCCGCGCGCTGTACGAGGCGACGCGCGCCGAGGGCTTCGGGCGGGAGGTGCAGCGGCGCATCCTGATCGGCACCTATGTGCTGAGCGCCGGCTACTACGACGCCTATTACCTGAAGGCGCAGAAGGTGCGGGCGCTGATCGCGCGCGACTTCGCCGAGGCGTGGAAGACGGTGGACGCGATCGTGACGCCGACCGCGCCGTCCGCCGCCTTCGCAGAGGGCGAGAAGCAGGACGACCCGGTGGCGATGTACCTCAACGACATCTTCACCGTGACGGCGAACCTCGCCGGGCTCCCCGGCATCAGCGTGCCGGCGGGGCTCGATGCGAAGGGGCTGCCGCTCGGGCTGCAGGTGATCGGGCGGCCCTTCGACGAGGAGGGCGTACTGGCCGTCGGCGGCGCGATCGAACGCGCGGCCGGGTTCCGCGCGGCGCCGGAGGTGCGGGCATGAGCTACGTGATCGAGGGAACGACGGGCCCGTGGGAGGTGGTGATCGGGCTCGAGGTCCATGCGCAGGTCCTCTCCCGCGCGAAGCTGTTCAGCGGCGCGCCCACCGCCTTCGGCGCCGAGCCGAACAGCCAGGTCTCCTTCGTGGATGCGGGTTTTCCGGGCATGCTGCCGGTGATCAACCGCGAATGCGTGGCGCAGGCCGTGCGCACGGGGCTTGGCCTGAACGCCGAGATCCACCTGTGGTCGCGCTTCGACCGCAAGAACTACTTCTACGCCGACCTGCCGCAGGGCTACCAGATCAGCCAGTACGCGTACCCGATCGTCGGGCGCGGCAGCGTCGAGATCGAACTCTCCGACGGCACGAGGCGGAAGGTTGGCATCACGCGGCTGCACCTCGAGCAGGACGCGGGGAAGTCGCTGCACGACCAGCACCCGACGAAATCCTTCATCGACCTCAACCGCTCCGGTGTGGCGCTGATGGAGATCGTCTCCGAGCCCGACATGCGCAGCCCCGAGGAGGCGGGGGCGTATCTCGCGAAGCTGCGGCAGATCCTGCGCTACCTCGGCACCTGCGACGGCAACATGGAGGAGGGTTCCCTGCGCGCCGACGTGAACGTGTCCGTCCGGCGGCCGGGGGAGGGGTTCCGCACCCGCTGCGAGGTGAAGAACGTCAACTCCATCCGCTTCGTCATGCAGGCCGTCGAGGCCGAGGCGCGGCGGCAGATCGAGGTGTGGGAGCAGGGGGGCACGGTGGAGCAGGAGACGCGCCTGTTCGACACCGCGCGCGGCCTCACGCGCTCCATGCGCAGCAAGGAGGACGCGCACGACTACCGCTACTTCCCCGACCCGGATCTGCCGCCGCTCGTGCTGGACGCCGCCTGGGTGGAAGGGCTGCGCGCCGCGCTCCCGGAACTGCCGGACGCCCGCCGCGCCCGCTACATGCGCGACTTCGGCCTCTCGGCCTATGATGCCGGGGTGCTGACGGCCGAGCGCGAGATCGCCGACTATTTCGAGGCGGTGGCCGCCGGGCGGGACCCGAAGCAGGCCGCCAACTGGGTGATGGGCGACCTGTTCGCCGCACTCAACCGCACGAAGCGCGACATCATCGACCCGCCTGTCTCCGCCGCCGATCTCGGCGCGCTCCTCGACCTGATGGCGGACGGCACGCTGTCCGGGAAGCTCGCGAAGGAGGTGTTCGAGGCGATGGTGGACACCGGGCGCCCGCCCGCCGCCATCGTCGAGGAACGCGGGCTGCGGCAGGTGACGGATGCGGGCGCGATCGAGGCGGCGGTGGAAGCCGTGCTGGCGGCGAACGCCGACAAGGTGGCGGAGTACCGCGCCGGCAAGGAGAAGCTGTTCGGCTTCTTCGTCGGCCAGGTGATGAAGGCGATGGCGGGGAAGGGGAACCCGGCGCTGGTGAACGAGGCGCTCAGGCGGCGGCTCGGCCGGCCCGAGGTTTGACGGGGTTGGGGGGGGCCGGTAGAAGCGGCAGACGAGGTGGCCTGCCGCGCCGGAGGGGTGGCCGAGTGGCTGAAGGCGGCGGTTTGCTAAACCGTTGTACGGGTGTAAGCCCGTACCGTGGGTTCGAATCCCATCCCCTCCGCCAGTTTCCTTGGGTGTCCCCCTCTCCGCCAGACTGACCGCCGCGCTAAGTGGCAGGTTTCCTTGGATGTTCCGAGGTGACCTAGTGACTGGCCCGACTCGGAGACGGCCGGAAATCGCTCTCCGAGGGCCAATCCACTCCGGAACTGCTGCCTTGGCCGATTTGCTACGGAACCCGAAAACACAGATCAACGGCCGATTCTAGCGCGGGCCAGATGAGCGTTGGTTCGAATTGCACTTGCCCAAAACCGTACTTCGAGCGCGAACACTACGGCTTGGTGCGGTAGGTGTTTGTAACACTTCAATGAGGCCCCGGCATTTCTGCCGGGGAAGACCCAGCTCGTCTGTATCGGCGCCCAGCAGCACTCGAACCTTCAATGAGGCCCCGGCATTTCTGCCGGGGAAGACGCAGAACACCGTGCCGAGCGCGCGATGGCCGAAGTAGCTTCAATGAGAGCGTGTTTGAGAAGGGGCTTCCGGCGCGGCGAGAAGCGTGATTCATGGGGTGTCGGCCTTGAGGACGACACTCGATGCGACGGCGCCGCCGAGCCTATCCGACCGACCTGACCGACGCCCAATGGGCGGCCATTGCGGAGCTTGTGCCGGCGGCGCGGCCTGGCGGCAGACCGCGCCGCGCCTCGTCGCGGGAGTTGATCAACGCGATCCTCTACACGCTGCGCGGTGGCTAGGCCTGGCGCCTGCTGCCGCACGACTTCCCGCCCTGGCAGACGGTCTACTACGACCTCCG
>JANWXJ010000043.1 GCA_025055335.1 Acetobacteraceae bacterium
CGGGCGATCGCGGCCAGCCGCCCGGCCGCGCCCCCGGGCGCCTCGCCGCGCCAGACATTGCGGGCGAGCGCCGCAGCCAGAAGGGCGTCGTCGCCGGCATCCAGCGCCGCCTCATAGGCGGCGGCGCGGCCGTGGAAGGCCTCCCACAGCTCGCGGTTCTTCCTGCCCACCGAGAGGTCGCCGACGCCAAGCTCGCGCAGCGTCCGGTCCATGTCGGAGAACATCGCATCGAACACCGCCTGGGCCAGCGCCGGGCCGCGCGGGTCCGGATCCTGCCGGCAGCGGCGGATCAGCAGCGCCACGAACAGGCATACCGCCTCGAAGCGGCCCGCCCGCGTATCGGGGATGCCGAGGGTGGCGAACAGCACCGGCCGCCGCGCCGCCGCCACCGCCCGGCCGTAGAGCCGGAACCCCGCGCGCTCATGCGGCCTGCGCCGGAACCAGGAGAACACGCCGATCGCCCCTTCCCGCCCCGCCCCGCGCCCGCGGCGTTGACCGCGGCCCCGGGGGGTGGCACTCAGCCGTCGAGATGGAACCGCCCGACCGACCGGTCAATGCCGCCCGGCTCCGCATGCCGGCGGCCGCCCTTGCCGCCCTGCTGCTGGCCGGCTGCTCCGTGTTCGAGACGCCGATCCAGCGCCGCGGCCAGCAGGTGGAGGCGGAGGAGCTCGCCCAGCTCGTGCCCGGCACCTCCACGCGGGCCGATGTGCTCGCCCTGCTCGGCACGCCGAGCGCGACGGGCACCTTCGACGGCGAACACTGGTACTACATCAGCGCCGTCACGCGCGCGCTGCCTGGCCGCACCCTCGCCGTCGAGGACCAGCGGGTGGTGGCGATCCGCTTCGCCGATTCGGGCGCCGTCGCCGAGATACGCACCCTCGGGCGGGAGGACGGGCGGGACATCGCCTTCACGAGCCGCGAGACGCCGACGCCGGGCACCGAGCGGACCCTGCTGCAGCAGCTCTTCGGCAACCTCAACCGGCTGAGCCCGGGGGCCGCGGCGGGCCGCCCGGGCAACTGACGGCGCCGGTTCGGCGCGCGTCCCGGCCCTCCGGCTCGGCCGGGTCGAAATCGTGCCGCTTCGGCACGCCGGCGATCCCGTGCGCCGCCGCCCCGCCCCCGCGCGCCGCCGAGACAGGCCCAAGCCCGGGCGCATGGGCGGATGCGGGCGTCGTCACCCGCAGCGGCGCGGCGGTCGCGCCGGCTCGCAGTTGCCGCATCGCCGAAGGCGAAGCCGATCGAGACTGCCCGATAGGCGGCTTGGCGCCCGCCCCGACCTTCCGCCGTCCGCTGCCGAAGCCACGCGGTTCGGCACACGGCGCCGTCCCGCCCCGGCGGAGGGCACGCCGCCCACGGGGCTGGCCGGGCGCCACGCAGTGACGCAGGAGCAGGCCGATGCGGGTGGTCGAGGCCGTGCGCGGAGACAGCCGGGAGAGCACGTGGCCTGTGACCGATGCGGCCGGCGCACCGCTCGACCTTGCCTGTGCCAGCGCGAGGCTGCAGCCCCACTCGGTGACCGACGGCAGCCTGATCGCCTCCGCCGGCACGCAAGACGGGCGGCTGATCATCCACGGCCCTGCCGGCCGCGTCTCGACGGCCATGCCGGCTGCCGTGATGGCGGGCGTCCTTCCCGGCCGCTCCCGCTTCGACCGCGAGGTCACGCTGCCGGGCGGGCTCAGGCGGACGGTCGAGCGTGCCTTGCTGCTGGTGCAGGAGGATATCGCCCGTGACTGACCCCGCCGCCACCGCACCGGAGGCGGCATGAGCGCGTCGCTCGGCGGCGTGTTCCGCCGCCCCTTCCGCGAGCAGGTGGCGTTCTTCCGGGGCAAGCTCGGCGAGCTGGTCCCGACCGCGACCTGGCGCGACATGCTGCGCGACCAGCACGACCGCGCCTTCATGGTGCCCGGCGCCCAGTCCGCCGATCTGCTGGCGGATCTCGCGGCGGCGGTGGATCGCGCCATCGCCGGGGGCGAGGGGCCCGACGCCTTCCGGCGGCGCTTCCGCGAGATCGTCGCCCGCAGCGGCTGGACCGGCCGGACGGGCGAGGGCACGCGCGCCGGAGAGGCGTGGCGGACGCGGGTGATCTACCGCACCAACATGGCCACCTCCTGCGCCGCCGGCCGCCACGCGCAGCTGCAGGAGTTCCCGGTCTGGATCTACCGCCACGGCGGCTCGCGCGAGCCGCGGCCGGAGCATCTGGCCTGGAACGGGCTGGAGCTGCCGCGCGAACATCCGTTCTGGCGCACGCATTACCCGCCGAATGGCTGGGGCTGTTCCTGCTACGTCACCGGCGCCTCCTCTGCCGAGACGGCGCGGCTGCGCGGGGGCGATCCGGACCGCGCCCCGCCCGCCGGCCGGGACGCGCGCGATGCCCGCGGCCTTCTGCCCGGTGTGGAGGAGGGCTGGGACTACGCGCCCGGGGCGACGGTGGCGCAGGCGGTGCGGGCGGCGGCGGCCAAGACCGTCGCCTGGCCCTACGAGATCGGCAAGGCCTACATGGACGCGGTGCCGCCCGCCCGGCGCGACGCCCTGGCGGAGGCGATCCGCCGCCAGCCGGAGACGGGCGAGGCGCTGCGCCGCTTCGCCGAGGCGGCGCTCGGCGAGCGCGGCGGGGCGCCGACGAAGGGCTACGGACCGTTGCCGGCCTACCTCACTCTCGGGCCGCTCACACACTCCGAAGCGGCTGCCGCGGCCAGGCTGACAGGTGTCGGTGCCATCGCCCGCGAGCTGTGGGACTGGACGGTATCACTGTCCGGGATCAGCCATGTCCTTCGCCGGCATGGCGATGACGCGACGGAACGCGCGCGCGGCCAGGTGCCGCTGACGCCGGAGACGCTGGCCCTGTTGCCGCGGCTGCTGTCGGGGGGCGAGATGACCTATGCCGGCCAGACAGATATCGGGCGCGAGACCCTGCGCGTCGACGGGGAGGTGGACGGGATGCAGCTGACCGCCATCGTGGAAGCGCTGCCGAAGCGGCGGATGCTGCACCTCGTCACGCTGTGGGGGCGGGCGGCGTCCCCCCGGTATCGTCCGAAACACATCGCGGTATGACTCCGCAATCCGGCCAGTGCCCGCCGCCCGGAACAGGATAACGCCGGAATGCCGGCCGTCGCAACGGAGGCATCGGAGCGATGGAGGTGAAGCTCGACGATTCGGCCCTGCGCGCGGCGCTGGCGCGGCTGCGCGCGGCGGCAGGGGATGCGCGGCCCGCATTCCGCGAGATCGGCGAATGCCTGATCGAGGCGACGCGCCGGCGCTTCGCCGAGGGGCGCGGGCCGGACGGCCCCGCCACGCTCGCCGACCCCCGAGGCGCCGTCCGCCGCCGATGTACTCCGGCGGCGAGGAGAGGTTCCGGGATCGGCCCGAAGGGGTCGCACGCTCCGAAGGCGATCCTCGCCAGGCGGCGGCAGGGGGAGATGCCGGTGGGCCAGCGCAGGGCGGCGGCCGGAGCGGTGCCGGGACGGTGGCGGGCCCCGCGCGGCGTCGGGCCCCGCGTCGCGCGTGTCGTGCGCGGCTTCGGCGTGCCGGAGCGGAAGGCCTGCGCGGCGCTGCGGCGGCACCGGCCGGCGCACCGGAAGGTGCCGCGGGGAACGGAGGAGGAGGTCGCGCCGGCGGCGGACAGGGTCGGGGCGTCACAGGGCTGCGGGTACCGCGGCCGTCGCCGCAACGCTGCCTGGCTGCGGGAGGCGGCTGGTCGGTGAACCGCACGCGAAAGGAACGGATCCGGCGTCGCGAGGGGCTCGAGGTGCCACCGCCCCAGCCGAGGCGCGCGCGGCTGTGGCGGGCGGACGGCGCCGGCACGCCAGCCGCATCTGGCCGCACCCGCCGCCCGGCTGCCGCCCGCCCCCCGAGGCCCCGGCCGAGGCCGAGGGCGGCAAGACGGAGCCCCAGGACAGGTCCCGGATCGGCTCAGGAGCAGGCGCGGCCGCGATCCCCCCCTGGGCTTCCGGCCGGATCGGCCGATGGGGACGGGCGGGCCGCCCGGGGCTGTCCCTGCATGATCCTGGAGCCGCCAGCACCGGAGGCGGTACGACCACCGCCAGGCGCTCGGCCGTGCCAGCCCGGCAGGGCGGCCGAGGCCGCCGACGATCCTCGCGCCCCCGCACCACCCGATGGCCCGCGGGTCCGGCAGGCCGCGCCAGGGCGCGCCGGTCCGCAGCCGGCCGAAGATCGCGTCCGGCCCGCGCCGGTCCCCCAACCGCGGCCGCCCCGGCCCGGAACCCCCGCCCGCGGCCCCGCCGCGCCCGCCGTTTGCTCGGGCCGCGATCCGGCGATAATCGTGCCTGAAGAGATGGGGAAAGAGTCGCGGCCATGACCGAAGGCAGCGGGCTCGTGCGGCACAACAGCGCTGAGATCGCGACCGAGACGTTCGAGGACGGCGTCGTCTCGATCAACTTCCTCACCGGCCGGTACTTCAGCTTCAACCCGCTCGGAGAGAAGGTCTGGGACGCCTTCGCCGATGCCGCCGACCCGGACGCCGTGGCCGCGGCCATCGCGGCCGAGGCTGGCGATCCCGGCCTCGCCGAGGGGGTCCGGCTGTTCGTGGAGGACCTGCTGCGCGAGCGCCTGCTCGCCCGGATCGGGGAGGCCCCGCCGCCGCCGCCCGCCGCCGCGCCGCCCGCCGCCCGCCCCGCCCACTGGCCGCAGCTTCTCGTGTACGACGACCTGGCCGACCTGATCCTGCTCGACCCGATCCACGACGTCAGCGAGACGATGGGCTGGCCGGTCGCGCGGCGGTAGCCGCCGATGCGCATCACCGCCGGGCCGGCCGCTGCCTCCGCCGCAGGCTTCGTCGCCGCGGCGCTGGCGGCGGTGTCGGATCCGCCGCCCCCGATCTGGCGCGGCGCCGTCGGGCCGCTCGCGCTGACGGTCGCGGCGGAGGGCTTCCCGCCCGGGCAGGATCCGCTCGCGCTGCTGCGCTACCTTGCGTCGGCGCCGCCGGAGACCGGCGGCGCGCCGTGGCACGTCACGCTGCTTGGCCCGCGCGGCCGGCTCGGCCCGGCGCCAGCCGCTTGGCCCTTCCCCATCCTCGACGCGGCGGGGTTCCACCGCACCCTCTGGGCGCCGGAACAGGGCCTCGCCCTGGCCTCCGACGAGGGGCACGGCGTGTGGTCGCTCGCCGACCTCGCCGCCCGCCGCGCCGTGCTCTGGCTGGCCGATCCGGCCCGCCTGCCGGAGTGGGAGATCACCCAGCCCCTGCGCCAAGCCCTCCACTGGGCGGCGATCCGCGACGGCGCGGTGCTGGCCCATGCCGCCGCCTTCGGCACGGCGGAGGCGCGGCTGCTGGTGGCCGGGCCGGGCGGCAGCGGCAAGTCCACCCTGGCCGCCGGGGCGGTCGCCGCCGGGCTCGAGGTGCTGGCCGAGGATCTCTGCTGGGTGGAGCCGGGGCCGCCCGCCCCGCGCGCCTGAGGCCTCTATGACAGCGTGAAGCTCACCCCGGCCGCGGTCGGGCGCTTCGCCGCCGCCGCCCGGCTGGCCGCGGGCGCCGAGCCCTTCGCCAAGCCGACCGCGCGCCTGCCCCCCTGCCCGTCGCGCCAGGGGCCGATCACCGCCCTGGCGTGCCTTGCCGGCCGCTTCGCCGAGGCGCCCTCCGCCCGGCCGATCGGCAAGGCGCGGGCCTATGCGCTGCTGGCGCCGTCCACGGTGTTCCTGATGCGGACCGCGACCCGGGAGACGGCGGCGCGGCTCGGCCGGCTGGTGGAAGCCCTGCCCGCCTTCGAGCTGGTGCCCGGCCGCGACCCGGCGGAAACCGCCCGCTTCGCGCTCCGCCTCGCGCGGGAGGCGGCGGCGTGACCGGCGTGGTCAGCGTCATCCTGCCGATACGGGGCGAGGCGCCGTTCCTCGCCGACGCCCTCGCCTCCCTCGCCGTCCAGGCCGAGGCGCTGCACGAGGTGCTGGCGGTGGACGACGGCATGTCGGATGCCGCGCGGGCGGCGCTCGGGCGGGCGCGGCTGCCAGGGCTGCGCATCCTGCAGGGGCCGCGGCGGGGCCCTGCGGCAGCGCGCAACGTGGCGCTCGCCGCCGCGGCCGGCCCCGTCATCGGCTTCCTCGACGACGACGACCTCTGGCCCGCCGACAAGCTCGCGCGGCAGCTCGCGCATCTCGCCCGCCGCCCGGGCGATGTCGCGGTCGGCGGCCGGATCGAGTGGTTCGCGCGCTGGGACGGGCCGGCCGGCCGCCCCCTCCGCGACTCGGCGTGGCAGTCGGTGGTGCATGTCAATCTCGGCGCCTATCTGTTCCGCCGGGAGGTGTTCGAACGGCTCGGCCCGCTCGATTCGACCCTCACCTTCTCCGAGGACGTGGACCTGATCCTGCGCCTGTCGGATGCCGGGGAGCGCTTCGCCATCCTCGACCGGACGACGCTCTACTACCGCCGCCACCCCGGCTCGATGACGGCGGCGCGGTCGGCGGCGGAGGAGCGCGACTTCCGTCGCGTCCTGTTGCGGTCGGTGCGGCGCCGCCGCCTCGCCGGGGGCCTCTCGGCGCAGAGCCTCGCCGCGCGGCTCGTGCCTGCGGAGGAGGAGGCGTGAGGAGCGAGCGTGTCGCCGTCCTCATCCCGGCGCGCGACGCCGCGGCGACGCTGGCCGAGACCCTGGACAGCCTGGCCGCGCAGACCCGCCCGCCCGACGAGGTGATCGTGGTGGACGACGGTTCCCGCGACGGGACGGCCGCGCTGGCGCGGCGGCACCCGCTCGCCCCGCGGGTGCTGGCCGGGCCCGGCCGGGGTCCGGCCGCGGCGACCAATCTCGGCGTGCGGGCCGCGTCCGCGGGATGGATCGCCGCCCTCGACGCCGACGACCTCGCCCCGCCGGAGCGGATCGAGATCGACCTGCACCACCGCGCGATGCATGCCGGGCGCTACGGCCGCTTCGACGACGACCTCGTCGCCCGCAGCCTGCCGGGCGAGCTGCTCGGCCGGCCGATCCGCGTCCTCGCACCGGTGGACGAGGCGCTGGTGGCCATCGGCCAGGCGCTGCAGTGGGACACGAACCCGAGCCATCCCTGGATCGGGGATGCGCTGTCGGCGCTGCGTGCGCCCGGCTTCGACGCCGCCGAGTTCTGGGCCCGCGCGCGGGCGCGGCGGTTCGACACCCACGCCGCGGCGGTGCTGGAGTGGCTCGACCGCCGCTTCGGCCTGCCGCCTGCGGTGCTCCCCGCCCGCCCGCCGCCCCGGCGCGGACCGGCGCTGTGGCTCGACCGGGCGGAACTCCGCGCGATGGCGCGGCCGCCGCGCGCTCGAGGCGTGCCGGACCGCGCCGCCCTCTGGCTTGCCGAGGCGCTCCGCGGCGGCTGGCGGAAGCCCTCCCCGCCTTTCCCGACCGATCTCGGCCAGCGCCTGACGCCTTCCGCCGAGGCTCCGAGGCCGGTCCCGCCGGGCGAGGAGTTCGCCTGGGACATCGCCGTTCGCCCGGATGGCGGGCGGGCGCTGACCGTCACGCTCGCCGGCCCGCCGCCACCGCGGGCGGACTTCGACCTGTGGTTCGGCGGCGTCTGGGCGGCGCGGCTCCGCCTCCGTCCGCTGCCATGGCAGCGCGGCGCACGCGTCTGGACGGCGACGATCCCGCCTGGCCTGCCGCGCGGCGAACCCGCCCTGCTGCGCGCGCCGCGGCGGGGGCCGGAGGAGGGCGCGGCCGAGTGACGGCCGGCCGCGGGGCGGCGCCGGAACGGCCTGCCGCAACGCCGTAGACCGCGCGCCAGGTCTTCGGTGTCGCGCCGGCCGGGCCGCAGCCGGAACGAGACTACACCAGCAGCACCGAGGGGGCCGCTTCGCGCAGCGCCCGCCGGCAGGCGCTCTCCGGCTGCGGGACGCCGGCTGCCCCGGGGGCGCCGGCCAGCACCACGCCCTCGACGCCGAGGCCGGCGATGTCCGGCGGGGCGTCCTCCGCCAGCGCCTCGGGATGGATCGCCGCCTCGCGCCCCGCGGCGCGCGCGATCGCCGCCGCCTC
>JANWXJ010000191.1 GCA_025055335.1 Acetobacteraceae bacterium
GCGCCCGGCGCGACGAGCGGGCCAAGGCGCGCGGCCAGCGCCGCCGGATCCTCGGTGGCGATGCCGTGCAGCGCCCACATCAGGGCAGCGAGATCCCGCCACAGCGGGTCGGTCGCCGGATCGCGCGCCACGGCATCCCACAGCGCGAGCGCGCCGGCGCGATCCCCGGCCTCGGCCAGCAGCGCGGCGGCGCGCAGCCGCGCCAGCACGCGGTAGCCGGCGGGGGACTGCTCGGCGATCCCGGCGAAACGTCGGCCGGCGGCGGCGAAATCGGGATTCTCCCCCTCCACCGCCCGCTGCGCCTCGGCGAAGGCGAGGGATGCGGCTTCGGCCCGCCGCGTCTCGTGCCAGCGCCAGGCCTGCCAACCGCCGACGGCGCCAGCCACCAGCACCGCGAGCACGCCGAAGGCGATGCCCCAGCGCCGCCAGAACTGCCGGGCGCGTTCGGCGCGGAGATCCTCCTGCACCTCCTGGAAGATGTCGGACACGGCGTTCTCCCGGGCTCCGGTTCGGCGAAGGCCCGGGAGCATAGAGCAAAGCGGCGGGCGCCGGAACCGGGGGCGTTCACCGGAGATTCAGCGGCCGGCCGGAGGATGCCGCCGATGCGCCGGATGCTCGCCCCGCTGCTCCTGCTGCCCCTCGTCGCCTGCGCCGAGGCGCTGGTGCCGGCGGCCGCCGTCAATGTCGGGGCGCTGGCGGTGGCGGGGCGTACGGTGCCGGACATCGCGCTGTCCCTCGCCCTCGGGCGGGACTGTTCGGTCGCCCATGTCGAGACGGAGGGCGTCTATTGCCGCCGGCGGGCCGAGGCGCAGCCTCCCCCGCCGCTCTGCACCCGTTCGCTTGGCGCGGTGGATTGCTGGACGGCGCTGCCGGCGACCAGCGAGCCGCGGCGCGGCCTGGCCGACGGGCCGCCGCCGGCCGCTGAGGCGCCGCCCTGGCCCTGGGGCCTGATTCCCTGAGAAGGCGGCGCCGGGCGCGCGCCACGTGCTGTCTGAGGCGCGGCGGCGGTATGGTGCCATCCTGCCCGGCGCCATGCCGGACATCGAGGATCCCGTGGCGCCCGCAGCATCCCGCGCCCCCGCGCCGAGGGGGAGGGCATGCCGGCGCCATCTCCACGCCCGCCCGGAGATCGGCTCCGCGGCCGAGGAGACCGCGGCCTTCGTCGCCGCACGGCTGCGGGAGGCGGGCTGCGACGAGGTGGCGACCGCCATCGGGCGAGCGGCGCCGTGGCCGCCCTGCGCGGCGGGGCCCCGATCACGGCGTCGGGCTGCGCGGGGGCATGGCCGCCCGACGGCCTGGAGCCGCCGGGCCCTGGGGCCGCGCGTCGAGGGCCGGATGAGCGCCAGCGGCCATGACTGCCACAGCGCGTGCCGCCCGGGGCGGCGGCGCGGCCATGGTGGCGCGGATCGTGCCGGCGCCGTCGGCGACAGTCCTCAGATCCGGCGAGATCGAGAGGAGAGGAGGGGATGCCGGAACGTCCTGCCCTCCCGCGTGGCGTTGCGCGGCACGGCGGCTGGTTCGAACCCGCCGTCGGGGATCCGCCGGAACGCCTCCTGGCCGATCTCGCCGAGGCGGTGGCGCGCGCCTTCGGCGTCGCGGCCGAGATCGGGTTCGAGCGCCGCTCGCCGCCGGTGGCGAGCGAGGCGACCTCGGTCGCCCTGGCGCGCGCCGGGACCAGCGCCCGTGCCGGCCTGCGAATCGCGGAGCCGGCGGAGCCGGTGATGGCCGGCGAGGAGATCGGCGTGCTGTTCGCCGAGGTTCCCGGCCGCCACCTCCTGCCCGGCGCCGAGCCCGGGCTGCACCGGCCGGACTACGGCCTCGCCGAGGCGATCCTGCCGCTCGGCGATGCGACCCTTCCTCCTGCGCGCGGGACGCGCTGGGGGTGCCGCGCTGAGGGCGGCCGCCCTATCCCTCCGCCTCCGCCTCCAGCAGCGCCAGCAGCCCTTCCAGGATGCGTGCCGGCGGCGGCGGGCAGCCCGGGATCAGCAGATCCACGGGCACCACGTCGGCGACACCGCCGACCACCGCCGCCGACCCCTTGAACACGCCCCCATCGGCGGCGCAGTCGCCAAGCGCCACCACCCATTTCGGATCCGGCGTCGCCGCATGCGTGGCCGCCAGCGCCTGCGCGAGGTTGCGGGTGACGGGCCCAGTCACCAGCAGCACATCCGCATGGCGCGGCGAGGCGACGATCGAGAGCCCGTAGCGCTCGAGGTCGTACACCACGCCCGACAGCATGTGGATCTCGAGTTCGCACCCGTTGCAGGAGCCCGCATCAACCTGCCGCACCGCGAGCGACCGCCCGAGCCGCGCGCGCGACGCTGCGCGCAGCCGCTCCGCCAGCGCCTGCGCCACCGCCTCGTCCGCTGCCGCGACGCGCTCCGTCAGGGGCCTCGACGCCAGGTTCCGCGCGAGCCTCGGCCAGAGCATGCAGCACCTCCCCTCTACAGGTCGCAGCCCGAGCAGGACCCGTTGACCGACGTGTTGATCAACGGGAAGTCCGCGACGATGTTGCCCTGCACCGCCGCCTCCAGCAGCGGCCAGTGCAGCCAGGACGGATCGCGCAGGAACACCTCCCGGATCGCGCCCCCGTCGTCGAGCGACACCCACGCGAAGCACTCGCCGCGGAAGCCCTCGATGAGCGCGCTCCCCTCGCCCGCGCGGGGCGGCAACGGCGCCTCGAGCGGCCCGTCCGGCAGGGTGTCGAGCAGCGCCGTCACCATCCGCAGGCTCTCGTGCAGCTCCTCGATCCGCACCGCGACGCGCGCCGCCACGTCGCCCTCGCCGCGCGTCGCCAGCCGCGGCGACAGCGCCGCGTAGGGCAGGGGAGAGGGGAGCAGCCGCGCATCGAAGGCGCGCCCGCTCGCACGCCCCACCACGCCGCCCGCCGCGAAGCGCCGCACGAGCGCCGCCGCGATCACGCCCGTGCCCGCAAGCCTGTCCTGCAGGCTCGCGTGCTGCTCCAGGATGCGCCGCAACCCCGGCACCGCCCGCCGCACGGCGAGCGCCGCCGACCGCAGCGCCGCCGCGCCTTCGCCCGACATGTCCGCCGCGACGCCGCCGGGCACCACGCGGTCCATCATCAGCCGATGCCCGAACGCCGCGTCGGCCGCGCGCAGCACGGCCTCGCGCAGCCGCCCCGTCTCGGCATGGATGGCGGCGAAGGCGGCATCGTTGCAGATCATCCCCCAGTCATGCAGATGGTTCGCGACGCGCTCCCACTCCAGCATCAGCACGCGCAGGGCCTGCGCGCGTGGCGGCGCCGCGACGCCGCACGCCGCCTCCACCGCCAGCGCGAAGGCGGCGGAATGCGCGACGGTGGAATCGCCTGACAGCCGCGCCGCGAAGCGCGCCGCCGCCCAGGGCGGCTTGCCCCGCATCAGCGACAGCGTGCCCTTGTGCGTGAAGCCGAGCCGCACCTCCAGCCGCACCACCGCCTCGCCCTGCAGCGAGAAGCGGAACTGCCCCGGCTCGATCACGCCGGCGTGGATGGGGCCGACGAGGATGCGATGGAGCCCGGGTCCCTCGGCCGGCAGCCACTCCGTCTCCTCCGCGTGGTCGAGCCACGGGCGCGCATCCGCCGCGCCTTCCGCGACGATCCCGGCCAGATCGCGCGCCGCGCGCTCGAACAGCAGGGCACCCGGCCGCGCGGGCGAGAGCGCCGCGTAGCCGGGCGCGGCCGGCCCGCTCGCCACCACCATGCGCCCGGCGTCATCCAGCAGCGCCGCGTGCACGCTGCGCTGCCCAGGCCACAGCGCCAGCAGCGCCCCCCCGTCGTCAGCCGCCAGCGCGTCCGCCAGCGCCGCCCAGCCCTCCGCATCCAGCAGCAGCCGCGCATGCGGCGCCGCGCCCGCCACCGCCGCGCCCCGCCGCAGCACAGCCTCCAGCGCGCTCATCGCACCACCTCGGCGGCGGATGCGAACAGCGCCGCCGCCGCATCCGGCGCGAACACCCCGCACAGCGCCGCCATCGCGATGTGCAGCCACAGCACGCCGATGACCGTGCGCGGCACGGGCGCAGCGAACTCCGCCCGCGCCGGCCCGAAGCACAGCCGCAGTGCGGCCCGCAGCAGCGCAGCCCCCGCCGCCACGAGGCTCGCGCCGACCGCGAGCGCGAGCAGCGGCGCGCGCGACGCCGCCTCGAACAGCAGCGCCATCTCGGCCAGGAACACCGCGAAGGGCGGCAGCCCGGCGACGCCCGCGATCGCCAGCGCCAGCCCCCAGCCGAGCGCCGGCCGCGCCGCGACCAGCCCCGAGATGTCGCGCATCCGCTGGCTGCCGCGCAGGATCGCCGCCTGCCCGACGGCGAAGAACACCGCGCTCTTGAGCAGCGCATTCCCCGCCATCTGCAACAGCCCCGCGACCGGCGCGCCGATGCCGAAGGCGACCGCGGCGAGCCCCATCTGCTCGATGCTCGACCACGCGAACAGCCGACGCGCGTCGCGCCGGCGCCACAGCGCCACCGACGCCAGCAGCACCGACGCAAGGCCGAGCGCCGCGAGCAGCACCCCGGGCGGCACCGGAGCCTCGACCCCGTCGGCCAGCACCTTCGCCCGCAGCACCGCCGCCATCGCCGTGTTCAGCAGCAGCCCCGACAGCACCGCCGAGATCGCGACCGGCCCTTCCGCATGCGCGTCCGGCATCCAGGCGTGCAGCGGCACGAGCCCGGCCTTGGTGCCGTAGCCCGCCAGCAGGAAGAGGAAGCCGAGGGACACGAGCCCCGCATTCAGCTCCGCCCCCAGCGCGCGCAGCGCGGCGAAGGACAGGCGTTCCGCCCCGCCCGCATCGCCCGCCGCCAGCAGCAGCGTGCCGAACAGCGCCAGCGCGATGCCGACGCCGCAGAGAACGAAGAACTTCCACGCCGCCTCGATCGCCGCCGGCGTGCGATGGATGGCCACCACGAGCACGGAGGCGATCGTCGCCGCCTCCACCGCCACCCACATCAGCGCGAGATTGTCGGCCAGCAGCGCGGCGTGGTTGGCGCCGAGGAAGGCCTGGAAGCAGGCATGGTAGAGCCGCGCCCGCGCCGCGTCGAACCGCTCCGCGTCCAGCGTCGCCGCCGAATAGACGGCGCAGGTGAGGCCGACGAGGGCCGCGAGCGGCGCCAGCAGCCGCGCCAGCGCATCGGCCGACAGCCACGCGCCTTCGCCGCCGGGCCCGACGAGCAGCGCGAGCGGCAGCCCCGCCGCCGCCAGCGCCACGTTCGCCCAGCGCGCCCAGGGCGCCGCGCCCACACCCGCCATCGCCGCCGCACCGGCCAGGTGCCACAGCACGAGCGCCAGCGCGGCACTCATCCGCCCTCTCCGCGATGCCGCCCGAGCAGCGTCACGTCCAGGCTGTCGAGCCTTGCGCGCATCAGCAGCGCGAACACCCCACCCACCAGCACCAGCACGAGCACCAGCGCGGCGATGGACAGCTCGAGCAGCAGCGGCAGCCCCGCGATGCCGACGGCGCCGAGCAGCAGCCCGTTCTCCACCGCGATCAGCCCCGCCACCTGCGGGATGGCGGTGCGCCGTGTGGCCATCATCAGCACGCCGAGCAGCAGCACCGACAGCGCCAGCACCATGTCCACCCGCGCCAGAGCGCCCGCCTGGCCCGCCGTGGCCGGCAGCATCACCAGCACCGAAAGCACGACCAAGGCCACGCCCGCCGCCAGCGAGGCGCCGACCGGCAGCGCCGTCTCCACCGCGCGGTCGAGCCCCAGCCGCGCGACGACGCGCTGCAGGAGCAGCGGCACCAGCACGCCCTGGGCGGCGAAGGCGATGGCGGCGGTGGCGAACAGGTGCGCCTCGCCGCGCACGAGGCCCTGCCAGAGCGCCGCCAGCGCCACCAGCGCCCCCTGCGCCGCCAGCACGCCGGCCAGCGCCGACATCCGCCGCTGGTAAAGCAGCAGGAAGGACGCGAGCAGCACGCCGCCGCCGATCAGGTGCGCGAGGTCGTAGGCGAGCCCCGCGCTCACGCCAGCACCCCGGACATGAACAGCAGCACAGCGCCGACGAGGGCGAGCAGCAGCGCGACGCCGAGGAACTCCGGCACGCGGAACACGCGCATCCTGGCGATCGCGTTCTCGAACGCCGACAGCGCCAGAGCCAGAACCGCGAGCTTGCCCGCCCACAGCGCCGCCGCCACCGGCCATGCCGGCACCGACCCCGCCGCGCCGAACGGCGCGAACAGCGCGAGCAGCAAGGACATCCACACCAGCAGGCGAAGCGCGGCGGCCGCCTCCCACAGCGCGAGGTACCGCCCCGAGGCCTCGAGGATCGTCGCCGCGTGCACCATCGTGAGTTCCAGGTGCGTCGCCGGGTTGTCCACGGGCAGGCGCGCGTTCTCCGCCAGCGCCACCACGACCAGCGCCACCAGCACGAGCCCGAGCGACACGCGCAATCCCGCCGACCCCTCCTGCAGCGCCGCCGACGCCGCCTCGAGGTTCGTCCCCCCCGCCAGCATCGCGATCACCAGCACGGACACCAGGAACGCCGGCTCCGCCAGCGCCGCGAAGGACGCCTCCCGCGCAGCGCCCAATCCCCCGAACGCCGTGCCCGCATCCATCCCCGCAAGCACCTGCGCCGCCCGCGCCAGCGCTAGCAGCGCGCCGATCAGCACGAGGTCCGACAGCGGCGCGAGCGCCATGCCGCGCGCGAAGGAGGGCACGAGCATCGCCGCCGCGAACAGCGCCACCACCGCGACGGAGGGCGCCGCGCGCGTGACGGCGGAGGAGCCCTCCGCCAGCACCGGCCGCTTCCGCACCAGCTTGAGCAACGTCAGCACCGGCTGCCACGGCGGCGGCCCCGCGCGCCCGAGCATCCGCGCCTTCAGCCACCGCGCGAGGCCGAGCAGCAGCGGCGCCGCCGCCACCACCAGCGCCGCGTGCAGCAGCTGCGCGAGGATGCCGGCCAGCAGCGCCATCATCCGGCGGCCGCGAACGCGAGCAGCAGCCCGCAGACCAGCGCGAGCACGAGCCCGAGATGCCGGCGCAGGCTCCAGTCCCGCAGCGCCTCCGCCCGCGCCGCCAGCGCATCCCGCGCCCGCCCGAGCGGCCGGAGCAGCCACGCGAAGGACGGATCGCCGACCGACAGCCCGAACCGCGCCACGCCCGCCGTTCCGGGCTCGGGCGCCGCCACCCCCTCGCGCCGCGCGAACCACGGCTCGGCCAGCATCCGCCGGAGCGGCTGCGCGAACCCAGCCGCCGAAGGCTGCGTCCGCGGATCCCCAAGCGGCAGCCAGCGCGGCGGCGGCGCGGCGCCGCAGGCCCAGGCCGGGGCGCGCACCGGTTCCGGCCGCCCCAGGCGGCGGAACGCCCACCACAGCGCCC
>JANWXJ010000255.1 GCA_025055335.1 Acetobacteraceae bacterium
CCGCCGGCGGCACGCTCCTCCCGCCGGGCGCCGTCGCGCGCTGGCCGCAACGGCATGGCATCCTGCGGCCGCCGGCCGCGGCCCTGGCGCTGCAGGATCGGCCGTGGCGCGCCGGGCGGTTCCGTGCGGCGGTCGGTCGCCGGGATCTGCTGGCGGATCAGCCTCTCGATGTCGCGCAGGAAGGGCACCTCATCCCCGTCGCAGAGCGAGATGGCGATCCCCTCCGCCCCCGCCCGCGCCGTGCGGCCGATGCGGTGGACATAGGTTTCCGGAACATTCGGGAGGTCGTAGTTCACCACATGCGACACGCCGGAGACGTCGATCCCCCGCGCGGCGATGTCGGTGGCGACCAGGATCGGCGCCTTTCCCTCGCGGAAGGCGGCAAGCGCCCGTTCGCGCTGCCCCTGGCTCTTGTTGCCGTGGATCGCGCCGGCGGCGATGCCGGCGCGCTCGAGGTCCCGCACCACCTTGTCGGCGCCGTGCTTCGTGCGGGTGAAGACCAGCGCGCGGGAGGGCTTCTCCTCGGTCAGCAGCTCCACCAGCGCGGCCGGCTTCGCGCCGCGGTCCACGTGGATCAGGCGCTGTTCGATGCGGTCGGCCGTCTTCGCCACGGGGGTCACGGCCACACGCGCCGGATCCCGCAGCAGGGTGGCCGACAGTTCGGCGATCGCCTCCGGCATGGTGGCCGAGAACAGCAGCGTCTGCCGCTTCGGCGGCGTCCTGGCGATGATGCGCTTCACGTCGGGCAGGAAGCCCAAGTCGAGCATCTGGTCCGCCTCGTCGAGCACCAGCGCTTCCACCTGGTCGAGCCGCGCCGCGCCTTCGGCCACAAGGTCGAGCAGCCGGCCCGGTGTGGCGATCAGCACATCCACGCCGCTGGTCAGCGCCCGCAGCTGCCGGCCCATGGGGACGCCGCCGATGAGGAGCGCCGTCGTCACGCGCAGGCGCTTGCCGTAGCTGCGGATGCTCTGCTCGATCTGGGCGGCGAGCTCGCGCGTCGGGCTCAGCACAAGCATGCGGGCGGCGCGGCGTTCCGGCCGGCGCGGCGCCTCTGCCAGCCGGTGCAGCAGCGGCAGGGAGAAGGCGGCCGTCTTGCCCGTGCCGGTCTGGGCGATGCCGACGATGTCGCGGCCGGCCATCGCGAGCGGGATGGTCTGCGCCTGGATCGGGGTCGGGGTGTCGTAGCCCGCCTCGCGGAGGGCGGAGAGGATGGGTTCGGCCAGGCCGAAGGTGGAGAACTCGGTCATCATTCGCCTTTCGGGCGCCTGTTGCCGGCGCCCGGGCGCAGCCCGGGAACGCGGCGGGGGTTGTGCCAACACCCCGCGTGAAAAGGGCTGTCTGCGACGGAAGCGGGGGAGGTGCAGGCGCCCGGAGGGCGCCACTCACGCGACCTGGATCGCCCGGACCACCGGGCGCCCCTTCGCTGTATGCCGCGCCGGCGGCCCGCGCGCAACGGCCGCCGCCTGCGCCCGGCGCGCGGCTGCCCCGCGCCCCTCAGGGATGCCCGCCGCCGATCACCGCCCGGATGGCGAAGGAGGAGCGCAGCCGCGCCACCCCTGGCAGGCGAGAGAGGCGCTCCTTGTGCAGCCGCTCGTACTCGGCCGGGCCGCCCGTCTCGACGCGCAGCACATAGTCCGGGTCGCCCGCCATCAGCAGGCAGTCGCGCACCTCCGGCACGCGGCGCACCGCCTCCTCGAAGCGGCGGAGATACTCGTCCGACTGGCGTTCGAGGCTGATCTGCACGAGCACGATGGAGCGCCCGGCCGGGGCGGGTTCATCGACCAGCACCGTGTAGCCGCGGATGACGCCGCGTTCCTCGAGCCTGCGCACCCGCCTCAGGCAGGCGGATTGCGAAAGCCCGACCGCTGCGGCCAGCGCCGCGTTGGTGATCCGGGCATCCTCCCGCAGCAGGGCGAGGATTCGGTCGTCAAGCGGATCCTGCGTCGGCATGGGGCATCCCGGCATGAAGCATCCTGCGCAAGATCCTGCGACTCGGCCGCAGGATCTGCCACGCGTCCAGGGTAGCGCGGCAGGCCCCGCCGCACAGCGGCGAGTCCCGCCCACGCGGCCGCGCTAAGGTCCGCCCATCCGGAGGGAGCGGGCACAGATGCGGGTCGTCATTCTCGGCGCGGGCGTGGTCGGCGTGTCCACCGCCTGGCATTGCGTGCGGGCTGGCCATGAGGTGACGGTGGTGGACCGCCAGCCCGGCGCGGGGCTCGAGACCTCGTTCGCCAATGCGGGCCAGCTCTCCTACGGCTTCGCCGCGCCCTGGGCCGCGCCGGGCATGCCGCTCAAGGCGCTCAAGTGGCTCATGATGAAGCACCGGCCGCTCGTGCTCTGGCCGCGGCCGGATCCGGCCATGCTCGGCTGGCTCTGGCGCATGCTCGGCAACTGCACGGCCGAGGCCTTCGCCCGCAACCGCGCCCGCATGCTGCGGCTGGCCGAGTACAGCAGGCGGGCGATGGCGAGCCTCCGGCAGGAGACGGGCATCGCCTATGACGGGCGCAGCCGCGGCACGCTGCAGCTGTTCCGCAAGCCGGAGCAGCTCGAGGAGGCCGCGCGCGGATCGGCCGCCCTCGCCGCCCTCGGGCTCGAGCACCGCCTGCTCGACGCCGAGGGCTGCATCGCCGCCGAACCCGCGCTTGCCCTGGTGCGCGAGCGGATCGCCGGCGGCCTCTCCATGCCCGGCGACGAGACCGGGGATGCGCATCTGTTCACCCGGCGGCTGGCGGAGCTTGCGGCAGACGCCGGCGCGACCTTCCGCTACGGCACGCCGGTTGCCGGCATCGTCACCGAGGGCGGCCGCGCGGTCGGCGTGGCGACGGGGCAGGGCACGCTCCGCGCCGATGCGGTGGTGGTCGCCGCCGGCAGCTACTCGACGGCGCTGCTCGCGCCGCTCGGCGTTGTAATCCCCGTCTATCCGGTCAAGGGCTATTCGCTGACGGTGCCGATCGAGGACGAGGCCTTCGCCCCCGTCTCCACCGTGATGGACGAGACGTACAAGGTCGGCATCACGCGGCTCGGGGACCGCATCCGCATCGGCGGCACGGCGGAACTGGCGGGCTTCTCGCTCCGGCTGCGCGCGCCGCGCCGCGCCACGCTGGAAGCCGCGCTCACCACCCTGTTCCCGCGCGGGGGCGATGCGGCGAAGGGCGTGTTCTGGACCGGCCTGAGGCCGATGACGCCGGACGGCACGCCGATCGTCGGCGCCACACCCGTCCCTGGCCTTTTCGTCAATACCGGCCACGGCACGCTCGGGTGGACGATGGCGGCAGGGTCGGGGCGGCTGCTCGCCGACCTGATCTCGGGCCGGGAGCCGGAGATCGCGGCCGGGGATCTGTCGGTTTCGCGCTACGCCGCCTGACCGCGGGCGCTACGACGCCGCGCCAGGATCTGCGCCGCCGCGACCAGCCCCGCAAGCCCGAGGCCGATCAGGTCGGTGATCGCTCCCGGCTGGATCAGCGACAGGGCGGCGGCGAACAGCACCGCGCGCTGCCACAGGCCCGCCGGGCCGAACAGCCAGCCATGGAGGGCGGCCGCAAGCAGCGTGGCGCCGAGGAAGGCAGAGGCCGCGGCGTGCAGGCTCTGCGTCAGCGGCCCGATCAGCAGCAGAGACGGCTCGAAGACGAACATGAACGGCACGATGAAGCCGGCCGCCCCGATCTTCACCGCCGCCCAGCCCGATTCCCACAAATCGGATTTCGCGAGCCCCGCCGCGGCGAACACGGCAAGCGCCACGGGCGGCGTGATGGCGGATAGGATCGCGAAGTAGAAGGCGAACATGTGCGCCGCCGGCGGCTCGACGCCGAGGCGGATGATCGCCGGCACGAGAAGCGAGACCATGACGATGTAGGCGGGCGTCGTCGGCATCCCCATGCCGAGGATGATGCCGGCCGCCATCGTCAGCAGCAGCGCGAGCAGCAGGCTGGAGCCCGAGATGTTGACGACGAGCTGCGTAAACACGATGCCCACCCCGGTCAGCGCGATCAGGCCGATGACGATGCCGGCGCAGGCGCAGGCCATCGCGACGCCGATCGCCCCCCTCGCCCCCTCCACCAGCGCGTCCCACAGGTTGCCGAGGGTGACGTGCCGGCGCGTCGTGCGCCGGAGGAACGCCACCGGGAAGCACAGCGCGGTGCCGACGAGCGCGGCGTAGGGCGCCGAATAGCCGGCCGCCAGCATCGCGAGGATGGCGGCAACCGGCAGGAACAGGTGCCCGTTCTCGGCCAGCACGCGGGAGAGCTTCGGCACCTCCTGCTCCGGCAGCCCGGCGAGGCCGCGGCGCTTGGCCTCGAAATGCACCGCCATGAAGGTGGCGGCGTAGAACAGGATGGCCGGGATCAGCGCCCATCCGAGCACCGTGAGGTAGGAGACCTGCAGGAACTCCGCCATCACGAAAGCCGCCGCCCCCATGATGGGTGGCATGAGCTGCCCGCCTGTGGAGGCGACCGATTCCACCCCCGCCGCGAAGGGCGGGCGGAAGCCCGTGCGCTTCATCAGCGGGATGGTCACCTGCCCCGTCACCATCACGTTCGCGACCGCACTCCCCGAGACGGTGCCGAAGAGAGAGGAGGAGACGACCGCCACCTTCCCCGGGCCGCCGGCGCTGCGGCCCGTCAGCGCCAGCGCGAACTCCATGAACAGGCGGCCGGTGCCGGAGCGCTCCATGAACGCCCCGAACAGCACGAACACCACGACGAAGGAGGCCGACACCGCGAGCGTGGAGCCGAACACGCCTTCGGTGGTGAGGAAGAGCTGGTCCACCACCTGCCCCCAGGTGACGGAGGTGAAGCCGAACGTGTAGACGAGGAAGGCGATCGCCGTCAGCGGCAGCGCCCAGCCGATCGCCCGCCGCGTGCCCTCGAGCACGAACAGCACGCAGAGCACCGCCATGACCTGGTCCCAGAAGGTGGGATCGTCCACGTAGATCATGCGGTTGACGAGGTAGTCGTAGTTCCAGAACAGGTAGGCGATCGGCAGCGCTCCGAGGGCGGCGAACAGCCAGTCGGAGGCGGAGGGCAGCCCGTCGGCGCGGCGGAGCGGCCAGCCGCCGATGGTGAGGAACACGAGGAGGAGCGCGAAGAGCAGATGGGTCGCGCGGAAGATCACCGCCTCCGGCGGGCCTACGACGATGACCCAGACGTGATAGGCCGACATGGCGACGGCAAGCGCCGCCACGCCGCCGCGGATGATCCGCGGCGCAACCCCGCCTTCCGCACCCCGCATCGGCTCACATCGCGCCGATCGAGCGGAAGTAGCGCGCCGCCCCAGGGTGCAGCGGCACGCCGATGTCGGCCGCCATGTCGCGCGGCGTGGTGCGCGCGAGGTCTCGCGTGACGTTGGCCAGTTCCGCGAGGTTCCGGTGCAGCAGCTCCACCATGCGGAACACCCGCTCCTCCGGCTGGTCGCAGCGCACGATCAGGTGCGTGGCGTAGCCGATCGTCGTCACGTCCTGCGTCTGGCCGGGATAGGTGTTGGCCGGGATCGTCACGCCGACATAGCCCGGGTTGATCCGCCGCATCGGTTCGATCGAATCCCGCAGATCCAGGATGGTGATCCGCCGCGCCGAGCCGAGATCCATCACCGAGGAGGCCGGGATGGCGGTGCCGAGGGTGAACACCTGCGCCTGCCCGTCGCGCAGCATGGACACCGCATCGTTGTAGGAGGCCTGGAAGGAGGCGCGGATGTCGCTGTAGGAGAGGCCGTGCGCGCGCAGCCAGTGCTGCGTCACCACCTCGGCCGTGTTGCCGCGCGGCTGGATGGCGACACCCCGCCCGCGCAGGTCGGCGGCGGTGCGGATGTTCGCCTCCGCCAGCGCCACCACCTGGAAATACTGCGGATAGAGAGAGGCGAGGTTGCACACCTGCGTCGTCGCGCGCGGGAAGGGCGGATTGCCCTGCACCCCGTCCACGGTCGAGATGGTGTTGCCGAAGCCGATCTCGGCCCGCCCCTCGTCCAGCGCGCGCACATTGGCGATCCCGGCGCCGGGCAGGTTCTGGAAGGTGATCCCGGGGATGCTCTGCTCCCACAGGTTCTTGAGAGCGCCGCCGAGCGGCACCCACACCCCGCCCTGCGGGCCGGTCATGAAGCGGAGGGTCTGCGCCTCGGCGGGCACCGCCGCGAAGGGCAGGCAGAGGGCGGACGCAAGCAGCAGCGCGCGCATCGGTGATCCTCCCGGTATTCTGGTTCCTGGACGGGCGCAGTCTGGCCCGCGCGCGGCGGCGCGGCAACCCGGGCGGTGACGGGGCGGGCGGATGGTGCCACATGCGCCGCATGCGCCACCTGTTCCGCCTGCTGCGCCGGGGCTTGGCCGGGCTGGCCGGGCTCGTGCTGCTGCTGTCCGCCCTGCTCGCCGCGGCGCTGTGGGCGACGCTTCCGGCGGAGGAGGAGGAGGCGGCGATCCCGGGCCTCTTCGCCCCCGTCGCGATCGGTCTCGACTCCCACGGGATCCCCCGCATCCTCGCGGCAAGCGAGGCCGATGCCGCCCGCGCCCTCGGCTGGCTGCACGCGCGGGACCGCATGTTCCAGATGGAGATGATGCGCCGCGGCGGCGCCGGGCGTCTGGCCGAGATCCTCGGCCCCTCGGCGCTGCGGCTCGACCGCTTCGTCCGCACCCTCGGCCTCGCCCGCGCGGCCGAGGCGGATCTCGCCGCCCTGCCCGGGGAGGTGCGCGCGATCCTCGAGGCCTACGCAGAGGGCGTGAACGCCCGAATCGCCGCCCGCGGCCGGTGGATCGCGCCGGAGTTCCTCGCACTCGGCCCGCCCGAGCCCTGGCGGCCGGCCGACAGCCTGCTGTGGGGCAAGGTGATGGGCCTGTGGCTTTCCGCCAACTGGCGGGAGGAGCTGGAACGCGCCCGCCTTGCCGCGCTGCTGCCGCCCGAGCGGATCGCCGAGCTCTGGCCCGAGGATGCCAGCGCCGGGCGGCCGGACGGCGGGGCCTCGCTCGATCCGGCGCGGGTGGCGGCGCTGCTTTCGGCCCTGCCCCGCTTCCCCGAGGACGGGACGCTGCCGCCCTCGGCCTCCAACGCCTGGGCGCTCGCGCCGTCCCGCTCGGCCAGCGGCGGGGCGCTGCTCGCCTCCGATCCGCATCTCGGCTTCTCGGCGCCGATCCTGTGGTATCTCGCGCGCATCGAGCTGCCGGGCGGGCGGTTCCTCGCCGGCGCCACCGCGCCCGGCGTGCCGATGGTGGTGATCGGCCGGAACGAGCGCCTCGCCTGGGGCTTCACCACCACCCACGCCGACACGCAGGACGTGGTGGTGGAGCGCCTCGCCGGCCCCAACACCTACGAGACGGAGGACGGCCCCCGCCCCTTCGCCCTGCGCGAGGAGCGGATCCGCGTCCGCTTCGGCGCCGAGGAGGTGCTTCGGGTGCGCGAGACCCGCCACGGCCCGGTGGTGAGCGACCTCGAGCCCGGCGCGCCGGCGGGCAGCGTGCTGGCGGTGGCGATGACGGTGCTTGCACCCAACGATACCGCCGCCGCGGGGCTCTTCGCGCTCAACCGCGCCCGCAGCATCGCCGAGGCGCGGGCGGCGGCGGCGCTGATCTCCGCACCCTCGCAGAACCTCGTGGTGGCCGACGCCGAGGGCGGCATCGCCCTCTACATCGGCGGACGCATCCCGCTGCGGCGCACGGGCGACGGCGCCTGGCCCGCCAAAGGCGCGGCCGGCCCCGTCTGGCGCGGCTTCCTGCCCTTCGACGCCCTGCCGCATGTGGAGAACCCGGCAAGCGGCCTCGTGCTCAACGCCAACAACCGCGTGGTGCCGCCCGGGCATCCGGCCTTCCTCGGCCGCGACTGGCACGGGGACTGGCGCTTCCGCCGCATCCTCGAGCTGCTTCCCGGCGCCGACACGCCGGCGGCGCAGGCGGGAATCCAGGCGGATGCCGTCAGCCTGCTCGCACGAGAGCTGCTGCCGCTGCTGCGCCGGCTGCCGCGCCCCGCCGGCACGGCCGGCGAGGCCTTCGACCTGCTCTCCGCCTGGCAGGGGGAGATGGCGGCCGGCCTGCCGCAGCCGCTCGTCTTCCATGCGTGGCTTTCCGCACTCGGGCGCGCGGCGCTCGAGGCGGGCGGCGTGCCGCCTGGGGCTGCCCCGGCGCGGCCGGAGTTCCTGCGCCATGTGTTCGCCGAGGGGCGGGGCGCGCACTGGTGCGGCGAGCAGGGCTGCGAGGCGCTCGCCGCCCGCGCCTTCGCGGAAGGCGTGGCGTCGCTCGCCGCGCGCTTCGGCGCCGACCCCGCGCGCTGGCGCTGGGGCGATGCCCATCGCGCCCGCTTCCTCCACCCGCTGCTGCGGTTCGTGCCCATCCTCGGCCCCTGGCTCGGGGCGGAGGTGCCGACGCCGGGCGACGGCCAGACGGTCAACCGCGGCGGCATGGCGGCGGATTTCTCCCACATCCACGGCCCGGGGCTCCGGCTGGTGGCCGATCTCTCCTCGCCCGACGGGCTGTGGGCGATCATCGCCACCGGCCAGTCGGGGCACCCGATGTCGCGCCACTGGCTCGACCTGACCGGGCGCTGGGCGGCGGGCGGGCTGCTGCAGCTCGGCGCGGCGGCCGATCATGAGGCGGGGAGCATCCTCCTACTGCCGCCGCGCTGACCCTCTTGCGGCGCGCCCGCCGCCGCCGACATGATCGGCCGCGATGCACCGCCCGGCGAAGCGCCCCCAGTTCTTCTACACCACCGCCGCCCTGCCCTGCCCCTATGTGCCGGGGCGGACGGAGCGCAAGCTGGTGACGGAACTCGGCGGACCGGAGGCCGAGGCGCAGCACGACCGCCTCTCTCGCGCCGGCTTCCGGCGCAGCCACAACATCGCCTACGCGCCCGTCTGCCCCGGCTGCAACGCCTGCGTGCCGATCCGCATCCTGGCCGACCGCTTCGCGCCCGACCGCACGCAGCGCAAGATCGAACGCCTGAACGCCGACCTGTCGGGCCAGGAGACCCCGGCCCGCGCCACCGCCGAACAGTTCGCCCTGTTCCAGCGCTACCAGCAGGCCCGCCACGGCGACGGCGACATGGCGGCGATGGGCTTCTACGACTATCGCGCGATGGTGGAGGACACGCCGATCACCACGGCGCTGATCGAGTTCCGCGATGCTTCCGCGCGGCTTGTCGCCTGCTGCCTGACGGACTGGCTCTCCGACGGGCTTTCGGCCGTCTATTCCTTCTACGATCCGGCGCAGCCGCGCCGCTCGCTCGGCACGGCGGCCATCCTGTGGCTGGTGCGGCGGGCGCAGCGCGCGGGGCTGCCCTATGTCTATCTCGGCTACTGGGTGCCGGAGAGCCGCAAGATGGCCTACAAGGCCCGCTTCCGCCCCTCCGAGGTGCTTTCTGGCGGGCAGTGGCGGCCGGCGGAGGAACATGCCGCGGCCGGCGGCTGCGGCGTGCTGCTGCCCGAGAGCGTCGGCTGACCCCCTTGCGCGGCGCGCGCGGCGCTGCCATCCATCGAGCGTCATTGAGGGGGAGCCCATCCCGGGCTGAGAGGCGCTCACGCGCGACCCCTTGAACCTGATCCGGTTAGCACCGGCGTAGGGATCAATGGACCATCGCGCGCCCGCGCTCGACATCGCGATTCCCGGTCTCGCCTTCGGCGGGCGGCAGGTGCTCGGCGAACTCCGGCTGCGCCTGCCGGCGGGGCATTGCACGGCGCTGCTCGGGCCTTCCGGCGTCGGGAAATCGACGCTGCTGCGGCTGGTCGCTGGGCTGCTGCCGCTGCCTGAGGGCGCCTGGATCGCCGCCGAGGACGGCGCGCCTCTGACCGGCCGCGTGGCCTGGATGGCGCAGCAGGATCTTCTGCTCCCATGGCTGCGGCTGCGGCAGAACGTGCTTCTCGGCGCGCGGCTGCGCGGCGAGCGCACGGACGTCGCGCGGGCCGACGCGCTGATCGCCTCGGTCGGGCTGTCGGGGCGGGAAACGGCGTGGCCGTCAGAACTGTCCGGCGGCATGCGGCAGCGCGCGGCACTCGCCCGCACGCTGATGGAGCAGAGGCCCGTCGTGCTGATGGACGAGCCGTTCTCGGCCGTGGACGCGCCGACGCGCCATCGCCTTCAGGACCTGGCTGCGCGTCTCTTGGCCGGCCGCACGGTGCTGCTCGTCACGCATGATCCGCTCGAGGCGATGCGGCTCGCGCACCATGTCGTGATGCTGCGCGGCGCGCCGGCGACGGCGGAGGAGATCAGGGTGCCGGCGGCCCCGCCGCCGCGCGACGCTTCCGATCCCGCGGTCATGGCGGCGGCGGCGGCGCTGCTCGAGAGCCTGGCGGCGGCGGCATGAGAAGCGGGGCGCTTTCCCGCGGCCTCGTGGTGGCGGCAGGGCTCGTGCTGCTGTGGCAGGCCTTCGTCTGGATCACCGCGGCGCCGCCCTTCCTTCTGCCCTCCCCCGGCCGTGTCGCGCTCGCGCTGTGGGACCGCGGAGACATCATCCTCGGCCATGCGGCGGTGACGCTGTCCGAGATCCTGGTCGGCCTCGGGCTCGGGGCGCTGGCGGGCGTGCTCGCCGCGCTCCTGCTCGCCGCCTTCGCCCAGGCGCGGCGCTGGCTGCTGCCGGTGCTGCTCGTGTCCCAGGCGGTCCCGGTCTTCGCCATCGCGCCGCTGCTGACGCTCTGGCTCGGCTTCGGAATGGCGAGCAAGGTTGCGATGGCGGCGATCATCATCTTCTTCCCCGTCGCCTCCGCGTTCCTGGATGGCCTCCGCCGCACCGACCCCGGCTGGCTCGAGCTTGCGCGCAGCATGGGCGCCTCCCGCGCCGCCATCCTGTTCCGCCTGCGCGTGCCGGCGGCGCTGCCAGCGCTGGCGTCCGGCCTGCGCGTGGCCACCGCCGTCGCGCCGATCGGCGCGGTGGTCGGCGAATGGGTCGGCGCCTCCGCGGGTCTCGGGTTCCTCATGCTGCACGCCAACGCCCGCAGCCAGGCGGATGTGATGTTCGCGGCGCTCGCCGTGCTCGCCGCCATCGCTCTCGCCCTGTGGTTCGCGATGGACGCGCTGCTGCGCGCCGCGATCCCCTGGAGCCGGGAGACCTTCCCCGACGAGGAGACACAGCCATGACGGAAATCACCCGCCGCGCCTTGCCCGCCCTCGCCTCCCTGCTGCTGCCGGGCGCCGCCGCGGCTCAGACCGCCGCTCCGGCGACGACGGGGCGGCTGACGCTGATGCTCGACTGGTTCGTCAACCCGGACCACGCGCCGATCATCGTGGCGGAGGAGGCGGGCATCTTCCGCGCCGCGGGGCTTGAGGTGCGGATCGTCGCGCCCGCCGATCCGAACGAGCCGCCGCGCCTCGTCGCCGCCCGGCAGGCGGACATCGGCGTGTACTACCAGAAGAACCTGCATCTCGCGGTGGACCAGGGGCTGCCGCTGCTGCGCGTCGGCACCCTCGTCGGCACGCCGCTCTCCACCGTGACGGTGCTGCGCGACGGCCCCATCCGCACGCCCGCCGACCTGCGCGGCCGCACCATCGGCTACTCGGTGGCGGGGTTCGAGGAGGTGATCCTGAACGCGATGCTCGCGCCGCATGGCATGAGCGTGCGCGACGTCCGGCTGGTGGCGGTGAACTTCGCGCTGTCGTCGGCGCTGATGTCGGGGCAGGTGGATGCGATCATCGGCGGCTTCCGCAACTTCGAACTCCACCAGCTCGACATCGAGAACCGCCCGGGGCGCGCCTTCTACCCCGAGCAGCACGGGCTGCCGATCTACGACGAGCTGATCTACGTCGCCCACCGCGACCGCGCGCGCGACCCGCTGATCCGCCGCTTCCTCGATGCGATCGAGACCGCGACGGCCTTCCTCGTGAACAACCCCGACGAAGCGTGGCGCATGTTCATCGCAGGGCCGCGCCGCGAACTGGATAACGAGTTGAACCGCCGGGCCTGGGGCAGCACCATCACGCGCTTCGCCCATTCGCCGGCGGCGCTCGACCAGAACCGCTACGCGCGCTTCGCCCGCTTCCTCCACGAGCGGCGGATGATCCGGAGCATCCCGCCGCTCGAACGCTACGCGGTCGAGGTGCCCCCGGCGGCGTGAGGCGCCTCAGCCGCTGAACGGGCGCCCCTTCGGCAGCCCGTGCGGCGGCGCCTTCCCCGCGCCCGCGCGGTTGCCGCGCCAGGGGGTGATGTCGGTCTCGGTGCGGATGCGGGCACCCTGCTTCCAGGAAAGGCCGTCCGCCTTGCGGAACACCGTCACGTCGGCCATGCCGCCGTCCCGGTAGCCCTGCAGCGCGACGCCGCGGCCGCGCGCCATCTCCGGCACCTGCTCGAGCGGGAAGACCAGCAGCTTCCGGTTCTCCCCGAGGGCCGCCACCATGTCGCCCTCGGCCGGGATGCAGGCGATGGCGCGCGCTGGCGGCTCCACCAGCAGCACCTGCCTGCCGGTGCGCTTCTCGGCGAGCAGCGAGTCGGCGGCGGCAAGGAAGCCCCTGCCGTCGCTGGCGGCAAGCAGGAAGCGCTGGCCCTCGCGTGCGACGAACAGCGCGATCGGCTCGTCCTCGGGCGGGAGATCGATCAGCATCCGCAGCGGCTGCCCGTCGCCGCGGCCGCGCGGGATGGCATCGGCCTTGATCGTGTAGGCGCGGCCGTTGGAGGCGAAGAGCGTGAGACGATCGAGCGTGTCGCAGCGGAGAAGGAACTTCGGCCCGTCACCCTCCTTGAAGCGCAGTTCCGCATCGTCCGGAAGGTGCCCCTTCTGCGCGCGTATCCAGCCCTTCTCGGAGAGGATCACGGTGATCGGCTCGCGCTCGACGAAGGCGCTTGCGTCGATCGCTACGGGGACCGGCGCGGCCTCGATGGCGGTGCGGCGGGCATCGCCGTGCCTCGCCGCGGCGGCCTCGATGTCCTCGGCGATCCGCGCCCAGCGCCGCCGCTCGTCCTTGAGCAGCGCCTCGAGCCCCTTGCGCTCGGCGGAAAGACGCTTGTGCTCGCGCCGGATCTCCATCTCCTCGAGCCTGCGCAAGGACCGCAGCCGCATCTCCAGGATCGCCTCCGCCTGCGCGGGTGTGAGGCCGAAGGCCGCGATCAGCGCCTCCTTCGGCTTGTCCTCCTCGCGGACGATGCGGATCACCTCGTCGAGGTTGAGATAGACGGTCAGGAAGCCGTCGAGGATCTCGAGCCGCTTGCCGACCTGCGCGAGGCGATGGGTGGAGGTGCGCACCAGCACCTCGTGCCGGTGGTCGAGCCAGGCGCGCAGCACGTCCTTCAGGCCCATCACCCGCGGCGTGCGGTCGGGCTCGAGCACGTTCATGTTGAGCGGGAAGCGGATCTCGAGCGCGGTGGTGCGGAACAGGCTCTCCATCAGCACCGCGGGCTCGACGCTGCGGGATTTCGGCTCGAGCAGGATGCGCACCTTCTCCGCGCTCTCGTCCCGCACATCGGCCAGCAGAGGCAGCTTCTTCTGCTCCAGCGCCTCGGCGATCTGCTCGATCAGGCGCGACTTCTGCACCTGGTAGGGGATCTCGGTGACGACGATCCGATACCCCCCGCCCTTCTGCCGCTCCACCTCCCAGCGGGCGCGCAGGCGGAAGCCGCCGCGGCCGGTCTCGTAGGCGGCGGCGATCGCCTCGGGCGGCTCGACCAGCACGCCGCCCGTCGGGAAATCCGGCCCGGGCAGATGGGCCATCAGCTCGCGCGCCGTCGCCTCCGGATGGCGGATCAGGTGCAGCGCCGCGCGGCAGAGCTCGCCCACATTGTGCGGCGGGATCGAGGTGGCCATGCCGACGGCGATGCCCGATGCGCCGTTCGCCAGCAGGTTCGGCACCGCGGCCGGAAGAACCACCGGCTCGCGGTCCTCGCCGTCGTAGGTGGGGCGGAAGTCCACGGCGTCCGCATCGAGCCCATCGAGCAGCGCGACGGCGAAGGGTGTGAGGCGCGCTTCCGTGTAGCGCATGGCCGCGGCGTTGTCGCCGTCGATGTTGCCGAAGTTCCCCTGCCCCTCCACCAGCGGATAGCGCGCGGCGAAATCCTGCGCGAGCCTGACCAGCGCCTCGTACACCGAGGCGTCGCCATGCGGATGGTATTTGCCGATCACGTCGCCGACGACGCGGGCGCATTTCTTGAAGCCGCCCTCCGGGTCGAGCTTGAGCTGCCGCATCGCCCACAGCACGCGGCGGTGCACGGGCTTCAGCCCGTCGCGCACATCGGGCAGGGAACGGGCGGTGATGGTGGAGAGAGCGTAGGCGAGATAGCGCTGCGACAGCGCCTCCGTCAGGCGCGTGTCGCGGATCTCGCCGCCCTCGGTCTCGGTCGCCATGCTGCGATTCGCGGTCCTGCTGCGTTCCGGCGAGGCGCTAGCAGAGCCGCCCCCCGACCGTCATCCCCCGCCTTCGACGATGGCGGCAAGCCTGTCCTGCAGCCGCTGCCGCGCATCCGGCAGGGCGCGATGCGTGGCGGCGAACAGGCGCTTCTCGAGGAAATGGCCGGTCAGCCGCAGCCCAGCGAGCCAGTCCTGCGGCTCCCCCGGATCGCCCTCCTGCAGCAGGAAGGGCGGCAGCACGAGCAGACGGTCGAGGTAGTGCACCGCCGCGCGCATGGAGACGGCGCGGCCCGATCTCGGCGAGACATGGGTGAGATCCCGCGTCTCCCCCGTCGCCGCGCAGGCCGAGAGGTCGAGGCCGTAGCCGAGCTCGGCCAGCAGCAGCGCCTCCCAGCGCACGAGGTCGGCGAACACCTCCTCCGGCCCCTGCACGAGCCGCGCCAGGATGGAGACGAGGCCACAGAACACCGCCGGATGCGCCTCCCGCTCCGGCAGGGCGGCCTCGGCCAGCGCGGTGGCGGAAGAGAGCAGCGCGAGCGCCAGCGGATCCTCCATCGCGAGCGCCGCCGTCGCGTGCACGAGTTCCCCGGCCAGCGCGCCGAGCTGCTCGGGCAGCCGCGCGAGCCAGCGCGCCTCCACGAGGTTGCCCGCCTGCCAAAGCGCCGCCTGCGCCCGGGATGCGCCGCCCTTCGCCAGGCCGGCATGGCGGCCATAGGCTTCCGTCAACAGCGTGACGAGGGCGGCGCCCTCGCCATAGGGACGGGCGGACAGCACGACGGCCGGCGCCTGCCACTCGACCGGCACGGCGGGGCTACTCCGGATCCTCGAGTCCGAGGGCGCGGATGCGCCCGCGTTCCTCGTCCCAGCCCGGGCGGTCCTTGACGTTGAGGAAGAGGTGCACGGGCCGCCCGAGCAGCGCCGTGAGTTCGGCCCGGGCGCGGCGGCCGATCTCCTTGATCTTCGCCCCCTTCTCGCCGATCAGGATCGCCTTCTGGCCGGGGCGGGAGACGTAGACCGTGCAGTCCACCCGCACGCTGCCGTCCTCGCGCTCCTGCCAGGATTCCGTCTCGACGCTCGCATGGTGCGGCACCTCCTCGTGCGTCAGGCGCAGGATCTGCTCGCGCACGATCTCGGCGGCGAGCATGCGGTCCGGCAGGTCGGACAGCTCGTCCTCCGGGAACAGGTACGGGCCTTCCGGCATCGCCTCGGCCAGCCGGTCGAGCAGGCGGTCCACGCCGTCGCCCGTCTCGGCGCTGACCATGAAGGTCTCGCGGAAGGGGGCGAGCGCCGTGATCTCGGCCGCGAGAGGCAGCAGCCGCTCGCGCGGGATGAGGTCGATCTTGTTCAGCACGAGCCACAGCGGCACCCGCCCCGAGGCGAGCCGCGCGAGGATCTCCCGCACCGGTTCCGTCAGGCCGGCCCGGGAGTCGACGACGAGGCAGTCGAGATCCGCATCCTGCGCCCCGCCCCAGGCGGCGGCGACCATGGCGCGATCCAGCCGCCGGCGCGGGCGGAAGATGCCGGGCGTGTCGGTCAGGATGATCTGCGCCTCGCCCCGCATCACCACCGCGCGGATGCGGAAGCGTGTCGTCTGCGGCTTGGGCGAGACGATCGTCACCTTGGCGCCGGCGAGGCGGTTCACCAGCGTGGATTTGCCGGCGTTGGGCGCGCCGAGCACGGCGACGGTGCCGCAGCGGGTCGTCATGCCGCGTCCTCCGCCTCGAGCCAGGCCTGCGCCGCCGCCTGCTGCGCCGCCTGCTTGCTCTCGCCGCTTCCCTGCGCGCTGCGTCCGGCGGCCACGACCTCGACGGTGAAGAGCGGCCGGTGGTCCGGCCCCTCGGCCGACAGCAGCCGGTATTCCGGCAGCGGCAGCCCGCGCCCGAGCAGGTATTCCTGGAGGCGGGACTTGGCGTTGACGGGCGGCGTCGGGTCGGCCGCGATGCGGGCGGCCCATTCCGCGCGGACGAAGCGGCGCGCAGCCTCCAGCCCGCCATCGAGGTAGAGCGCGCCGATCACCGCCTCGGTGGCGTCGGCCAGCACGTTCTGCCCGGCGCGCAGCCCGGCCTTGCCGCCTGCCTTCTCGACCCGCAGCGCCTCGCCGAGGCCGAGCGCGGCGCCGATCTCGGCCAGAACCGGAGCGGAGACCAGCACCGACAGCCGCCGCCCGAGCGCCCCTTCCCGCTCCTTCGGGAAGCGCTCGACAAGCCACTCCGCGATCAGGAGGCCGAGCACGCGGTCGCCGAGGAACTCCAGCCGCTCGTTGGAGGCGAGGCCGCCGCGCCCGGCCGCCGAGCGGTGCGTCAGCGCGCGGTCGAGCAGCGCCGGGTCGCGGAAGCTGTGGCCGATGCGGGCGGCGATCGCCGCGTCCGTCATCTCACCCCCATCAGCAGGCGGTTCCAGCGGATCGCGAAGGGCCAGGTCCAGGGCTGCCACCACACCGCCGTCTCGTCCACCGAGAAGAAGATGATCTCGGCCCGCCCGAGCAGGTTCTCGAGCGGGACGAAGCCGACAGCGCCCATCGCCCGCGAATCCAGGCTGTTGTCCCGGTTGTCGCCCATCACGAACACGTGGCCCGGGGGCACCAGGAACTCGGGGGTGTTGTCGAAGGCGCCGTCGTCCTGCATCTCCAGGATCTCGTGGCTGCGGCCGCCGGGCAGGATCTCGCGGTAGCGGCGCACCGTGATCCGCGGCCCGTCCCCCTCCACGGTGAAGGGGCCGAGGCTCTCGCGCCGCACCGGCTGGCCGTTGATGTGCAGGATGCCGCCGCGCACCTGCACCCGATCACCGGGCAGGCCGATGATCCGCTTGATGTAGTCTGTCGCGTTGTCGCGCGGCAGCTTGAACACCGCGACATCCCCGCGTTCCGGCAGGCGGCCGAGGATGCGGCCTTCGAACAGGTTGGGGCTGAAGGGCAGAGAGTGGCGCGAATAGCCGTAGGAATACTTCGAGACGAACAGGTAGTCGCCGACCAGCAGCGTCGGGATCATGGAGCCCGAGGGGATGTTGAACGGCTCGAACGCCACCGTGCGTATGCCGACGGCGATCAGCGCCGCGTAGAGGATGGTCTTGAGGCTCTCGCCCCAGCCGCCGGACTGCTTGCGTGGCATGGTGGTGTTCGCGCCCCCGGTCTCACCCTGGCCGCGGGACGCGGCGGTTCAGGACGCGGCGGATAGAGCGCGGCCCCCCCGCCCTGTCAAGGAAGCCGCACGGCGGTGATCATCACCACCGCCTGGGCGTAGGGCGGCTCGTCGGTCATGGTCAGCGCGATCTCGGCCGCATGGCCGGCAGGCGTGATGGCCGCAAGCCGCGCCGCCGCCCCGCCCGTGAGCCGGAGCGTCGGCCGGCCGGAGGAGAGGTTCACCACGCCGAGATCCCGCCAGAACACCCCCTCGCTGAAGCCGGTGCCGAGCGCCTTGGCCGCCGCCTCCTTGGCCGCGAAGCGCCGGGCATAGGTGGCGATCCGCGCCCGCCCGCCGCGGCGTTCGGCCTTGGCGCGTTCCTCGCGCGTGAAGATGCGGTCGAGGAAGCGGTCGCCGTGGCGGGCGATGACGGCCTCGATGCGGCGGATGTCCACGATGTCGGAGCCGAGGCCGATGATCATGCCCGGGCGCGCTCCACCTGCTCGATCCCCGGGCAGGCCCGCAAGGAGGCCATGATGCCGGCGAGGTGCCGGGTGTCCCGCACCTCCACATCCACCAGCAGCTCCGCCGAATCGCTGTGGCGCCCGACGAAGCGCACCGCCTGCAGGCGGCCTTCCTGCTTGGCGATGGCGAGCGTCAGCGCGGCGAGCGCGGTATCCTCGGCGTTGGTCACCACCGACAGCCGGCCGAGATGCGGCGTGCCCGCCGCCTCGGGATCCCACTCGATGTCGAGGAAGCGCTCGGGCGTGGAGGCGAAGGCCTCGAGGTTGTGGCAGTCCGCCTTGTGGACCGTTACACCGCGCCCGGTGGTGACGATGCCGACGATCCGGTCCCCCGGCACGGGGTGGCAGCAGCCGGCGAAATGCACGACCATCCCGGAGATGAGGCCGGCGATCCCGTGGCTCGCCTCCCGCCGGGCGGAGGACACAGGCACCGTCGCGCCAGGCTTGCCGCGCGCGCGCGTCAGCGCCGTGGCGTCGAGCGGACGGGCGGGGCCGCGCAGTTCGGGGAAGGCGGCCAGCACCACCTCCTTCGGCCCGATCTGCCCCTGGCCGACGGCGGCGTAGAGATCCTCGAGGCTCGCCTGCTTCAGCGGCTTCAGCGCGGGTTCCAGGAGCTTCTCGGCAAAGTCTATCCCCTCGGCGCGGAACGCCTTGACGATCGCGCTGCGGCCCTCGAGGCGCGCCTGCTCGCGCTGGCGGGCCAGCACGAAGCGGCGGATGCGCGCCCGCGCCTTGCCGGTGACGACGAAGCGCTCCCATGCCGGATTGGGCGTGCCGCCGCGGGCGGTGATGATCTCGACCTGGTCGCCGTTCTCGAGCTGGTGGCGCAGCGGCACGATCCGGCCGTTGATCTTGGCGCCCACGCAGGAATCGCCCACCTCGGAGTGCACCTCGTAGGCGAAGTCCACCGGGGTCGCGCCGCGCGGCAGCGCGATCAGGTCTCCCTTCGGGGTGAAGCAGAACACCTGGTCGCGATGCAGCTCGAGCTTGGTGTGCTCGAGGAACTCCTGCGGCTCGCTCGCGTGGTCGAGGATCTCGAGCAGCGCCTTCACCCAGGGGTAGCGGGTGCGGTCGCGCGCCGCCGCCTCGCCCTGCTTGTAGATCCAGTGCGCCGCGACGCCGAGCTCGGCCACCTCGTGCATCTCGGGGGTGCGGATCTGCACCTCGATCTTGGCGTTGCGCTTCTCCGGCACCGTCACGCCGGTGTGCAGGCTCTGGTAGCCGTTCGGCTTCGGGGTCGAGATGTAGTCTTTGAAGCGGCCGGGAACCACGCGGTAGGCCGAGTGCACGGCGCCGAGCGCGGCGTAGCAGGCGGCCTTGTCCGGCACGATCACGCGGAAGGCCATGATGTCCGAGAGCTGCTCGAACTCGACCTTCTTCTCGTGCATCTTGAGCCAGATGGAGTAGGGCGACTTCTCGCGCCCCGTCACCTCGATCGCCTGCACCCCGGCCTCGGTGACGACGCGGCGGATGTCCTCGCGGATCTCCTCGATCAGGTCCGCCCCCTGGCCGCGCAGGAAGGCAAGGCGGGCGGTGATCGTCTGGTACGCGTCGGGCTGCAGCTCGCGGAAGGCAAGCGTCTCGAGCTCGGTCTTCAGCGCCTCCATGCCGATGCGCTCGGCCAGCGGGGCGAAGATCTCGATCGTCTCGCGCGCCGTCTTCTTCCTCCGCTCCGGCTGCGGCACGTGGTGCAGCGTGCGCATGTTGTGCAGCCGGTCGGCGAGCTTGACGAGCAGGACGCGGATGTCCTCGCTCATCGCCAGCACGAGCTTGCGGAAGTTCTCCGCCTGCTTGGTGCGTTCCGACTGCAGCTCGAGGCGCGTCAGCTTCGTCACGCCGTCCACGAGCTTCGCCACGTCGGGTCCGAACTCGGCCTCGAGCTCCTTCAGCCCGAGCCCGGTGTCCTCCACCGTGTCGTGCAGCAGGGCGGTGGCGATGGTGGCCGCATCGAGCCGGTAGCCGGCGAGGATCTTCGCGACCGCGACGGGGTGCGTGAAATAGGGCTCGCCGTTCTCCCGCGTCTGGCCTTCGTGGGCGCGCTGCGCGGCGGCGTAGGCGCGCAGGATCAGGCTGCGGTCGGCGCGCGGGTCGTAGGAGGTGACGTCGGCGGCGAGGGCTTCCGCCTCGGTCGGCCCTGCGGCCGGCCGCGCCGCGCCCCGCCCCCCCTCCGGGGCGCGGCTCGCCGCCCGGAAGAGGCGGGGCGCGCCCTCGGCCATGGCTGCCTCAGTCCTTGCCGCCGAGCTCGGCGGCGATGGCGGCTTCCATCTCCTCGGGCGTCAGGCCCTCGGCGGCGCCTTCCTCGGCGACATCCATGACGCCGAAGATGTTCTCGTCGGTGGCGATCAGGTCGATCACCTCCTCCTCGACCGGCTCCGGCTCCGGCGCGCGCAGCTGCGCCTTGATCAGGTCGGCCTCGAGCGCGGCGAGATCCACCGTGCCTTCGGCGATCTCGCGCAGGGCGACGACCGGGTTCTTGTCGTTGTCCCGCTCGACCGTGAGTTCCTCGCCGCGGCTGATGTTGCGCGCGCGCTGGGCGGCGAGCAGCACGAGCTCGAAGCGGTTCGGAACCCGGAGGATGCAGTCTTCGACCGTGACGCGGGCCATGGCAATCCTGTGCGATGCGGCGGAACCCGTCAGATAGCCACGGGGGGCCGTTTCCGCAAGTGCGAAGCGCCCCGCCCCCCTTGCGCCGCAGGCGGGGCCGTCGCACCTCCCGCGGCATGGACGACACGCCCCTGCTTGTTCAGCCCGACCCGGCCGACCCGCGCCTGACCCGGCGCGTGACCGGGATGGACCAGTCCGGACAGCCTGTCGAGTCGAGCGTGACGGTCGAGCGCCCCCTCACCCTCTACCTCAACGGGCAGGAGATCGTCACCATGATGACGATCCTGGACCGCCCCGAGGATCTCGCCCTCGGCTACCTGCTGAACCAGGGGATGCTGCCTTCGGCGGATGGTGTCACGGGGATCGACTACGACGAGGATCTCGGCGTCGTCGTCGTCCGCACCCGGGAGAGGACGGACTTCGAACAGAAGCTGAAGAAGAAGACGCTCACCTCCGGCTGCGCCCAGGGCACCGCCTTCGGCGACCTGATGGAGGGCTTCGCCCAGGTCCGCCTCAACCCCGAGGCGGTGATCCGCACCTCCTGGCTGTACCGCCTGCTGCACCGGATCAACACCCTTCCCAGCCTCTATCTCGAGGCCGGGGCGATCCATGGCTGCGCGCTGTGCGAGGGGGATCGCCCCCTCGTCTACATGGAGGATGTCGGCCGCCACAACGCGGTGGACAAGATCGCCGGCTGGATGGCCCGCAACGGCGTGCGGGGAGACGACAAGATCTTCTACACCACCGGCCGGCTCACCTCGGAGATGGTGATCAAGACGGTGCGCATGGGCATCCCCATCCTCGTCTCGCGCTCGGGCTTCACCGCCTGGGGCGTGGATCTCGCCCGCGAGGCGAACCTGACGCTGATCGGCCGCTGCAAGGGCAAGCGCTTCCTTGCGCTGGCGGGCGAGGGGCGGATCGTGTTCGACGCCGACCTCTCCTATGTGCCCGAGGAATCCGCGAAGCACTGGCGGAAGAACAGCCGCGAGGCGGAAGCCGCCGATGCGGGCTGACACGCTCGGGCTCATCCTCGCCGGCGGCCTCGCCCGGCGCATGGGCGGGGGCGACAAGCCGCTGCGCGAGGCAGGCGGGCGGCCGCTGCTTGCGCATCTGATCGAGCGCCTCGCGCCGCAGGTGAACGGGCTGCTGCTGAATGCGAACGGCGACCCCGCCCGGTTTTCCGCCTTCGGCCTGCCGGTCGCGCCGGACGGCATCGCGGGCTTCCCGGGGCCGCTCGCCGGGGTGCTGGCGGGGCTGGATTGGGCGGCCGCCCACCGGCCCGACTGCCCCTGGGTCGTCTCCTGCCCAGGCGACACCCCCTTCCCGCCCGCCGACCTTGTGGCGCGCCTCCACGCCGCGCGCGAAGCGGCGGGCGTGCCGCTGGCCTGCGCGGCCTCGGGCGGGCAGACGCATCCGCCGGTCGGCCTGTGGCCGGTCGCGCTGCGCGAGGCGCTGCGCGCGGCCCTGCTGGCGGGCGAGCGGAAGATCGACCGCTGGACCGCCGCGCATGGCTGCGCCGTGGCGGAATGGCCCGCCGCGCCCACCGATCCGTTCTTCAACGCGAACACGCCCGAGGATGTCGCGGAAGCATCCCGCATCTTGCAAGCGGCGGGGAATCCGGGCGAAATCCGGCCATCCGAACCGGGAGGAGTTGCGCCATGAAGTCCGTTCTGCTTGGCTTCGGCATCAGCGTCGTAATCGCCATCGGCGCGTGGTTCTACCTCGAGAACAACCTGCAGAAGACGGCGGAGACCGCCTTCGCCACCACCGGCGTCCGCCTCTGACCGGCGCCACCCGTCCGCCCCGCGGGACCGCCCGGCCCACGGGGCGGAAATGCCCTACAGCACCGCCTCGAACGGCAGCACCCGCAGCGGGTCGCCCGGCGCGACGGCGGTGGCGGTCTCCGGCAACTCGGCGAAGCCGTCGGTCTCGGTGAGCGAGGTCAGCAGCCCCGCCCCCTCCCGCCCGAACTTGCGGGCGACCAGCCCAGCTCCACTCTCCGCCAGCGACACACGCACATATTCCCGCCGCCCAGCCTTCTTGCGGTAGGCGAAATCCGCCACCGCCGGCACCCGCAGCAGGGGCTTCGCCCGCGCCCCGGCCAGCCGCAGCAGGAGCGGCCGCGCAAGATGCAGGAAGGTTACGAAGGCTGCCACCGGATTGCCCGGCAGCCCGACCACCGGCACGCCGCGCACCACCCCCATCGCAGCAGGCCGCCCTGGCTTCACCGCGAGCCGCCAGAACACCAGCCGCCCGCCGGCCTCGATCGCGGCGCGGACATGGTCCTCCTCGCCGGTCGAGACTCCCCCGGTCGTCAGCAGCAGATCGTGGCCGGCGGCGGCCTCGGCCAGCGCCGCGGCCGTCCTGTCCCGCCGGTCCGGCAGGATGCCGAGATCCCGCGCCTCGGCGGGCAGGCGAGTCAGCAGGGCGAGCAGCGCGAAGCGGTTGGCGTCGTAGGTCTGCGCCGGGCCGAGCGGCGCGCCGGGCGAGGCAAGCTCGTCCCCGGTCGAGAACACCCCGACACGCACCCGGCGGCTCACCGGCAGCGCCGGCAGCCCGAGCGCCGCGGCGAGGCCGATCTCCGCCGGGCCGAGAACGGTGCCCGCCGCCAGCGCCACCGCCCCGCGCGCCACGTCCTCCCCGGCCGGCCGGCAGTTGGCGCCGCGCTTCAGCCCGGGCGGCAGGATCACGGCATCCCCCTCGGTCCGCACATCCTCCTGCATCATCACCGTGTCGGCGCCCTCCGGCATCGGCGCACCGGTGAACACCCGCATGGCCGAACCGCGCGGGAGGGCTGGCGGCACCGCCCCGGCCGGGGCGCGGCCGATGACGGGCAGCCGCGTCTCGGCATCCGGTGAGAGGTCGGCGTGGCGGATGGCGTAGCCATCCACCGCGCTGTTGAAGAAGGGCGGCAGCGGCAGCGGCGCGACGAGATCCGCGGCCAGCACCCGCCCGCGCGCGGCGGCGAGCGGCACCGTCTCGACGCCCCCGAGAGGCGGCACGCGCTCGGCGATCAGCGCCGCCGCCGCCTCCACCGACAGCAGCGGGCCGCCGAAGGCGAAACAGTCGTCGGAAAGCTGCGCCATCAGGCCGACGCCGGCAGCAGCACAGACAGCGGCACGGCGTGGCGCAGCACGAGGTCGGCGACGCCCTCGATGTCGTCCAGCGCGACATGAGGCAGGTCGCAGGGCGGCGGCACGTCGGCGGCGATGCCGCGCACCAGCGGATCCTCCGGGAAGCGCCAGGGCTTGCCGTTGGCCGCGCGGTGGATCTCGATCTTCGGGATCGGCTCGCGCTTGAAGCCCTCGACCAGGATGAGATCCACCGGATCGAGCCGCGCCAGCATCTCGGCCAGAGTCGGCTCCGGCGCGCCGCGCAGTTCCGTCAGCAGCGCCCAGCGCAGGGCGGAGCCGACGAGCACCTGCCGGGCGCCGGCGTGCCGGTGCTCGTAGGAGTCCTTGCCGGGGGTGTCGAGGTCGAAGGCGTGGTGCGCATGCTTGATGGTGGAAACGGAAATCCCCCGCCCGGCCAGGCAGGGGATCAGCCGCTTCACCAGGGTGGTCTTGCCGGCGCCGCTCCAGCCGGCAAGACCGATCACGCGCGTCCCGCCCGTCCTGCGGGCGTTCATGGCGGCAGGCTCAGTCTCCCGCCGCCGCCGCGCCGGCGGGCGGCGCCGAGACGCGGCCGCGCGCCATCTCCTGCTCCACCCACAGGGCGTGGTGCTCCTTCGCCCAGTTCAGGTCCACCTGGCCGGAACCCATGGCGTCGAAGGCGCCCTCCATGCCGATGGAGCCGATGTAGATGTGGGCCATGATGGCGGCGATCATCAGCACCGACAGCAGCCCGTGGACCATATGCGCGAGCTGCTGCCCGGCGATGTCGGTGAAGGCGAAGGGGAACACCAGGATGTAGCCCGAGACCGCGACCGCCGCACCGCCCAGCACCGTCAGCCAGAACACCATCTTCTGGCCGCCGTTGAAGCGGCCAGCGGGCGGCGGATGCGCGCCCTTGCCGATCAGGCCGCCGCCCGCCTTGAACCAGGCGATGTCGCGGCCGTTCGGGATGTTGTCCTTCGCCCAGAGCAGGAACATCAGCACGATGCCGAGCGTGAAGGGGAAGGCGAGGAAGTTGTGCGCGATCTTGCCCCACAGCGAGAGCGTCGCGAACGCCTCCGGCCCGATCAGCGGCAGGATGAGGAAGCGCCCGAAGGTGAGATTGAGTCCCGACAGCGCCAGGATGACGAAGGTGGAGGCCGTCATCCAGTGCACGCTGCGGTCGAGCAGGTTGAACCGTTCGATCGTGCGGCCCGACGGCCCGCCCTCGATCGGGATGCGCCCGCGCGTCATGTAGAACAGCGCCAGCACCGCGAGCACGCCGAGGATGGCGATGCCGCCCACCCAGGTGAGCGTGGTGTTGTGGAAGTCCCGCCAGGACTGGCCGGCGGGCTGGATCAGGTTGGCCGCCCGCTCGTCCGGGATGGTGACGCGGCCGGCGATGCGCCCGCCGGTCAGCATCTGCTGCATCTCGAGCTCGAGCGCACGCGGCGGCACCGGCGCAGGATTGGCAGGCGTACCGACGACGTTCTGCGCCGAGGCCGGCGCCGCGGCGAGGAACGCCGCGGCGAACAGGGCAAGGAGGAGGCGGCTCACGACTGCACCTCAAGGCGATAGGCGGTGCGCCAGCCCCAGGCGCCGGAACCGTAGCCGCGCTGCTGCACGCGCTCGCGGTAGATCTGCGCGATGATCTGCCCGTCGCCGGCCAGAAGCGCCTTGGTCGAGCACATCTCGGCGCAGAGCGGCAGCTTGCCTTCGGCGAGCCGGTTCGAGCCGTACTGCGCGTATTCGGCCGCCGTGTTGTCCTGCTGCGGGCCGCCGGCGCAGTAGGTGCACTTGTCCATCTTGCCGCGGCCGCCGAAGTTGCCGACGCGCGGATACTGCGGCGCGCCGAAGGGGCAGGCGTAGAAGCAGTAGCCGCAGCCGATGCAGGTGTCCTTGTCGTGCAGCACCACGGCGTCCGCCGTGGTGTAGAAGCACGACGTCGGGCACACCGCCGCGCAGGGCGCATCCGTGCAGTGCATGCACGCCATCGAGATCGAGCGCTCGCCCGGCTTGCCGTCGTTGATCGTCACGACGCGCCGGCGGTTGATGCCCCAGGGCACCTCGTGCTCGTTCTTGCAGGCGGTGACGCAGGCGTTGCACTCGATGCAGCGCTCGGCGTCGCAGAGGAACATCATGCGGGCCATGGTTCTCGTCCTCCCCTATCAGGCCGCGCGGATCTGGCAGAGCGTGACCTTCGTCTCCTGCATGAAGGTCACGGGGTCGTAGCCGTAGGTGGTGACGGCGTTCACGCTCTCGCCGAGGACGATCGGGTCGGTGCCCTGCGGGTACTTGCGCCGCTGGTCCTCCTGCATGAACCAGCCGGCGAAGTGGAAGGGCATCCAGGCCACGCCGCGGCCGACGCGTTCCGTCACCAGCGCCTTCACGCGCACCCACTTGTCGCGCGGCATCTCGGGGCCCTGCACCAGCACCCAGGCGCCGTCGCGGATGTTGCGCGCCGCGGCGTCGGCCGGGTTGATCTCGATGAACATGTCCTGCTGCAGTTCCGCAAGCCACTTGTTGGACCGCGTCTCCTCGCCGCCGCCCTCGTATTCCACGAGCCGCCCGGAGGAGAGGATGATCGGGTAGTCGCGCGCGATGTTGCGCTCGATCGCCCGCTGCTGCACCGAGACGCCGAGATGCGGCAGGCGGAAGGCCCGCCGGTCGGGCAGCGTCGGATACTGCGCCACCAGGTCGGTGCGCGGGGTGTAGATCGGCTCGCGGTGCACCGGCACCGGATCGGGCAGGTTCCACGCCACCGCGCGGGCCTTGGCGTTGCCGTAGGCCATCACCCCGTGCTCCATCGTCACGCGGATGATGCCCATCGAGAGGTCGGTGGCCCAGGAGACGTTGCCGCCGATCCGCTCGATCACCTCGCGCTCGGCCGGCGTCAGCTCCTGGTCCCAGCCGAGCCGGCGCATCACTTCCATGGTGAACTCCGGATAGCCGGTGGTGAGCTCGGAGCCGCGGCTCGCGGAGCCGTCCGCCAGCAGCGACACGCCGTTGCGCTCGACCCCGAAGCGGGCGCGGAAGGTGCCGCCGCCCTCCTTCACGTGCAGCGCCGTGTTGTAGAGGATGTGCGTGCCGGGATGCCGCCATTCCGGCTTGCCCCAGCACGGCCAGGGCAGGCCGTAGTAGTCGCCCCGCACCTCGGGCGGCGCGTCGGGGCCGGCGCGCAGCGTCGTCAGGTCGAAGTGCTGCTGGTTCGCCATGTGCGCCTTCAGGCGCTCCGGCGAGATACCCGAGTAGCCCGAGGCGATGGCGCCGCGGTTGATCTCGCGCAGGATGCTCTCCGGCGTGGGCTCGCCGTTCACGATCTCGAAGTTCTTGAACATGTCCGCCTGGAAGCGGATCGGCATGTTCCGCCGCTCGGCGGCGCGATCGAGCGCGCCGGCAAGCTGGTAGATCGCGTAGTAGTCGCTCTTCGATTCGAAGATCGGCTCGACGATCTTCGAGCCCCACTGTACCGAGCGGTTGGACGCGGTGCGGCTGCCCGAGCACTCGAACTGTGTGCAGATCGGCAAGAGGTAGGTGTTCTCCCGCCGGTTGTGCAGCACCGCGAAGGTGGTGGGGTGCGGGTCCGCCACCACCAGGAGATCCAGCGCCTCCAGGCCGCGCACCGCCTCCGGCATGCGGGTGATGGTGTTGCCGCCGTGGCCGAACACGATCATCGCCTTCAGCCGGTCGCGCTGGGCAAGCCCGGTCTGCGGGTTCACCTCGGCGGTCGCGGCGTCGAAGTAGCGCGTCGAGGGGATGCCCGGCATGGTCATGAACTGCGGGCTCTCGAACCGCGCGACCATGCTCTCGTAGGAGACGCCCCACACGCGGCTCCAGTGCCGCCACGCCGTCTCGTCGATGCCGTAGTAGGCCGGCAGGTTCGCCACATCCAGGCCGAAGTCGGTCGCGCCCTGCACGTTGCAGTGGCCGCGGAAGATGTTGGCGCCGTTGCCGGGGCCCCCGACATTGCCGGTGGCGAGCAGCAGCACGGAGAAGGCCCGCACATTGGCGGTGCCGACCGTCTTCTGGGTGGCACCCATGCACCACACAAGGGTGGCCGGCTTCTCGGTGGCGAACTTGCGCGCCACCTCGCGCAGCTGCGCCCCGGGCACGCCCGTCACGCGCTCCACCTCGGCCGGGTTCCACTTCGCCACCTCGGCGCGGATCTCGTCCATGCCGAACACGCGCTGGCGGATGAACTCCCGGTCCTCCCAGCCATTCTCGAAGATGTGCCAGAGGATGCCCCAGGTCAGCGGGATGTCGGTGCCGGGGCGGAAGCGGATGTAGTCGGTCGCGTGCGCCGCCGTGCGGGTGAAGCGCGGGTCGGCGACGATGACGTTGGCGCGGTTCTTCTCCTTGCCCGACAGGATGTGCTGCAGCGACACCGGGTGCGCCTCGGCGGCGTTGCTGCCGATGAACAGCACCGTCTTGGCGTTGCGGATGTCGTTGTAGGAGTTGGTCTGCGCGCCGTAGCCCCAGGTGTTCGCCACGCCCGCCACGGTGGTGGAGTGGCAGATGCGCGCCTGGTGGTCCACGCTGTTGGTGCCCCAGAAGGCCGCCAGCTTGCGGAACAGGTAGGCGCCCTCGTTGGAGAACTTGGCGCTGCCGAGGAAATACACCGACTCAGGGCCGGAGGCCGCGCGCACCGCCATCATGCGGTCGGCGATCTCGTTCAGCGCGGTCTCCCAGCTGATGCGCTGCCAGCGCCCGCCGGCCAGCTTCATCGGGTAGCGCAGCCGCCGGTCGCCGTGCACCAGTTCGCGCACCGAGGCGCCCTTGGCGCAATGCGTGCCGCGGTTGATCGGGCTCTCCCACGCGGGCTCCTGACCCACCCACACGCCGTTCTGCACCTCGGCGATCACGGTGCAGCCGACCGAACAGTGGGTGCAGATGTTCTTGATCCGCTGCACCGGCGCCGCGTGGTTCACCGGCCCTGCTTCGGCCTGGCGCGCCACCGTCAGCGGCATGGCGCCGAGCGCGGCGAGCCCGGTGGCCCCGAGCCCGGCGTTGCGCAGGAAGGCACGGCGGTCGAGCCCGCCGGACGAGAGGCCCTGATAGACGGATGCGAGGCGGGCCTTCGCCGCGATCCGGTCGCTGCGCTTGATCAGCATCTTGGTTCCTCCCCGGTCTCAGCCGCCGCGATTGGTGCGGTAGAAGGCCTGCACATGCGGCGAGTTCGGCTGGTAGCGCGCGGCGGTGCGCTCCTGCGCGTTCTCCTTGCGGGCCGGCGGGCTGGTCTGCGCCGCGGCCGGCGCGACCGCCGCGGCCGCCATGCCGACGCCGAGCCCCAGCGCCTTCAGGAAGCCCCGCCGCTCCTCGCGCCCCGTCTCGTTCTTCTCGCTCATGTTTGTCACTCCCACCTGATGTCTTCAGGCCGGCAGCTCCGCCGCCGCCGACTCGATCTCCACCGCCAGCCGCCCGAGCCGGCCGACCGCGCGGTAGAACCGCGCCGATTCGGCCGCCTCCAGGTCGGCGAAGAACCGCCCGGCCCATGGCTTCATGTGCCGCGCGAAGAAGGCGCCGGCCTCCGCCGGCAGCGCCGGGAAGGCGCCCGCCAGCAGCCCGGCGAAGGTCTCGCAGACGAAGGCGATGTGGTCCTCGGGCTCCGAGACGCCGGGTGCGCGCTCGATGCCGAGCCGCGCCAGATCCCCCCGCAGGTCGGCCAGCGGCCGCTCGTGCAGGAAGCCCGTCAGGTAGTAGGAGGCGAAGGGCAGCAGCTCGCCGCGCCCCACACCGATGAACAGGTCGAAGAACTCGCGGTCGGCGGACTCGGGGTCGGTCGCGCGGGCCGCCTCGGCCAGGGCGGCGAAGGCCTCGCCGAGCGGCCCGCCGCCGCCGAGCGCGCCGAGCCTCCCGAGCAGCCCGGCATCCGGCGGGCCGGCCAGCAGGCGGCCGAGAAGGGCGAACAGGCGCGCGCGCTCAAGGTCGAGCGGGTCGACACGCCGTCCTTCCGCAGCCGCAAGCGGGACGTTCATCGCCCCTGCCCTCCGTCCCCGTCGTTAGCGCCCGGCACCGGCCCTGGCCCCAGCGTAATCCTCTCCGGGTATACCAAAGCCCGACGCTCGGCTTTCCGCAAGCCCCAAGTCATGCCGGCAGGGCGGAGCCGTGGCGGCGGCGCGGCATCGGCGTGGCGGCGGGTTGTTGGGGGGCGGATTCCGGGGCGGCTTCGGCCGGGGGGACAGGCGCGGCGTCCGGCGGCAGGAAGGCGGGCGGCGGCGTCTCCGGCGGGATCGCTGCGGCCTGCTGCGGCGCGCCGGGCGCCTCCGCGGCGGTCGGCGCGGCAGTCGCCGCGGCGGCGGCGCGCTCCGCCTGGTCCTGCTCCTCCCGGTCCACCCCAAGCAGGCGCCTTGCCAGCGCCTTCGCCTCCTCCGGCAGGTCGAAGCCGAAGCCGGGCACGCCGTCGGGGGCGTTGAAGTCCCAGGCGTAGTCGGCGGGGCCGACGAAGTCGCGGATCGCCGGGTCGAGGCTCCAGATCCGGCTGAGCGCCGCCTGGCGCAGCGCTGCGGGCACGCCCTTGGCGAAGAACGGGCGGAGGTCCGATTCGGCGGTCAGGTCCTCGATCTTCGGCAGGGAGGAGAGGTCGAACTCCGGCTCCTCCGCCGCGGCGGGCGGCGTCTCCGGCGGGGGCGGTGGCGGCACGGCCGGCTCCGGCGTCTTCCCGGCCTCGGCCGCGCGCTTCCGGCGGGACCAGCGGGCAAGGAACCCTTCGCGCTCGCCCTCGCCGCTCATTCCGCCTCCTCCGCCCAGCGCGGCCGACGCTGCGCCAGCGCCTCCGGATCCGCCCGGTCGCGCTTGCGCTTGTGGAACACCCGCTCCTTGTGGTGGCGCGCGACATACTCCTCGAGCAAGGCAACAAGCGGGGGCGGCAGCGGCAGCGGCTCCACGAGGTCGGAGGGCGATTCGCCGTAGATCTCGGCCTCGCCGGCGTCCACCGTCACCGCCTGCAGCTTCCACCCGGCCGGCGCGGACGGATCCGGCCGCAGCACCACCCACAGGAGCGGCGGTTCCTGCTGCAGGGTGTGGCGGTAGTTGTCGGTGTCGGTCGGGAAGAGCGCGATCTCCGCCGCCCCGGCGTAGAACAGCGCGGCGTCCCTTTCCTCCCGCAGCAGCGTCCAGGGCTCGGCCTCTGGCAGGTCGAGCAGCACGGCGACGGGGCGCCAGACCCATTCCGCCCAGGGTGTCGCGCCGCGGCGGCGTTCCACCACCACGCCGACCGGCACGCGCACGCTCTCCGGATGCGCCGTCATGCCGCCTCCTCCGCCGCCAGGAGCGGCAGCCCGGCGAGCAGGTTCTGCGGCTTCATGCGCACGCGCCTCGCCCCGTCCATCGCCAGCGCCAGATGCACGGGCAGCCCCCGCATGCGCGGCAGCACGCGCGAGGGATCGGCGAAGTCGAGCCGCGCGAGCCAGATCAGCCGCGCCAGACGCTCCTGCGCCACCTTCTTCCCCCGCCACAAATCGTTGGCGATCGCCGTCGCCTCCGCATCCAGCCCGACATGCCAGTGCCAGTTCTGGATCGTCTCGACCGGCGTGACGGTCACCTCCTCCCCCAGCATGTGCTTGAGGAAGCGGGCGATGGCGGTGCCGAGGGCGATCTGCCCCGGGCTGTCCTTCACGATGTCGAGCGCGAAGTCGTGCGCGTCGGAGCGGCCGCGGTAGAGGTGGGCGTTGCCCTCGTTCAGCACATCGAGCTCCACCTCGCGCGGCGGGGCGCCCGCCTCCACCAGCAGCTGCCCGAGCGCGCCGAGGCCGCCGTCTTCCGCCCGCGCCTCGATCGTCTCCTCGTCGGCCAGAAGCAGGCTGCCCTGGTGGATGCCCACGCGCTGGGTGCGGAAGAACACCTCGCCCGCGCGCAGCACGAAGGGATCGCCTTCTCCGTCGAGGGCGGCGCGCATCACGAGATGCGTCAGCATCTGCAGGAAGATCGGCGGGATCCCTGAAACCCCCTCGCGGAACAGCGCGGCATAGGCGGCCTCCAGGGTGGGGTGGCGCGCCACCCTGTCGCGGAAGGCAAGGAAATGCCGCCAGTTCTCCCGCGCCGCGGGATCAGCGAGCGCGGCCGGATCGGCCGGGGCGAGCGGATTCTCCATCAGCCGCGCATGCAGCGCGCGCTCGGCCTCGCAGGCCTCCTCGGGCGGCAGCAGCTCGGGCCGAGCAAGGAAGGCGCGCCAGAGATCGGGGGTTGGCACCACCCGCCCCGACTCGTCGCGGTCGCACAGCAGATGGCCGGAGGCGACCCAGAACTCGCTTGGCATCAGGGATGCGCCGCTCATCGCGGAAGCCTCGTGAGGTCGGGGCGTTCCACCGGCTCCTCCTCGCCCGCCACCTGCACGATGCCGAACACCGGCAGGCGGCCGAAATCGTGGTGCGGCGTCTCGCGCCGGTGCAGCGTGCGGAAGCGCTCGCGCACCCGCCCCTCCTCCAGGCTGCGGGAAAGCGCCAGCACCGTCCCGGGCGGATGGCCTTCGCACAGGCTTTCGGCGAAGGCCACCTCCTCCTCGGCGGCGGGGCGGGCGGCGGCCTCGTCGGGCGCGCCATAGGCCGCGACGAGATGGGCGGCAAGCGAAGCCACCGCCGCCTCGCGCTCGGCGGCGGTGGCCTCCGCCACCTCGACGAGGGTGGACCAACCGAAGGAGGAGAGCCCGAGGAACCCCGCCCGGAACGCCTGCCGCCGCTTGCCCGGCATCGCCTCGGGCGATTCGTCCCAGAAGGCGAAACCGCCGGGCACGGCCCATTCCCCGGGCTCGGCGGCGCGCTCGAACACGATGCTGTCCGACGGATCGAGCCGGATGGTGCGCGGCAGCAGCGGCATCAGGCGGAGTCCTTCAGGGGCACGGTGCGGCGCGTGCCGCCCTCCTCCAGCACGAGGTCGAAGGTGACGGGATCGAGCCCCCGCCGCGCCTCGCCCATCCACGGCTCGCGCAGAAGGCGCGGCAGCACCCGCTCGGCCAGCCGCCTGTGCCCCCTCTCCTGCCAGTCCGACAGCACGGCCATCAGGTGCCGCGCCCAGGCGGCGACGATCTCGGCGGGCGGCACGTCGAACCCCTCGCCCTCGAGGGTGGTGCGCTCCGGCATCTCCCCCGGCTCGACGCCGCGCAGCACGGCGTAGCGGCACTCGAGGCCGAGCACGAGCCACTCCGGCACCGCATCCTCCGCGGCCCCCTCGGGCGAGACGAGCCTGAGCCGCCCGACCTCCCCCGCGTTCACGAGAAGCGTCGCCGGCCAGCGGATCTCGACCGGCAGCTCGGCCGGCCCGAGTGCGGCGAAGGCATCGGCCAGCGCCGCCGCACCGGCCAGCAGCACGGGGCGTGCGGCGCTGAGCGGCTGTTCCGGCTCCAGCACCACCGCGGCCTCGACGCGGGCAAGCGAGCGCACCCAGAACAGCGCCCCCGCCCCGGCGCGCGGCGCCTCGGCCACGGCGCGGGCCAGCGCGTCCTGGCCCTCGCGCAGCGCCTCCGGGCGGAACAGGGTGGGCAACGGGGGCAGCCCGTCATCCAGTCTGGTCGGCATCCTCGGTCCCGGCCCTTCCCCCCCGTTCGCCGCCCCCGCATATAGCGCGCGCCGCCGGGGTTGCAGAGGGATGACGGCGGCGGGGGGAGCCATGGCCGAGCGACTGATCTTCGTCTGTTCCTGCGAGGACAGCATGGCCCCCGACGCCGCGGCGATCGGCAAGGCCTGCGGGGCGGAGGCGCGGGGGGCCGACCAGCTCTGCCGCCGCCAGCTCGACCGCTTCCTCGCCGCGCTGCAGGAGGCCCCGCCCGCGATCACCGTCGCCTGCCGCCAGGAAGCGCCCCTGTTCGCGCAGGAGGCCGAGGCGGCGGGATACGCGGGCGCCCTCTCCTTCGCCGACATCCGCGAATCGGCCGGCTGGTCGGACGAGAGCGCCAAGGCGGGCCCGAAGATGGCGGCGCTCGTGGCCGCCGCCGCCGTGCCGATGCCGCCCACCCCGCTGGTCAGCCTGGAAAGCAAGGGGGTGGCGCTGCTGCTCGGCCGCGACGGGGTGGTGCTCGCGGCGGCCGTGGCGCTGAAGGACCGGCTCGACATCACCGTGCTGCTGACCGGCGCCGAGCCGGTCGCGCCGCTTCGGCGCGCCGAATACCCGGTGATGCGCGGGCGGGTCCGCGCCGCCACCGGCTGGCTCGGCGCCTTCGAGGCGGTGGTGGACGGTTTCGCCGCCCCCGCCCCCTCCTCGCGCGCGCAGTATGTGTGGGGCCCGGCCAAGGACGGGGCGAGAAGCCGCGCCGACCTGATCCTCGACCTGTCCGGCGGCGCGCCGCTGTTCCCGGCGCATGAACTCCGCCAGGGCTACCTCCGTGCCGACCCGGCCGACGCCGCCGCGGTGGAACGCGCGATCCGCGCCGCCGCCGACCTGACGGGCGTGTTCGACAAGCCGCGCTTCGTGCAGTTCGACGCCGGCCTCTGCGCCCATGCGCGCAACCGCAAGGTGGGCTGCAGCCGCTGCCTCGATCTCTGCCCGACCGGCGCCATCACCCCGCCCGACGGCAGGACGGTGAAGGACCATGTGCTGATCTCGGCCGAGATCTGCGCGGGCTGCGGCGCCTGCGCCGCCGTCTGCCCGACGGGGGCCGCCACCTACACCCTGCCGCCGGCCGAAGCCGTGCTGAAGCGCCTGCGCGCCCTGCTGCTCACCTACCGCGAGGCCGGCGGGCGCGACCCCGTGCTGCTGCTGCACGACCAGCGGCACGGCGAGGCGCTGATCGACGCGCTCGCCCGCCATGGCGACGGCCTGCCCGCCCGCGCGCTGCCCTTCGCGCTGAACGAGGTGACGCAGGCCGACCTGTCGCTGTTCGCCGCCGCCTTCGCCTATGGCGCCTCGGCGGTGCGGGTGCTCGGCCGCGGGCGCCGCGCCGAGGGGTGGGAGGGGGTGGCGCGCAACATGGAGATCGCGAACGCGGTTCTCGCCGGCCTCGGGCTTGCGGGGCCGGCGCCGCACACAGCCGCGATCGAGACGGAGGATCCCTTCACCCTCGGCGAGGCGCTGCGGGCCATCCCCGCCATGCCGTTGGCCTTCGCGCCCGCCACCTTCCTGCCGCTGGGCCGCCCGCGCGAGATGACGCTCGCCGCCTTCCGCGCGCTGCGCGAGGCGGCGCGCGCCCCGGCCGCCGCCATCGCCCTGCCCGAGAAGGCCCCCTTCGGCCGCGCGCGGGTGGACACGGAAGGCTGCACGCTTTGCCTCTCCTGCACGATGGTCTGCCCGACGGGCGCCTTCGCCGCCAACCCCGACCGGCCGCAACTGTCGTTCCTCGAGGATGCCTGCGTGCAGTGCGGCCTCTGCGCAGTCACCTGCCCGGAGAAGGTGATCACGCTGGAGCCGCGCCTCAATCTCGCGCCAGAGGCGTCGCAGCGTGCCGTGGTGAAGGAGGAGGAGCCCTGGTGCTGCCCGCGCTGCGGCAAGGCCTTCGGGATGAAATCCTCGATCGAGCGGGTGAAGGCGAAGCTGACGGCCAGCGGCCACTGGATGTTCGCCGACCCGAAGCGCCTTGCCGTGCTCGAGCTCTGCGAGGATTGCCGGGTGGTGGAGGCGACGGTGGGCGGGATAGACCCCTTCGCCGGCCCGCCCCGCCCGCTGGTGAAGACGACGGAGGACTACCTGCGCGAGGCCGAGCGGGCGAAGCGGCGGGAAGAGGGCGGCGGCTGAGTGCGCGGCCGGCTCGACTGCGACACGCTGCTGCTGCGCGCCTTCGTGGCGGTGGCCGAGAGCGGCTCCTTCACCCGCGCGGCCGAGCGGATCGGGCGCAGCCAGCCCGCCGTGACGCTGCAGATCAAGCGCCTCGAGGAGCTTCTCGGGCGGCCGCTGATCGCGCGCTCCTCCCGCCACGTCGCGCTCACGGCGGCGGGCGAGATCCTGCTGCCGGCGGCGCGCGCGGCGATCGCCGCGCTCGACCAGGCCGCGGGCCGCCTCGCCGGCGGCGAGATCGGGGGCGAACTCCGCTTCGGCAGCCCCGAGGATTTCGCCACCGCCTATCTGCCGGCCATCCTGGCCCGCTTCGTCGCCGCCCATCCCGGGGTGGTGCTGCGCACGAACTGCGAACTGACGCGGCCGCTGATCGAGGGGCTCTCGCGCGGCGCCTATGACCTTGTCGTGATCAAGCAGGCGCCGGGGCAGGCGGTGGCCGGGGCGCGCGAGATCCGACGCGAAACCCTCGTCTGGGCGGAAGCCGAGGGGTGGGGCCGCCCGCGCGCCGCGCCCCTCGATCTGGTGCTGTCGCCCGAACCCTGCGTGTACCGGGAACGCGCGATCGCCGCGCTGGACGCGGCCGGGATCCCCTGGCGCGTGGTCTACACCTCGCCCTCGCTCGCCGGCGCGGCGGCGGCGGTGCGCGCGGGCCTCGGCATCACCGTGCTGCCGCGGCGCATCCTGCCGGCAGGCCTCGTGCCGGCCGCCGATCCGGCGCTGCCGCCGCTTGCCGACACCGCGATCTGCCTCCTGCTCCGCCCCGGCGCGCCGGCCGCCGCCGAGGAACTCGCCGCCGAGATCGCCGCCGCCCTCGGCTGAAAGGCGAAGCGGGCACGGCCGCCCCGGCGCCCGACCGTCCCGCAGGGCAGGGACGGGCGCGGAAGCACGGCCGCAGCCTGTCCGACCGGGGGTGATCGCCTCGCCCCGGGAAGGGGCCCATTGGCCGCGCTTATGGCCGGAGCGGCGCTTTCTCATTTCCGCTCCGCCGCGGCCGCTGGCAGAGCGCCGGCGATGACGCTCCGCCACGCCAGACGACGACGCCGCGCCTGAGCCGGAGGCGTCCCTCCACCCCTCCCCCGTCCCAACCACCCGATCGCCGATGCGGGCGCCCGGCCCGCCGGAAAGGAATGCCGCCGTGAACGGACTGGATCTGCTGATCACCAACCTGCTCTCGCCGATCGTGCTCGCCTTCCTGCTCGGCACGCTCGCAGGCTTCCTCCGGAGCGAGCTCGAGCTGCCCGAACCCGTGCTCAAGCTGATCTCGATCTACCTGTTGTTCTCGATCGGGCTGACGGGCGGGCGCGAGCTTGCCCATGCCGAAGGCGCAACCCTCGGGCCGCTGATCGGCGTGACCGTGCTGCTGACGGTGGCGCTGCCCGTCGTCACCTTCCTCGTGCTGCGCCGGCTCGGGGGCTTCGATGCGGCGAACGCCGCAGCGGTCGCGGCGCATTACGGCTCGGTCTCCTCCGTCACCTTCTTCGCCGCCCTCGCCTTCGCGCGCAGCGTGGAGGCGGCGCCGCAGGCGCCGATGGCGGCCGTGGTCGCCATCATGGAATGGGCGGTGATCATCTCGCTGCTGCTCGCCCGGCTCTCGATGGGGAAGGGCAACGGCAGGGGCCTGCAGGCGGTGCTGATGGACACGCTGCGCGGGCGGGGCATCCTGCTGCTGACGGGGGGGATGCTGATCGGCGCGCTCGCCACCGACTCGCAGTGGCGGCAGATCGCGCCGTTCTACGAGGGGCTGTTCCGCGGGATGCTCATGCTGTTCCTGCTCGAGATGGGCATGACGGCGGCGCGCCAGGTGCGGGACTTCGCCAAGGTTGGCGTGTTCCTCACCGGCTTCGCGGTGGCCGCACCGGTGTGCTTCGGGCTGGCCGGGCTGCTTGCCGGACACATGATCGGGCTCGACAAGGGCAGCGCCTTCGTGCTGGCCGCCGTCTGCGCCTCCTCCTCCTACATCGACGCGCCGGCGGCCTGCCGGGCGGCGCTGCCGGAGGCGAGCCCGGGGATCTACCTCACGGCCTCGCTCGGCATCACCTTCCCGTTCAACCTGCTGGCCGGCCTGCCGCTCTACTGGGCGGCGGCGGGGTGGCTGTACGGCTGAGCGCGGGCCGACGCTCAGGCGGCGACGGCCAGCGCCGCTTTCGCCGCCTCCCACCGAGCCGCCCGCTCCTCGATCCCGCGCCCGGCGGGATCGAGCACATAGGCGATGCGGTCGAAATCGGCGCGGGTGCCGGAATCGGCCAACTCGTTCAGCCGCCGCCAGGCCCAGAGCCAGGCGGCCGCCTCGGCGGCCACCTCGGGCTCCGCCGCCAGCTCCGGCCGGGCGATCAGGTCCACCCCGATGTTGCGCGAGGCGAGGGCGTAGGCGTCGCGCCCCTCGAGCGGCAGCAGGCCGCGGCGGCGGAAGCGCCAGCCGTCATCCGAAGGCCAGGAGGCGTTGCCGAGCCGCCCGCCGAACAGCACCGAGGCGATCTGCCGCCGGTCGGCCCCGCCGAGGGCGGCGGCCAGCGCTTCGGCCTTCGCCTCGGGCGAGGCGCCGCCCATGAAGGGCGAGGCGGCGAGGGCCGGGCGGCAGCAGCCGAGGATCTCGGCCGTGTCGGTCCAGGCGAAATCCTCCTCGAAGCGGGTGAAGCCCGCCGTCTCGAAGGCGCATTGCGCGAGGAAGGCCGCCTGCCGCGCCGGCGTGTCCACGCCCCAGCGAGCCCAGGCGTCCTGCAGCGGCCCGAACAGCGGCACGGCGCCTTCCGCACCGCCGGTCGCCGCGCGAAACGTCGCGAGATCCATGTGCTTGCCGCTCCCTGCCGACCGGGGGGGGGCGCCGACTCGACGCCCCGCCCGCCGCAGCGTGGCAGGATTCAGGCGGCCCGCGCTACCGCGCGGCGGCGCGGCCGCCGGGTGGTCAGGCCGCCGCCTCCACCAGCACCACCTCGGCGTCCTCGGTGGCCGTCACGGTCAGCCGTTCCTCGTCGCGCACGGCCACCCCGTCGCGGGCGCCAGCGGCAATGCCGTTCACCGTGATCCGCCCCCTGGCGGGCACGAGGTAAGCGACCCGGCCCGGCGCCAGCGCAAGCGCCGCGCTCTGCCCGGGCTTCAGCGCCGCAGCCATCACCGCCGCATCGGCGTTGATCGGCAGCGCGCCCGAGCCGGCATCGGCCGCACGGCCCGAGGCCAGCACCTCGAACGCGCCGTCGCGGTTCTCCTTCGGGAAGCGCTTCGTGCCCCAGTTCGGCCTGGCGCCGCGCAGGTCGGGGATGATCCAGATCTGGAAGATCCGCGTCGGCACCGTCTCGAGGTTGTATTCGCTGTGGATCACGCCGGTCCCGGCGCTCATGATCTGCACGTCGCCCGCCTCGGTGCGGCCCTCGTTGCCCATGCTGTCGCGGTGGGTGATGGCCCCCTCGCGGACATAGGTGATGATCTCCATGTCGCGGTGCGGGTGCGGGTCGAAGCCGGCGCCGGGGGCGATCTCGTCGTCGTTCCAGACGCGCAGCGCTCCCCAGTGGACGCGCCTCGGATCGTGGTAGGAGGCGAAGGAGAAGTGGTGCCGCGCCTTGAGCCAGCCGTGGTCGGCGCCGCCCAGGCTCGAGAAGGGGCGAAGCTCGATCATGTCGGGATCCTCCATCCGGCCGGCGCTGGGCCGGCCGCCTTGTCCGGCGGCGGAGGTGGGGATCGCCGGGCGCCGCGGAACCCCGCTTCGGGCGATGACGGCGATCGGCGCCGGTGATGACGCGCCGGGCCGAGGGCGCCGCCGGCGGGCCGGGCGGGGCCGCCGCCCGCGCTACTGCTCGGCGCGGATGCCCTGGCGGCGCACGAGCGCCGTCGTCCGCTCCCGGTCGGCGGCCATGAAGGCGCCGACCGCCTCCGGGGTGGCCAGCATCGGCTCGATGATCAGGCTGCGCCAGCGCCCGGCCACCGCCGAGTCCGAGAGCGCGTCGTTGATCGCGGCATTGAGCGCAAGGATCGCCTGCGGCGGCGTGCGCGCCGGCGCCACGATGGAGGCCCAGCCGGGATGCACGAGATCCACCCCCTGCTCGCGCAGAGTCGGCACATCGGGCAGCACGGGCTGGCGTTCGGCGGTGGTGACGGCAAGCCCCCGCACGCGCCCCGCCTCGATCGCCCCGCGCGCGGCGGCGAGGCTGTCCACCATCGCCTGCACCACGCCGGCGGCAAGGTCGGCCTGCGCCTGCGCCGCGCCGCGGTAGGGCACATGCTCCATCCGGAGGCCGCCCGCCGCTTCCAGCACCAGCGCCATCACCAGGTGGTTCGTCGAGCCGATGCCGGCCGAGCCGTAGTTCAGCGCGCCCGGCCGTTCCCGCACGAGCGCGAGGAACTCGCGCAGGCTGGCCGGCATCGAGGGATGGGCGGTGATCACCAGCGGGAACAGCCCGAGCATCGCGACGGGCGCGAAATCCGCCGCCACGTCGTAGGGCAGCGCGACGCCGAGCGCGGGGGCGGCGGCGAAGCCCGCGGCGGTGGCGACCAGCAGCGTATGCCCATCCGGCGCGGCGCGCGCCGCCGCCTCGCCGGCCACCGCGCCGTTGGCGCCGGGGCGGTTGTCCACGATCACGGGCTGGCCGAGGCGCGGCGGCAGCACCTCTGCGAGCGCGCGGGCGGCGATGTCGGTGCCGCCGCCCGGCGGGAAGGGAACGATCAGCCGGACGGGGCGGTCGGGCCGCCAGCCGGGGGCCTGGGCGGCGGCGGCGAGCGGCGCGAGCGCGGCCGCGGCAAGCAGGAGGCGGCGACGCATCAGCGGCACATCTGCACCGGCAGATCGGCGTTCTCGAGCACATGGCGCGTGACGCCGCCGAGGATCAGCTGGCGCAGGCGGGAATGGCTGTAGGCCCCCATCACCAGCAGATCCGCCCCGAAATCGCGCGCCGCGCCGAGCAAGCCCGCGCCCACCTCCTTCGTCAGCGGCTTGAAGGGCATCAGTTCGCAGGAGATCTCGTGCCAGTGGAGATAGGCCGCGATGCCTTCGGCCGTCGGCCCGCGGCGCTGGTAGTCCTCGGAATGGAGGATGCGCACGGCGCTCGCGCGGTGCAGCCAGGGCAGGGCGGCGGCGACGGCGGCGGCGCTCTCGGCGCTGCCGTTCCAGGCGACGCAGACGCGGGTGCCGATGCTGGCGGGCGGCTCGCGCGGGGCCATCAGCACGGGCCGGCCGGAATCGAACAGCACGGCATGCAGCGCATCCGAGGAGGAGACGTCCTCCCCCGCCTCGGGATGCGCGACGACGGCAAGGTCATAGAGGCGGGACTGCTGCGCGACCAGATCCTCCTCCCGGCCCGCGACGGATTCGAAGGAGAGCGTGGCTCCCGGCGCCTTGCGCGCCGCCTCGGCGCTCTCGGCGATCGTCACGTCCTTGCCTTGGACGAAGCGGTCGAAGAGGGCGCGCACGCGGGCGGCGCGCTCCCCGGCCTCGCGCTCGGTCGCGGCCATCATCTCCTCGATCATCGCGCCCGACAGGCCTTCGCCGGCAAGCGGCGCGACGTCCCGCGCATCCACCCGCACATGCAGGCAATGCACATGCGCGTTCCAGATCTTCGCCACCATCAGCGCCGTGTGCAGCGCCGCCTCGCCGGCCGCCGTGCCGGTGAGCGGCAGCAGGATCCTGCGGAATGCCATGCGGATGGTCCCCCCTCTCCGCGCCTCGGTCGTGCCAACTCTAGCACAGGGTCAGCCGGGTTCGTCCAAGGGGAGCAGGCCGAGCGCGGCGCGCGCCGCGGGCAGCGGATCCGACGTGGCGTCGAGCACCTGCCAAGACAGCGCCCCGGGATCGGCACGCAGCGCCTGCCGCAGAACCGTCACATCGGCGTCCGAGGCATCGCCGGAGCGGGCGGAAACCCTGGCTTCCAGCACCTCGGCCGGGGCCGAGAGCCACAGACCGTCGAAGCGCGCGGCACCCGCCGCCGCCTCGATGCCCGCGCGCATCGCCGGATCGAGGAACATCGCATCGGCGATCACCGACTGGCCGCCCGCAAGCGCGATGCGGGCCATCATGAAAAGTTCGTCATGCACGCGCGCGCTCGCCTCGCGCGTGTAGGCCGAGGGCGGCAGCCGCGTCTCGGGGGGGACGCCGTGCTGGCGCTTGCGGATCTCGTCGCTGCGCAGATGCAGCGCCCCGGGCGCGGCGCCGAGCAGCGGCGCGAGCGCGCGGGCGAGCCGCGTCTTGCCCGTGCCCGTCACGCCGCCGACGGCGACGAGGCGGGGCGGCACCGGCCGCAGCGCATCCTGCGCGAAGGCGAGGTAGCGCGCCGCATCCCGCCCCGCCGCGGCCAAGGCATGCGCCCGCACCATCGCGCGGGTGGAGAGCCACAGCGCCAGCCCCGCGCAGAGGCCGGCATCGCCGGTACGCGCCACGTAGCGGGCGAACACCCGGTTCGCCGCCGCGCGGCCGGCGCGCAGCTCGAGGTCCATCAGCAGGAACGCAAGGTCGTAGCCGGTGTCGGTGGTGGCGAGCGCCTCGTCGAACTCGAGCGCGTCGAACGGCACGGGCCGCCCCTGCCAGAGCGCGAGGTTGCCGAGATGCAGATCCCCGTGGCAGCGGCGGAGGAACCCCGCCGCGGCGCGGGCCGAAAGCGCCGGGGCGATGGCCTCGAGCCGCGCGCAGGCGGCGGCGTGCCACGCCCGCGCCGCCTCAGCCGGCAGCCCGGCGGCGAGCGCGCTGGCAAGGTTGCCGTCCAGCACCCGGCGGAAGGCGGCCGGCGCATCGGGCAGCGCCACGCGCGGGGCGGCGGCGTGCAGTGCTGCCACCGCATCGGCGAGCGAATCGAGGAGTGCGGGAGAGAGCCCCCCGCGCGCCGCCACCGAGTCGAGGAAATCCCCGGGCGGGATCGGCGCCATCTCGACCAGCGTCTCCACTGCCTCGCCCGCGCCGTCGAGCGAAAGCGCCCCGTCCGCCCCCCGCGTGACGCGCCGGAGCCCGCGGTAGAGCCCGGGCGCATGCGGGGCGTTGAGCGCGATCTCGCGCTCTGCGAGCGCGGCGCGGCGCGCGGGGTCGGTCTGGTCGAGGAAGGGCAGGCGCACCGCCTTGCGCAGCTTCAGCACCCGCCCGGGCCCGACGAACACCGCCGAGATGTGCGTCTCGACCGGCCGCGCCGCCCCCGTGGCCTCGGCGCAGAGGGCGGCAACCGCGGCCTGGGCGGGCGGGATCGTCACGGGTAGAGAAGGCCGCTCCGCCAGCCCTCGCCCTCGCGGGTGAACAGCAGCCGCTCGTGCAGGCGGAAGGGCCTCTCGCGCCAGAACTCGATGCGCTCGGGCGTCAGGCGGAAGCCGGACCAGTGGGAAGGGCGCGGGATGTCCTCGCCGGGGAAGCGGGAGTCGAAGGCCTCGACCGCCGCCTCGAGCTCGCTCCGCGAGCCGAGCGGCTGCGACTGCCGCGAGGCCCAGGCGCCGATGCGGCTGAGCCTCGGGCGGGAGGCGTAGTAGGCATCCGCCTCCTCGGGCGCGACGGGGGCGAGCGGCCCCTCGATCCGCACCTGCCGGCCGAGGCTCTTCCAGTGGAACAGCAGCGCGGCGCGGGGGTTGGCCGCGATCTCCCGGCCCTTGCGGCTCTCGAGGTTGGTGTAGAACACGAAGCCCCTAGCGGGCGCACCCTCGGGGTCGAGGCCCTTGAGCAGCACCATGCGGGCGGAGGGGGCACCATCGGGTGTCGCGGTGGCGAGGCACATGGCGTTCGGGTCGTTCGGCTCCGCCGCCTCGGCCTCGGCGAACCAGTCGGAGAACAGGGCGAAGGGATCGGTCATCGGCGGCTCCGGTGCGCCCCGGGCTTGCCGGGACATGGCGGGTGTGCCATTCGCCCCGGGCTCCGGCAACCGCCGCCCGCCCCTTCCGACGAGCCACGACCATGCCCGACGAGCAGCCGCTTCCCGCCCTCCCGACAGGTACGCTGATGCAGGGGCGGCGCGGGCTGGTCATGGGGGTGGCGAACGACCGCTCGATCGCCTGGGCGATCGCCCGCGCCTGCGCGGCGCAGGGGGCGGAGCTTGCCTTCACCTACCAGGGGGATGCGCTCGGGCGGCGGGTGAAGCCGCTGGCCGAGAGCGTCGGGTCCGACCTCGTGCTGCCCTGCGACGTGACGAGCGATTCCGAGATGGACGCCGCCTTCAAGGCGGTGGCCGAACGCTGGGGGCGGCTCGACTTCCTGGTGCATGCCATCGGCTTCGCCGACAAGCAGTATCTGCGCGGCCGCTACCTCGACACCCCGCGCGAGGCGTTCCTGCAGGCGCTCGACATCTCCTGCTATTCCTTCGCCGCCGTGGGGCGCCGGGCGGCGGCGCTGATGGGCGAGGGCGGCGCGCTGCTGACCCTCACCTACTACGGCGCCGAGAAGTGGACGCCGCACTACAACGTGATGGGGGTGGCGAAGGCGGCGCTGGAGGCGAGCGTGCGCTACATGGCCGCCGACCTCGGCGAGCGGGGGATCCGCGTGAACGCCATCAGCGCCGGCCCGATCAAGACCCTGGCGGCGAGCGGCATCGGCGATTTCCGCTACATCCTGAAGTGGAACCAGCACAACAGCCCGATGCGCCGCAACGTCACGCTCGAGGAGGTGGGGGGTGCGGGGCTCTATCTGCTCTCGCCGCTGTCCTCGGGCGTGACGGGCGAGGTGCATCACGTGGACTGCGGCTACCACATCGTCGGCATGAAGCATCCGGACGCGCCGGACCTGACGGTGGAGCGGGGGTGAACGGCCGGACGGACCGCGCGCTCGGGGCGTTCCTCGGGCTTGCGGTGGGCGAGGCCGTCGGCACCACGCTCGGGTTCGCCGAGCGCGACCGACAGCCGCGGCTGACGGACATGGTGGGCGGCGGCCCCTTCGGCCTGCCCCCGGGCGGCTGGACCGACGACACCTCGATGGCGCTGGCGCTCGCCGACAGCCTCGCCGAGCGCGGGCGGCTCGATCCCGACGACGTGATGCGCCGCTGGGTCCGCTGGTGGCGGGAGGGGGCCTACAGCCACACCGGCCGCTACTTCGACATCGGCATCCAGACGCACAGTGCTCTGGCCGCCTATGAGCGGACCGGCCGCCTTCCCGCCCCGACCGACAGCGCCGGCAACGGGGCGATCATGCGGCTTGCCCCGGTGGTGCTGTTCGCGCCCGACGCGGGCGCCGAGGAGGCCGCGCGCCTCTCAGCCGCCCAGGCCCGCCTCACGCACAACACCGACGAGGCCGCCGACACCGCCGCCGCCATGGCGCGGCTGCTGCACGGCCTGATCGAGGGCGGCGGACGCGAGGCGGTCGGCCACATCGCCGCGCGTCGGGAGGAGGTGCGCGCCTCCGGCTGGGTGCGTCACACCTGGCACGCCGCCCGCTGGGCGGTGGCGACCACGACGAGCTTCGAGGAGGCGGTGCTGGCGGCCGCGAACCTCGCCGAGGACGCCGACACCACCGCCGCCGTGGCGGGGCAGATCGCCGGGGCTCTCTACGGCCTGTCGGGCATCCCGCCGCGCTGGCTCGATCGGCTGCTGTGGCGGGCGGAGATCGACGCGCTTGCGCGGCGGCTGCTTCCGGCGGAAGCCTGAGCCATGTCCCACAACACCCACGGCCATCTGTTCCGCGTCACCACCTGGGGCGAATCGCACGGCCCGGCCATCGGCTGCGTGGTGGACGGCTGCCCGCCCGGCATCCCGCTCTCGGAAGCCGACATCCAGCCCTTCCTCGACCGCCGCCGCCCGGGCCAGTCGAGGTTCACCACCCAGCGCCAGGAGGCCGACCTGGTCCGCATCCTCTCCGGCGTGTTCGAGGGCCTGACGACCGGCACCCCGATCGCCCTTTTGATCGAGAACACCGACCAGCGCAGCAAGGACTACGCCGAGATCGCCGAGCGCTTCCGCCCCGGCCACGCCGACCTGACCTACCACCTGAAATACGGCGTGCGGGACCATCGCGGCGGCGGCCGCTCCTCGGCGCGCGAGACGGCGATGCGGGTGGCCGCCGGCGCCATCGCGCGCAAGGTTCTGGGCAGCGGCGTGATCATCCGCGGCGCGCTGGTGGCGATGGGCGGCGACTGGGTCAGCCGCGAGGCGTGGGACTGGGCGGAGACGGACCGCAACCCCTTCTTCTGCCCCGACGCCGCCGCCGCCGCGCGGTGGGAGGCGCGCCTTGCCGCCGCCCGCAAGGCCGGCTCTTCGCTTGGCGCCGTCATCGAGGTGGTGGCCGAAGGCGTCCCCCCCGGCCTCGGCGCGCCGATCTACGGCAAACTGGATGCCGACCTCGCCGCCGCCTTCATGGGGATCAACGCCGTGAAGGGCGTCGAGATCGGCGAGGGCTTCGCCGCGGCCGGCCTCTCGGGCGAGGAGAACGCCGACGAGATGCGCATGGACCCGGACGGCAGGGTGCGCTTCCTCTCCAACCGGGCGGGGGGGATCCTGGGCGGCATCTCCACCGGGCAGCCGATCGTCGCCCGCTTCGCGGTGAAGCCGACGAGCTCGATCCTCTCCCCCCGCCGCTCGGTGGACCGGCACGGCCAGGAGACCGAGGTGGTGACGAAGGGCCGCCACGACCCCTGTGTCGGCATCCGCGCCGTGCCGGTCGGCGAGGCGATGATGGCCCTCGTGCTGGCCGACCACCTGCTCCGCCACCGCGCGCAATGCCCGGACGCGCCGGCCATCGCCCGGCTGCCGCGCAACTGAGGAGTCGCATTCCGCCGCTTGACCGGGTGGCGCGGAAAGCCCTACTCCGGCACTCAACAACAAGAACACGGGATAGGGCCATGCCGTTCCAGGATCCCCGCCCCTCGGCGGGGGCTGCCGCCAACTTCGCCTCGCTTGCGGGCAAGCGCGTCTGGCGCAAGCGTGCCGCGGAACTGGTCGGGCGGGCGGCGGCGCGTTCGCTGGAAGGCCGCGCCGCCAGGGCCCGGCACGCGCTTGAGCTGATGCTGGCCCGCGCCGCCGAGGCGCCGCCCGAGGCGCCCACCCTCGCCGAACGCCGGGCGCTCGCCTTCGCCGAGGAGGCGGTGCGCCTCGCGGCCAGCCTGCCCGCCCCGGCCCGCGCCCGGCTTCGCGCCCGGATCGAGGCGGCGCTGTCGGGCGACGAGACGCTGATCCCGCTGTTTCACCTGCTGCGCACCGCGCTCCTGCAGCGCGCCCGCGGCTACGAGGTGGCCTTCACCGGCCTGACCGACGCCACGCCCTGGGATCTGACGATCCGCTCGGGCGACACCGTGGCCGAGATCGTCTGCGAGACCGTCTCGGCCGAGGACGGCCGCGCCCTCCATCGCGGCGCCTGGTGCCGCCTCGTGGACCGGGTGAACCCCGAGCTGCAGACCTGGCTTGCCGCCCATCCCGGGCGCTATGTGCTGAAGATCACGCTGCCCGAGGGGCTTTCGGGGCCCGAGGGGCTGCCCGCCCTGCAGCGGCGCATCCTCGACATGCTGGCCGCCGAGAAGCGCGCCGACCAGTCGGCGGACGCGATCCTCAAGCTCGACCCGCTCGTGCTCGGCGCAGCCCAGGCCGGGGCGGCGCTGCCGGCCGAGCTTCGCGCCCAGTTCGGCCCCGAGGCGCATCTTGCCGTCACCACCGCCCCGGGCGGCGGCGGGGTGTTCGTGATGGCCGCCCGCGCGGGGCGGGAGAATGCGATCAGCGAGGCGCTGGCGCGGCGCGCCGCCGCCGTCGCTCCGGTCCGTCTCTCCGGCGAGAGGCCGGGGATCCTCGCCCTGTTCCTCGACGAGGTAGAGCGCGGCGAATGGCGCGCCCTGCGCGAGAGCCTCGAGATCGAGGGGGCGGTGCGCCGGTTCCTGACCGGGGCGGCGGCAAGGCCGGTCGTGGCCGTCACCTGCGCGAGCAGGATGGAGCTGTTCGGGCTTGCCCCGCCCGATGCCGCGCCTGCGGGCGAACTCCGCTTCCGCAACCCGAGGCACCGCCTGGCGACGCAGCCGGACCTGCAGGCGGCGATCGCGCCGACGCTCTGATCGGCGGCCGGAGTCAGCCTCTGATCCCGGCCTCCTCCGCCTCCCGGAGCAGCGCCGACAGCCCGGCCAGGGTCTCGCGCGAGGCGTCCTCGAGCGCCGCCATCTCGCGCTGCATCGCCTCGTAGTCGCCGCGCTGGTGCGCCTCGGCCGCCGAACGGCCATGGACATGGACCCGCTTGTGCGGGCCGGCGAGCGGCGCGAAGGCCGGCAGCCGCCGGTAGGGGAGGCTGCCTGCGCCGTAGTACCACCGGCCGAGCCGGCACGCCTCGTCGGAGGCGAGCTCCTCCAGCCGGAGCGCCACGAGCCCGGCCTGCAGATCGCCAAGCCGCTTCTTCCACAGCAGGTGGTCAAGGCGCGCCATGCGCAGCACCTTGTGCGGGATCGGCGCCTCGAAGGCGGCGTTGACCTCGGCGAGGGCCAGTTTCTCGGCCCGGCGCCCGGCCTCGATGGCGGCTTCGGCCGCGCCGCGCGCCTCGCGGGCGCGGGCGGCGATCGCCGCCATGTTGCCGGCCACCTCGTCGGCGGCCTGGCGCTGCTGGTCGAGGATGCGAGAGATCTCCCCGACGCCCTCCGCCGCCGTCTCGATGCTGGCCGCCACACCCGCCGCCTCCTCGGCGACGCCGGCAAGCCGCCTATCCACCCCGCCCGCGGAGCCGGCGGCCTGCCGCATCGCCGCCAGCACGCCGGCCATGCCGGCGCGCATCTCCCCGATCACGTCGCGGATCTCGTCCGTCGCCCGCGCCGTCTCGCGCGACAGGCTCTTCACCTCGGAGGCGACGACCGCGAAGCCCTTCCCGGCCTCCCCGGCGCGGGCGGCCTCGATCGTCGCGTTCAGCGCGAGGAGGTTGGTCTGGCTCGCGATCGTCTCGATCAGCCCGGCCATCTCGTTCACGCGCTCGAGCGTGCGGGCCAGCGACTCCACCCGGGCCGCCGCGTCCGTCACCAGCCGGGAGAGCCCCGCCATCTCCGCCGTGGCCTCGGCGGCGGCGTGGCGGGCGCCGGCGGAGCGGCCGCGCACCTCCTCGACCTGCCGGGCGACGCGGGCCGCCTCCTCGGCGATGCCGCCGACCGAGGCGACGAGTTCCTGCGCCGCCGCCGCCGTGGCGGCCGAGCGCTCCGCCTGCTCGCGCAGCCCGGCGATGATGCGGGCATTCGCGATCGCTCCTTCCGCCAGCTCGCCGGCGAGCGAGACGAGCCGCTCGAACGCGGCAGGGTCGGCGTGCGTTCCGTCGGCGGCGGCGCCCTGCTCCGCGGACGGTGGCGCCGCGCCCGGCTCCTGCTGTGCCTGCGCCAAGCCGGCGAGCGCGTCGAGCACCGCGGCGAGCCGCCCGGCGTCTCGCCCGCGCCGGAGCGCCAGCGGCGAGGCCAACCGGGCGAGCAGGGCGCGGCCCTCCTCGGCGAGCGCGGCGGCCTGCCGCGCGGCGGATAGGGGCGGCGGGCCGCCGGAGATGGCTTGGGGCGTGGCGGGCGGGCGCGGGCGGGAGGATTCGGTCATGGCGGATCCGCAGGCTGGATGCTCCCGCCAAGCTGCGCGATCCCGGTTACCGCGCCGTTACGCCCGCTCGGCCCCGATCAGGAACTCGCGGTTGCCTTCGGGGCCGGTGATCGGGCTCTCGACCACCCCGGCCACGCGCCAGCCGGGCAGCGCCTCCCACCAGGCGCGGATCGTCCCGCACAGCTCGGCGTGCACCGCAGGGTCGCGCACCACGCCGCCCTTGCCCACGCGTCCCGGCCCCGCCTCGAACTGCGGCTTGATCAGCGCCACCGCGAAGGCCCCCGGGGCGCAAAGGGCAAGCCCCGCCGGCAGCACGGTGCGCAGCCCGATGAAGGAGGCATCGCACACCAAGGCGCCGAGCGGATCCGGGACCAGGGCCGCGTCCAGGTGCCGGGCGTTGGTCTTCTCGAGCACCACCACGCGCGGATCGGTCCGGAGTTTCCAGGCAAGCTGCCCCTGCCCGACATCCACCGCATACACCTTCGCCGCGCCGCGGCCGAGCAGCACGTCGGTGAATCCCCCGGTCGAGGCGCCGATGTCGAGGCAGATGCGCCCCGCCGGATCGAAGCCGAAGGCGTCGAGCCCGTGCGCGAGCTTGATCCCCCCGCGCGATACCCAAGGGTGGTCCTGGCCCCGAACCGACAGCGGCGCATTGTCCGGCACCGGCTCGCCCGGCTTCTCGATGCGCGATGCGCCCGAGAACACGAGTCCGGCCATGATCAGCGCCTGCGCGCGGGCGCGGCTTTCGGCAAGCCCACGCTCGACCAGCGCGACGTCGGCGCGGCGCTTCACGCCCGCGCCGGTTCCGCCGCCACCTCGCGCCCGAGCGCCGACAGCGCCGCCGCGACGATGTGCGGCGCGTTCAGCCCGGCCGTGTCGTACTGGCGGCGCGGGGTGTCGTGGTCGATCAGCCGATCAGGCAGCGTGAGGGTGCGTATCCTGAGCCCGCGGTCGAGCATGCCCCGCCCGGCCAGATGCTGCAGCACCAGCGCGCCGAAGCCGCAGAGCGCGCCTTCCTCGATCGTCAGCACCACCTCGTGCTCGCGCGCGAGGCGCTCGACCAGCGCGGTATCGAGCGGCTTGGCGAAGCGCATGTCGGCGATGGTGGTGGAGAGGCCCCGCGCCGCAAGATCCTCGGCCGCCGCGCGGCATTCCGCAAGCCGCGCGCCGTAGTTCAGGATGGCGATGCGGCTGCCCTCGCGCACCACGCGCCCGCGCCCGATCTCGAGCGGGCTGCCGCGGGCCGGAAGCGGCACGCCCACGCCCCCGCCGCGCGGGTAGCGGAAGGCGATCGGCCCCTCGTCATAGGCGGCGGCGGTGGCCACCATGTGCATCAGCTCCGCCTCGTCGCCGGCCGCCATCAGCACGATGTCGGGCAGGCAGCCGAGATAGGCGATGTCATACGCCCCGGCATGCGTCGCGCCGTCGGCGCCGACGAGGCCGGCGCGGTCCATCGCCAGCCGCACCGGCAGCTTCTGCAGCACGACGTCGTGCACCACCTGGTCGTAGGCGCGCTGGAGGAAGGTGGAGTAGATCGCGACGAAGGGCTTCAGCCCCTCGGTCGCCATGCCGGCGGCGAAGGTGACGGCGTGCTGTTCGGCGATGCCGACATCGAAGCAGCGCTTCGGGAAGCGCTTGCCGAACAGGTCGAGCCCGGTGCCCGAGGGCATGGCGGCGGTGACGGCGACGATGCGCGGATCCGCCTCCGCCTCGGCGATGAGGGCATTGGCGAACACCCTGGTGTAGGGGGGCGGGCCGGGCGGGCCCTTCTGCTGTTCGCCGGTGATCACGTTGAACTTCTGCACGCCGTGGTACTTGTCGGCCGATTCCTCGGCAGGCGCGTAGCCCTTGCCCTTCTGCGTGACGACATGGACGAGGATCGGGTGCACGTCCTCGGCGTCGCGCACGTTGCGCAGCACGGGCAGCAGATGGTCGAGCTCGTGCCCGTCGATCGGCCCGACGTAGTAGAAGCCGAGCTCCTCGAACAGCGTGCCGCCGGTGAGCAGCCCGCGGGTGTATTCGTCGGCGCGCCTCGCCATGCGCTCGATCGGCCCGGGGAAGCGGCGGGCGAGGCGGGCCATCCCCTCGCGGAAGGAGATGAAGGGGCGGGAGGAGATGAGCTTCGAGAGATAGGCGCTCATCGCCCCGGTCGGGGGGGCGATGGACATGTCGTTGTCGTTCAGGATCACGATCAGCCGGGCCTTCATGGCCCCGGCGTTGTTCATCGCCTCGTAGGCCATGCCGGCGCTCATCGCCCCGTCGCCGATCACGGCGATCACGTGGCGCGTCTCGCCCTTCAGGTCGCGCGCCACCGCCATGCCGAGGCCGGCCGAGATCGAGGTGGAGGAATGCGCCGCGCCGAAGGGGTCGTATTCGCTCTCGCTGCGCTTGGTGAAGCCGGAAAGCCCCCCGCCCTGGCGCAGGGTGCGGATGCGGTCGCGCCGTCCCGTAAGGATCTTGTGCGGATAGGCCTGGTGGCCGACATCCCAGATCAGCCGGTCGTTCGGGGTGTCGAACACGGCGTGGATCGCGACCGTGAGCTCCACCACCCCGAGCGAGGCGCCGAGATGCCCGCCGGTGACGGAGACCGCCGAGATCGTCTCGGCGCGCAGCTCCTCGGCCAGCTGCTTCAGCTGCTCGGTCGAGAAGTTGCGCAGGTCGGCGGGGAACCGCACCCGGTCGAGCAGCGGGGTTACCGGCGTGACGGCCATCATTTCCTCCGCGATACGGTATAGTCGGCAAGCTGGCGCAAGAGATCGGCGCGCTCCCCGAAGCTGTCGAGATGCGTCCGCGCCTGGGCGGCCAGCCGTTCCGCCTGGGCGCGGGCGCGCTCCACCCCCCACAGCCCGACGAGCGTCGCCTTGCCGGCGCCCGCGTCCTTGCCGGTGGCCTTGCCGGTCTCCTCGGGGGTGGCGGTCGCGTCCAGCAGGTCGTCGGCGATCTGGAAGGCGGCGCCGAGTTCCCGCCCGTAGGCGGCGAGGGCGTGGCGCAGCGGCCAGGGCGCCTTGCCGAGGATGGCGCCGGCCTCGGCGGCGAACTCGATCAGCCGCCCGGTCTTGAGCAGCTGCAGGCGGGCGATCTCCGGCTCGCCGAGCGGCTCGGAGGCCGCTTCGGCCAGGATGTCGAGCATCTGGCCGCCGCACATGCCCTTGGGCCCCGCGGCCAGGGCCAGCCGGTGCGCGAGTTCGGCGCGCACGGCCGGATCCGAATGCGTCTCCTCCGCCGCCAGCACCGCGAAGGCCTGGGCCTGCAGCGCATCGCCGGCCAGCACCGCCGTCGCCTCGCCGAACTTGACGTGCACGGTCGGCCTGCCGCGGCGGAGGGCGTCGTCGTCCATGCAGGGCAGGTCGTCGTGGATCAGGCTGTAGGCGTGCAGCATCTCGACCGCCGCCGCCGCGCGCCGTGCGGCATCGCGGGCCACGCCGAACTGCCGCGCGCCCTCCATCACGAGGAAGCCGCGCAGCCGCTTGCCGCCCCCCATCGCCCCCCAGCGCATGGCCTCGGCCAACACCGCCTCCGGCCCCTCCACGGGCGGCAGCAGCACATCGAGGGCCTCCTCGATCTCGGCCGCCGCCTCGGCCATGGCTTCGGCGAGGCTGCCGGCCACGAGGTTGCTATTCGACATCGCGCAGCCCCGCGGGCGTGCCGCCCGCCGCCGTCACCACGGCCTGCAGCTTCGCCTCGGCCTCGGCGAGCTTGCGTTCGCAATGGGCGCGCAGCGCGGCGCCGCGCTCGTAGTCGGCGATCGCCTGCTCGAGCTTCCCCTGCCCGCCCTCCAGCCGCTTCACGATGGCTTCCAGTTCGGCGAGCGCGTCCTCGAAGGAGAGGGCGGCGATGTCCTCCGGCGTGTCCTGGGCCGGTCTGGCGGGCGGCATGGCGTCTCCCGGTGCGTGTTGTCAGGCAGTCTAGACAGAGGGGTGGGGCGGGGGAAACCGTCGCATCACAGCCCCATCAGGCCGCGCACATGGGCGGCGGCCGAGGCGGCGAGCGCCTCGAGGTCGTAGCCGCCTTCGAGCAGCGAGACGACCCGCCCGCCGCACAGCCTGTCCGCGGCGGCGCAGATCTCGGCCGTGAGCCAGGCGAAATCCGCCTCCCGCACGCGCAACTGCGCCAGCGGGTCGGCGGCATGGGCGTCGAACCCGGCCGAGACGATGATCATCCCCGGGCCGAAGGCCTCGAGCGCCGGCAGCAGCCGCTCGGCCCAGGCGGCGCGGAAGGCCGCGCCGTCCGACCCGGGGGGGAGCGGCGCGTTGACGATGTTCCCAACCCCCGTCTCCGAGGCCGCGCCTGTTCCCGGATAGCAGGGCATCTGGTGGGAGGAGAGGAACAGCACAGAGGGATCGCGCTCGAACACCGCCTGGGTGCCGTTGCCGTGATGGACGTCGAAATCGAGCACCGCCACGCGGGCGATGCCGTGCGCCGCCTGGGCGTGGCGCGCCGCCACGGCGGCGTTGGCGAACAGGCAGAAGCCCATCGGGCGGCCGGGCTCGGCATGGTGCCCGGGCGGACGGGTGGCGCAGAAGGCGCGCTTCATGCGGCCAGTCGCCACCTCGTCCACCGCCCGCACCGCCGCGCCGGCGGCGCGCAGCGCGGCCTCGGCCGAGCCGTGGGACATCCAGGTGTCCGGGTCCAGCGCGAAGCGATGCCCGGGCTCGGGGCGGATGCCGAGGATCGCGTCCACATACTCCGGCGGATGCACGCGCGCGAGGTGCCCGATGGTCGCGCGCGGCGCCTCGTCGCGCTGCAGCGGCAGGAAATCCGGGTGCTCGAGCGCGCGCAGCACGGCCCGCAGCCGGTCCGGGCATTCCGGGTGGTCGGCGCCCGCGTCGTGGTCGAGGCAGGCGCGGTGGGAGAGCAGCAGCACGCTCACGCAGCCGGTTCCCCGCGCTTCCTCAGCGTGAAGCGATAGACACCCTTGTCCTCGCTGAAGGCGACGAGGGCGTGCCCCGTCTCCTGTACATAGGCCTGGAAGTCCTTGACGGAGGCCGGGTCGGTCGCCACCACCGTCAGCCGCGCGCCGGGCGGCAGCGCGCGCAGGGCCTTGTTGGCCTTGAGGACGGGCAGCGGGCAGGTCAGCCCCTGGACGTCGAGGATCGTGTCGGACATGGCCCCCGGAGTCTGGGGCGGCGGACCGCGCCCGGCAAGCCGCTTGCCCCGCGCGCCCTGCGCCGCCACCCTGCCGGGCATGACGGACCGGATCAGGCTCGGGGTGGATCTCGGCGGCACCAAGGCGGAGATCGTGGCGCTCGGCCCCGATGGCGCGCCGATCCACCGGGAACGCGTGGCGACACCGGCCGAATACAAAGACATCGTAGAGGCCGTTGCCGGGTTGGTGGAACGCGCCGAAGCCGTGCTCGGCGCGCGCGGGACGGTTGGCGTCGGGATGCCCGGCAGCCTGTCGCCAGCCACCGGGCTCGTCCGCAACTCCAACACGCAATGTTTGAACGGCAGCCGCTTCGCCGAAGATCTTCAGGCGCGGCTGAAGCGGCAGATCCGCTTCACCAACGACGCCAACTGCCTCGCCCTCTCGGAGGCGGCCGACGGCGCCGCGGCCGGCCACCGCGTCGTGTTCGCCGCCATCCTCGGCACCGGCTGCGGCGGCGGCATCGCGCTCGACGGCCGCGCGCATGACGGGCCGAACCGCGTCGCCGGCGAATGGGGCCACACCCCCCTGCCCTGGATGACCGAGGCCGAACGCGCCGAAGGCCACCGCTGCTGGTGCGGCCGGCCCGACTGCCTCGAGACCTGGATCTCCGGCACGGCGCTCGCCGCCGGCTGGAAAGGCAAGGGCAACCGCAGCGCCAAGGGCATCGAGGCCGCCGCGGCGGCGGGCGACAGGGCTGCGGCCCGGGCGCTGGCGAACCACGCCGACCGGCTGGCCCGGGCGCTCGCCATGATCGTCAACATCCTGGACCCCGACATCATCGTCCTCGGCGGGGGCGTGTCGAACCTGCGGCACCTCTATCGCGACCTGCCGGGGCTGATGCGCCCCTGGGTGTTCGGCGACGTGTTCTCCACCCCCGTCGTGCCGGCGAAGCACGGCGATTCCTCCGGCGTGTTCGGCGCCGCCCGGCTGTGGGACGAGGCCAGCTAGCCCCCCGCCCCGCGGGCGCGGAGGCGGCGTAGCCCCGTGCCCGCCCTCTGCCGCGACTGTTTCGCCTCGGCGGAGGCCCTGCCCTCCCCCTGCCCCGCCTGCGGTTCCCGCCGCGTCCTCTCCCACCCCGAACTCTTCCGCCTTGCGGTCGCGCATGTGGACGCGGACGCCTTCTTCGCCTCGATCGAGAAGCGGGACAGGCCGGAGCTCCGCGCGAAGCCGGTGATCGTCGGCGGCGGCAGGCGGGGCGTGGTGGCGGCCGCCTGCTACGTGGCGCGCCTGTCCGGCGTGCGCTCGGCCATGCCGATGTTCAAGGCGCTCGCCGCCTGCCCGCACGCCGTGGTGATCCGCCCCGACATGGCGAAATACGCCGCCGCCGCCCGCGCCATCCGCGCACTGATGGAGCGGCTCACGCCGCTCGTGCAGCCGCTGTCCATCGACGAGGCGGTGCTGGACCTTTCGGGCACCGAGGCGCTGCACCGCGCCCCGCCCGCGCTCGTGCTCGCCCGCTTCGCGCGCGATGTCGAACGCGAGGTGGGGGTGACGGTCTCGATCGGCCTCGCCCCCAACCGGCTGCTCGCCAAGCTTGCCGCCGGGCGCGACAAGCCGCGCGGCTTCGCCGTGCTCTCGGCCGAGGAGGGGCGCGCCTGGCTCGCCGGCCAGCCCCCCGCCGTGCTGCCCGGGATCGGGCCGGCGCTGGCGCGGAAGCTCGCGGCCCAGGGCTTCGCCACCCTCGGGCAGATCGCCGCCCTCACCGAGGCCGAGGCGGCGCAGCGGCTCGGGCCCGAGGGCCCGGCGCTCGCCGCCCGCGCCCGCGGCGAGGATTCCCGCCCCGTCTCGCCGGAGCGAGAGACGAGATCCGTCAGCGCGGAAACCACCTTCGAGGCCGACCTCTCGGCCCTGCCCGACCTCGAGCGGGCGCTGTGGCGCATGGCCGAGAAGCTGGCCCGCCGGCTGGCCGAGAAGCGGCTCGCCGCCGCCGGCATCGTGCTGAAGCTGAAGACCGCCCGCTTCGCCCTCCGCACCCGCGCCACCCGCCTGCCCGCCCCGACGGCGCTGCCCGAGACGCTCTTCGCCGCCGCCCGCCCGCTGCTTGCGCGCGAGGCGGACGGCACCGCCTTCCGGCTGATCGGCCTCGGCGCGCAGCCGCTCGCCCCCATCGAACAGGCCGACCGGGGCGACCTCGCCGACCCCGAGGCGCCCCGCCGCGCCGCCCGCCACCGGGCGATCGAGGCGCTGCGCGCGAAGTTCGGGGAGGATGCGGTGAAGCGCGGCCGGAGCCTGGGCTGAGGCCCCTCGCCCCGCCGCCGGGCGCCTTGCGCCAAGCGGCCGCCCCGCGCAGCCTCCGCCCCATGCCCCAGCCCCCGGAACCGGCGCGGATCTGCGGCGCGGCCGCCGTGGCCGCACTCTTCGCCCGCCGCCCCGCCACCATCCTGCGCCTGTTCTTCACCGCGGCCCGGCGCGCCGAGGCCGGGCCGATCTGCGCCGCACTCGCCAGGGCGCGGAAACCCTACCGGGAAGTGCCGCCCGAAGAACTCGCCCGAATCGCCGGCACCCCGCATCATGGCGGGATCTGCGCCATCGCCCTCCCGCGCGTCGTGCCCAGCCTGCCCTGGCCGCCGCCGCCCGCCCTCTCGGCCGCCCCGGTGCTGCCGGTGCTGCACGCCGTCGGCAACCCGCACAACCTCGGGGCCATCGCCCGCTCGGCGGCGTTCTTCGGCTGCAAGGCGCTGCTCCTCTCCCCCGATCCGCGCGGCGCGGGGCCGACCGATTCGGCGCATCGCGTGGCCGAAGGCGGGCTCGATCTGCTCGATCTCTATCGCGCGCCGGAGTGGCCAGGGGTGCTGCGCGGGCTTGCGCGGACGCACCTGACGCTCGCCGCGGTCGCCGAGGGGGGCGAGCCGCCGGAGGCGATCCCCGCCGGGCGGCCGGTCGCGCTCGTGCTCGGCAACGAGGAGGAGGGGCTCGATCGCGCCACCATCGCCGCCTGCGCCCGGCGCGTCACGCTCGCCCGGCGCGGGCCCGTGCAGTCGCTGAACGTGGCGCAGGCGGCGGCGGTGCTGATCCACGCGCTGCTGCCGCCGCCGCGGTTGCGAAGCGCCCCGGCCCCGGCCACCTGATCGGGATGGACGCCGCCTCCCCGGCCGCCTTCCAGCGGGAAGGCAAGACCCTCCGCCTCTCCGGCCGGCTCGACACCGCGGCCGCCGCCCGCCTGTGGCGCCCGCTGACCGAGGCGGCGAAGGACGCCGAGGCGCTCGACCTCTCCGGCCTGATCCATCTCGACACCACAGGCGCCACGCTGGTGCTGCAGGCCGCCGCCCATGGCGCGCGGATCGAGGGTGCCGGCCCGCGGATCGCCACGGTGCTGCGGCGCGTGCAGGCGGCGCTCGCGGCGCCCGCCCCGCCGCCCCCGCCGCCGCCGCTCTCGCC
>JANWXJ010000014.1 GCA_025055335.1 Acetobacteraceae bacterium
CGGCCGGGGGCGTGGATCGTGGAGGCATGCGATGCGCAGGGTCGTCTCGCTCTGGTTGCCGAGCTGGCCGACGGATCGGCTGCGCCGGAGCCGCGACGGGCGCTCTCCGGAGGGCCACGGCGCGCCGCCGGATGAGGCGCCGCTGGTCACGCAGGGGCATGACGGCCGCCGGATGGCGGTTGCCGCCGCCAACCCCGCGGCGCTGCGCCTCGGCCTCCGCCCGGGCATGGCGCTGGCGCAGGCCCGGAGCATGGTGCCGGGGCTCAGGATCGTCCCCGCCGACCCCGAGGGCGATGCCAGGGCCCTCCGGGATCTCGCCGTCTGGTGCCTGCGCTATTCGCCCCTGACCGCGGCCGATCCGCCGGACGGCATCTGGATCGACGCCACGGGCTGCGCCCACCTCCAGGGCGGCGAGGCGGCGCTGCTGGCCGACATGCTGGAGCGTCTGCGCCGGGCCGGCATCGCGGCCCGCGCCGCGCTCGCCGACACGCCGGGTGCGGCCGCCGCCCTGGCCCGCCATGGCGAGACGCCCGCGACGATCGTGCCGCCGGGCGGGCAGGCCGAGGCCCTCGCGCCCCTGCCGGTCGCCGCGCTGCGCCTGCCGGCCGAGATGGAGCAAGGGCTCCGCCGGCTGGGGTTCGAGCGGATCGGGCAACTCGTCGCGGCTCCCCGCCCCCCTCTCGCACGGCGCTTCGGGGCGACGCTGACGCGGCGGCTCGACCAGGCGCTCGGGCACGCGCCGGAGCCGATCACGCCCGTCGTCCCGCCGGAGGCGGTGCAGGAGGCCCTGGCCTTCCCCGAACCGCTGCTGACCGCGCCGGCGCTCCGCACCGCCATCGAGCGGCTGGCGGCGGGAGTCTGCGCCGCCCTGGCCCGGCGATGCCTCGGCGCCCGCCGCCTCGCACTCCTGTTCGAGCGGGTGGACAATCGCGCCCAGGTCATCCGCCTCGGCACCGCCCGGCCCAGCCGGGAGCCGGGGCACCTCGCCCGGCTGCTCGGGGAGCGGCTGGATACGGTCGATCCTGGCTTCGGGATCGGGGCCATGCGGCTGATCGTCACCCTCGCCGAGCCCTTCGCTGCCGAGCAGGGCAGCGTGCCCCTCCCGGATGCCGCTGCCCCGGGGCCGGATCTGGCGCCGCTGGTGGACCGGCTCGTCGCCCGCTTCGGCGAGGGCCGGGTGTTCCGCATCGAGCCGGTGGAGAGCGACGTGCCGGAGCGCTCGGCGGAGCGGACCGCCCCCCTGGCGCGGCCGGTGCGCCGGTGCTGGCCGCCGCACCTGCCGCGCCCGGTCCGGCTGCTCACGCCGCCGCAGCCGGTGGAGGCGGTCTCGGCCCTTCCGGACAGCCCGCCGGCAGCCTTCACCTGGCGGCGCACCCGCCACCGCGTGCGCCGCGCCGACGGCCCCGAGCGCATCGCCGGGGAGTGGTGGCGCCGCGACGCCGAATGGCGCGCCCTGCGCGACTACTGGGTGGTGGAGGACGAGGCCGGGCAGCGCTTCTGGCTCTACCGCCGGGGCGACGGCAGCGATCCCGCCACCGGCGACCTCTCCTGGTTCCTGCACGGCATGTTCTGAACCCCGGACGGAGGATTCCCGATGCCCGAATCTGCCCCGTTGCTCCCCGCGACTGCGGAGGAGATCGCCGAGAGCCTCTCCTTCGCGCTGCGCTATGACGGCCGCCGGCGGGTCCACCACGCCGACGAGGCGATGGCACGCATCACCGCCGAGCGGCTCGTGCGGCACCTCGAGCGCTCCGGCTATGTGCTGATGCGCCGGCCGGAGGCGGCGCCCCCCTCCGCGAGCCGCCACCATCGGCCATGACCGGCGGCTACGCCGAGCTGCAGGTGACGACGAACTTCTCGTTCCTGCGCGGCGCGAGCCACCCCGAGGAACTCTTCGCCGCCGCCGCCGCCCTCGGCCTGCCCGCGCTCGGCGTCACCGACCGCAACAGCCTCGCCGGGATGGTGCGGGCGCACCGCGCGGCAGAGGAGACGGGCGTGCGGCTGGTCGTCGGATGCCGCCTCGACCTCGCCGACGGCCCCTCCTGCCTCGTCTATCCGACGGACCGCGCCGCCTATGGCCGGCTGTGCCGCCTCTTGAGCCTCGGCAAGGGCCGGGCGGGCCATCGCGGCTGCGATCTCGCCTGGGCTGACCTCTTCGCCGCGGCCGAGGGGCTCGTCGCGATCCTGCTGCCCGATTCGCCCGATGCGGCGCTGGCCGCGCGTCTTCCCGCATTCCGCGCGGCCTTCGGAGAGCGCGCCCACCTCGCCCTGACGCTGCGGCGCCGTCCGGGCGATGCGGTCCGGCTCGAGACGCTCGAGGCGATGGCCGCGCGCGCGGGCATCGCCACCGTCGCCACCGGCGATGTGCTCTACCACCGCCCCGAGCGCCGCATCCTGCAGGACGTCCTCACCTGCATCCGCCACGGCTGCACGATCGACGACGCCGGCTTCCGGCGCGAGCGCTCCGCCGACCGCCACCTGCGCGGCCCGGCGGAGATGGCGCGGCTGTTCCGGCGCCATCCCCGCGCCCTCGCCCGCTCGGCCGAGATCGCCGAGCGCTGCCGCTTCTCGCTCTCCGAGCTCCGCCACCAGTATCCCGACGAGATCGAGGATCCGGCCCTCACGCCGCAGCAGGCCCTCGAGAGGCTCGTGTGGGCGGCGGCCCCCGGCCGCTACCCCGAGGGCGTTCCCGAGGCGGTCGCCGCGCAGCTCCGCCACGAGCTGCGGCTGATCGAGACGCTCGGCTACGCGCCCTATTTCCTGACCGTCCACGCGATCGTCCGCTACGCCCGCAGCAGGGGCATCCTCTGCCAGGGCCGGGGCTCGGCCGCCAACTCCGCGGTCTGCTACGTGCTCGGCATCACCTCGATCGATCCGGTCCGGTCGGGCCTGCTGTTCGAGCGCTTCGTCTCGGCCGAACGGCGCGAGCCGCCCGACATCGACGTGGACTTCGAGGCCGAGCGGCGCGAGGAGGTCATCCAGTGGATCTACGGCCGCTACGGCCGCGACCGCGCGGCGCTCTGCGCCACGGTGATGCGCTTCCGCGCGCGCGGCGCGCTGCGCGAGGTCGGCAAGGTCATGGGCCTGCCGGAGGACGTCACCGGGGCGCTCGCCGCGCAGGTCTGGGGCGCGTCGGAGGAGGGCATCGGCCCCGGGCACGCCGCCGAACTCCGCCTCGATCCGGCCGACCGGCGCCTGCGGCTGACGCTCGATCTCGCGCGGGAGCTGATCGGCTTCCCGCGCCAGCTCGGCACGCATCCCGGCGGCTTCGTGCTGACGCGCGACCGGCTGGACGGGCTCGTGCCCGTGAAGCCCGCCGCCATGGCGGGGCGGCAGGTGATCGAATGGGACAAGGAGGATGCCGAGGCGCTCGGCTTCATGAAGGTGGACGTGCTCGGCCTCGGCATGCTCGGCTGCCTGCGCCGCGCCTTCGAGCTTCTGGCGAGGCACAAGGGCCTCGCCCTCGACATCGCCGGCATCCCGCCCGAGGATCCCGCGACCTATGCGATGATCCGGCGCGCCGACACGATCGGCACCTTCCAGATCGAGAGCCGGGCGCAGATGGCCATGCTGCCGCGGCTCAAGCCCCGGACCTTCTACGACCTGGTGATCCAGATCGCCATCGTCCGCCCCGGCCCGATCCAGGGCGACATGGTGCATCCCTACCTGCGGCGCCGCGAGGGGAAGGAGCCCGTCCGCTACCCCAGGCCGGAGCTGGAACACGTCCTCGGCAAGACGCTCGGCGTGCCGCTCTTCCAGGAGCAGGCGATGCAGGTCGCGATCCGCTGCGCCGGCTTCACGCCGGGCGAGGCCGACCAGCTCCGGCGCAGCATGGCGACCTTCAAGCTCCGTGGCGGCGTCTCGGCGTTCCGCGACAGGCTCGTGCAGGGCATGGTGGCGCGCGGCTACGAGCGCGACTTCGCCGAGCGGACCTTCGGGCAGCTCGAGGGCTTCGGCAGCTACGGCTTTCCGGAGAGCCACGCGGCGAGCTTCGCGCTGATCGCCTACGCCTCCGCCTGGATGAAGTGCCATCACCCCGAGGTGTTCTGCGCCGCGCTCTTGAACAGCCAGCCCATGGGCTTCTACGCGCCCGCCCAGATCGTGCGCGACGCCCGCGAGCACGGCGTGGAGGTTCGGCCGGTCTGCGTCAACGCCTCGGGCTGGGACTGCACCCTGGAGGAGGGAAGGGACGGACGGTTCGCCGTCCGGCTCGGGCTGCGGATGGTCTCCGGCCTCGGCACCGCCGACGCCGCGCGCATCGTCGCGCATCGCGGGGATCCGGCCGGGGCGGTCCGGCCCTATGCTTCGGTCGAGGAGATGTGGCGGCGGACGGGCCTGTCCCGCGCCGCGCTGGAGCGGCTTGCGGAGGCCGACGCGTTCCGGAGCCTCGGCATGGACCGGCGCGAGGCGCTCTGGGCGTTGCGGGGGCTCGGGGATTCGCCGCTGCCGCTGTTCGCCGCGACGGCGCAGGCGGAGGCGGGGGAGCCGCCGGTCGCGCTGCGGCGGATGCCGGAGGGGCAGGAGGTGGCGGAGGACTACCGCAGCACAGGGCTCAGCCTGCGCCGCCATCCGGTCGGCTTCCTGCGCGCCGATCTCGCCGCGCGCGGACTCGTGACCTGCGCCGATCTCGCCGCCCTGCGGGACGGCCGGCTGGCCGGCGTGGCGGGCATGGTGCTGGTGCGGCAGAAGCCGGCTTCTGCAAAGGGCGTGATGTTCATCACGATCGAGGACGAGACAGGGGTGGCCAACCTCGTGCTGTGGCCGGCGCTGTTCGAGCGGCGGCGCCGCATCGTGCTGTCGGCCGGGATGATCGCATGCCGCGGCCGGGTGCAGCGGGAGGGCGAGGTTCTGCACCTCGTCGCGCAGGATCTCGAGGATCTCTCGCCGCTGCTGGCGAGCGTCGGCGGCCGGGACGACCCCTTCCCGCTGCGCCACGGGCGCGGGGACGAGGCCACGCACGCCTCCGCGGCGGATCTGCGCGGCCGCTGAGCCGCCGACGCCGGAGCGCGAACGCCCGGCAGCGACGCCCGGGGTGTTCGCGGATCGGCGCGTCCGGGTCGCCGCGGATCTCGCGCGGGACGCACGATGCGGCGCGGGAGAAGGGCCGATGGGCAGCGGCTGTCGTCGCGGAGACGAAATTCCGGCCGGACGGCGATCCCGAAGCCCGGGCACCCGCCTTGCGCGGGAGGCGAGAGCGGACCGATCGCAGGAGGCCGGGCGACGTCGCGGGGCTACCCTCCGAGGCGAACCGTCCCCCGCGATGCGGAGTTCGGTGCCGGGTGAGGGGATCGAACCCCCGACCCCCTGATTACAAATCAGGTGCTCTACCGGCTGAGCTAACCCGGCCCATTCGCCCTCTAGCACCTTGCGCCGGATGCCACCAAGCCGGCTCCGCGCACCCTTCCGGAACGGGCCGAAGCGCCCGCGCGGCCGACACGGCGCGCTACCCGGCCGCGCCGCCCCTCGCCACCGGCGCCGCGCGCCCCGCCTGCAGCGCGCGCAGCACGATCCCCTCCGTCAGGATCTGCGGCAGGATCTCGGGTGCCGGCGCCCCGGGCCGGTAGAGCAGATAGACCGGCACGCCCTCCCGCTGCACCGAGCGGATCAGGGCGCCGATCGCGGCATCGCCGCGCGTCCAGTCGCCGACGAGATAGAGCGTGTTCGTCGCCGCCATCGCCGCCCGCACGGCCGGCGTCCGCAGCGCCACCCGGTCGTTCACCTGGCAGGTGATGCACCAGGCGGCCGTGAGGTTCACGAACACCGGTCGGCCCTCGGCCAGCGCGGCGGCGACGCGTTCGGGCGACCAGCGTTCCGCTCCCTCTTCGGCCTGGGCCGCCGGCGCGGCACCGGGGCCGGGCCCGGTGAAGGGCAGC
>JANWXJ010000165.1 GCA_025055335.1 Acetobacteraceae bacterium
GCCTCGCCTCCCTGCCGCGGCACCGGCGGCGGCAGCGATCCCGCGCCGCCCAGGCTGCTGCCCGTCTGGGCCAGGGCCGGGCAGGCGAGCAGCAGGCAGACCGGCGCGACGCGGAGCAGCGCGAACATGCGCCATGGGTCGCGGATCGGGCCGCGCCGGTCAAGCGGGCCGGGGCGCGGCGGCACCGCCTCAGAGCGCGACGATCTGCCCCGCCCCCACGGCGGCAAGGAAGGTGACGACCCCCGCCACCTCCACCCCCTCGGCGAGCAGCTCCGCCGCCACGCCTTCGGCCTTCAGCCCCGCCTCGCAGGCGAGGAACCGCACCGACAACTCGCGCGCGGCGGCAAGCAGCGCGGCGATCCCGGCCACCCCGCGGCGGGCGAGCAGGGCCTCCCGCTCCTCGGCGAGCAGGGGCTGCCTGCGCAGCAGCAGGGCAAGCCCGGCATTGGTGGCGAACAGCACCGCCGGCCGCCCGATCGCCGCCGCCCCCGTCGCCAGCACCAGCGCGTAATGCGCCGCCTCGTGCCCGCCGGAGCGGAGCAGGACGCCGAGCGGTCGGGCCTCGGCCGCGCTCACCGGTGCGCCGAGAGGTCGCGGATGGTCGCCCCCTCGCCGCAGAGGGCGCAGGCCGGGTCGCGCTTCAGCCGCACGGTGCGGAAGCGGGAATCGAGCGCATCCCACAGGATCAGCCGCCCCGAGAGGCTCTCGCCGATGCCGAGGATCCACTTGAGGGCCTCTGTCGCCTGCAGCGTGCCCATCACCCCGGTGACGGCCCCGAGCACCCCGGCCTCGGAGCAGGAGGGCACGAGCCCGGGCGGCGGCGGCTCCGGGTGCAGGCAGCGGTGGCAGGGATGCGGCGGCCCGAGATGCGAGGCGAAGAGCGAAAGCTGCCCCTCGAAGCGCAGCACCGCCGCCGACACCAGCGGCCGCCCGAGCAGATGGCAGGCATCGCCGATCAGGAAGCGCGTCGGGAAGTTGTCGGTGCCGTCGCAGATCAGGTCGTAGCGCGGGAAGAGCTCGAGCGCGGCGGCGGCATCGAGGCGGCGCTGATGCGTCTCCACCCGCACCTCCGGGTTCAGCGCGCGCAGCGTGGCGGCAAGGCTTTCCACCTTGGGCCGGCCGATGCGGTCGGTGCTGTGGGCCACCTGCCGCTGCAGGTTGGACAGCTCGAGCCGGTCGTGGTCCAGCACGCCGATGGTGCCGACGCCGGCCGCCGCCAGATACAGCCCGAGCGGCGCGCCGAGCCCGCCCGCGCCGACGATCAGCACCCGCGCCGCGCGCAGCCTCGCCTGCCCCACCGCGCCCACCTCGGCCAGCAGGATGTGGCGCGAGTAGCGGGAGAGCTCCGCCTCGGTGAAGTCCAGATCCTCCGGGCTGCGGCCTGCCGTCATGCCGTGCCTGTCGAACCGAAGCCGCCCGCGCCGCGCCGCGTCTCCGGCAGAGCGTCCACCTCCCGCCACGCGCCGCGCACGACCGGGGCGAGCACCGCCTGGGCGATGCGCATGCCGCGCGTGACGGTGACCGGCCGGTCGCCGGCATTCAGCAGGATCACGCCGATCTCGCCGCGATAGTCCTCGTCCACCGTGCCGGGAGCGTTGGCGACGATCAGCCCCTCGCGCAGCGCGAGCCCCGATCGCGCCCGCACCTGCAGCTCGTGGCCGGGCGGCAGCGCGACGGCGAGCCCCGTCGGCACCAGCGCGCGGCCCCCGGGCGGGATGGTGAGGGGTTCTGCCACCGCCGCGAGCAGATCCATCCCCGCCGCCCCCTCGCTGGCGTAGGAGGGCAGCGGCAGATCCGCCCCGTGCGGCAGGCGCTTCACCAGCATCGCCGGCCCGCTCATGCCAGCGCCTCGGCGATGCGGCCGGCGAGGCGGCGCGCCACCTCCCGCTTGTCCATCCGCGGCCAGTGCTCGACACCCGCGGCGGTCAGCAGATGCACCTCGTTCTCGGCCCCGCCCATCACGCCGGCCGAGACGTCGTTCGCGACCATCCAGTCGGCGCCCTTGCGCGCCCGCTTCTCTGCGGCGTGGGCGAGGAGGTTCTCCGTCTCGGCGGCGAAGCCGACGACAAGGCGCGGGCGGTCGGGATGGGCGGCGAGGGTGGTGAGGATGTCGGGGTTCGGCGCGAGCGGAAGCGGCGGCGGCGCCTCGCCGGGGATCTTCTTGCGCTTCTGCGCGGCCTCCTCGGCCGGGCGCCAGTCGGCCACCGCGGCGCAGCACACCGCCGCCTCCGCCGGCAGCGCGGCAAGGCAGGCCGCAAGCATCTGCCGCGCCGTCTCCACCCGCACCACCGTCACGCCGCGCGGATCGGGGATGGCCACCGGCCCCGAGACGAGCGTGACGCGCGCGCCCATCTCCGCCAGCGCCGCGGCGATGGCGTGCCCCTGCCGGCCCGAGGAGCGGTTGGCGATGTAGCGCACGGGGTCGATCGGCTCCTGCGTCGGGCCGGAGGTGACGAGCACATGCCGCCCCGCAAGCCGCCCCGGCCCGCCGAGCAGGGCGCGGATCGCCTCCACCAGCCGCGGGGGCTCCATCAGCCGCCCGAGGCCCGATTCCGGCTCGGCCATCGGCCCCTCCTCCGGGCCGGCGAAGGCCACGCCGCGCGCGGCAAGCGCGGCGACATGCGCAGCCGTCGCCGGATGCGCCCACATCGCCGGGTTCATGGCGGGGGCGACGAGGATCGGCGCGCGCGTGGCGAGCAGCACGCAGCCGGCGAGATCCTCGACGAGCCCGAGCGCCATCCGCGCCAGCCGGTCGGCCGAGGCGGGCGCCACCACCACCGCATCCGCCCAGCGCGCAAGGCGTATGTGGCCGATCTCCGCCTCGGCGGCCCAGAGGTCGCGCAGCACGCGCCTGCCGGAGAGGGCGGCGAGCGACTCCTCGGTGACGAAGCGCGCCCCCGCCTCCGTCAGCAGCGGCTGCACCTCCGCCCCCTCGGCGCGGAGCAGGCGTATGAGCTCGAGCGCCTTGTAGGCGGCGACCGAACCGGAGACGACGAGCAGGATGCGCGCCCCGCGCATCGGCGCTAGATCCGCCACCCCGAGTGGATGGCGACGATCCCGCCCGAGAGGTTGCGGTGCGAGACGCGCGAGAAGCCGGCCGAGCGGAACATCTCCTCGAGCCGCTGCTGGTCGGGGAAGGTGCGTATGCTCTCGGCGAGATAGCGGTAGGACTCGCCGTCCTTCGCCACCCTCTCGCCGAGCGCCGGCAGCACCCGGAAGGACCAGGCGTCGTAGAGCGGGGCGAGTGCCGCGATGCGGAAGGCGGAGAACTCGAGCACCAGCGCCCGCCCGCCGGGCTTGAGAACGCGCCGCATCTCGCGCAGCACCGCGTCCTTGTCGGTGCAGTTGCGCAGGCCGAACGCCATGGACACGCGGTCGAAGGCGCGGTCGGGAAAGGGGAGGCGCTCGGCATCCGCCACCACGAAGGAGACGCCCTCGACAAGCCCCCGCTCCAGCGCCCTATCCCGCCCGCGCGAGAGCATGGCGGCGTTGATGTCGGACAGCACGACGGCCCCGGCACCCCATTCCCGCGCGAGCAGCCCGACATCCCCCGTGCCGGCGGCGAGGTCGAGCAGCGCCTGCCGCGGCCCCGCCCCGATCGCGCGCACGAAGATCCGCTTCCAGATGCGGTGGATGCCGAGCGACATCAGGTCGTTCATCACGTCGTAGCGGGGTGCGACGCTGTCGAACACCCGGCGCACCAGCCCCGCCTTCTCGGCGGCGGGAACGGTGCGGAAGCCGAAATCGGCGGTGGCCTCGTCTGTCATGCCGCGGCGGGTTGTAGCCGAAGCGGCCGCGCGGGGCGAGGGCGGGCGCTTCAGAGGCGCAGCAGCGACAGCCCGAGGAGCCCGACCGAGAGCCGGCGCGCATCGGCCCCGAGGCCGAGGGAGGCCGGGCTTGCCCCGTCCGGCAGCCGCAACTCGAGCCGCGCTGGCTCGGCGCCGGCGGCAAGCTCGGCCTCGATCTCCCGCTCCTCCGTCAGCCGCGCCTCGGCCAGGGTCTCCTCGCCGCGGCAGAGGCGGAGCCGCTGCGGGCCGGCGGCGGCGAAGGGGGAGAGTCGCAGGCCAAGGCGCCAGCGCCCCTCGGGCAGCGGGAGATCGAGCACGGCGGCCTCGGCCTCGCTCCACACCCCCCAGGCTTCGCGGCCCGACCAGCCGGCGGAGAGCAGCGCATCGGCCTCGGGCGTCTCGGCAAGGGCGATGCGCGCCCCGCCTTCCGCGCGCAGCCTGGCCTGCAGGCCTTCGCGCCACGCCTCGCGCCGCAGCGCCTCGGCGAGGAGCGCGGCATCGGGATCGGCCGCATCGGGCCTGAGCCTGCCGAGGAGTGCCGCCACCGAGGGCCGCCCGGAGGCGCGCGCCGCCTCGCGCGCCGCCTCGAAGGCGAAGCGCGGCACATCCGCCGGCGCCTCCGCGGCGGGATCGTAGATCAGCCAGCGCGCGGGTTCCGGGCGGATCGGGGCCGGCAGCCGGCGGCGGAGGGCCGCCATCCGCGGCCCGGCCAGGGCGGGCCAGCGGCGGGCGAGGCGCCGGGCCGCGCGGTCGAGCAGGCGTGCCGGCGC
>JANWXJ010000203.1 GCA_025055335.1 Acetobacteraceae bacterium
CGAACGCCCGCCGCAGCGCGCCGATGACGAAGCCGCGCACCCGCTCCGCCTCGCGGAAGCGCAGTTCCGTCTTCATCGGGTGGACGTTCACGTCCACCTCCGCGGGCGGAAGCTCGAGGAACAGCGCCGCCGCCGGATACCGCCCCGGCGCCGTCACGTCGCGCGTGGCCACCCGGAGCGCCGCGGCGAGCAGCGGATCGCGCACCGGGCGCCGGTTCACCACGAAATGCTGCCCGCGCGCGGTGGCAAGGCTGTAGGACGGCAGCGCCACCAGACCCGAAAGCAGAAGCCCGCCCGAGGCCGCCTGCAGCGGCACCGCCGCGGCGGCGAACTCCGGCCCGAGAAGCGCCGTGACGCGAGCCTCGGGCTCCTGCGGCGGGAGGCTGAACGCCTCGCGCCCGTCCACCGTGACGGCGAAGCCGACGCCGGGCCACGCCATCGCCAGCCGGCGCACCGCCTCGACGCAGGCGGCGGCCTCGGCGGCCGGGGATTTCAGGAACTTGCGCCGCGCGGGGGTGGCGAAGAACAGGTCGGCCACCTCGACGCGCGTGCCGGGCGGGCCGGAGGCGGGCCGCACCTCGCCCTTCCGCCCCGCCTCCACGGTGATGGCATGCGCCGCCCCGCCCGCCGCGCGGGAGGTGAGGGTGAGCCGCGACACGGCGCCGATCGAGGGCAGCGCCTCTCCCCGGAAGCCGAGGGTGGCGATGGCGAACAGAGTCTCCTCGTCCGGCAGCTTGGAGGTGGCGTGGCGCTCGACGGCAAGCGAGAGGTCGGCCGGGCCCATCCCCGCGCCGTCGTCCTCCACCACGATGCGGGCGATGCCGCCGCCCTCGAGCGAGACCGAGACGCGCCGCGCCCCGGCATCCAGCGCGTTCTCGACCAGCTCCTTCACCGCCGCGGCGGGGCGCTCCACCACCTCGCCGGCGGCGATCCGGTCGGCGGTGGCCTGGGGAAGCAGGCGGATCGCCGCGGCGGCGGGGGGGGCGCCGGTCACAGCCCAGGCCATGCTTCGCGCAGCGCCGCGATGCTGGCGGCGGTGGCCGCATCGGGCGCGGGCGAACCGCCGGAGAGCGCGGGGGCGATCTCCGCCGCGAGCTGCTTGCCGAGCTCGACGCCCCACTGGTCGAAGGGATCCACACCCCACAGCGCCCCGAGGCAGGCGACCTTGTGCTCGTAGAGCGCGACCAGCGCGCCGAGATGGAAGGCATCGAGCCGCGGCAGCAGGATCAGCGTGCTCGGCCGGTCGCCCGGGCAGGTGCGGTGCGGGGCCAGTCGCCGGGCCTCTGCCGGATCGGCCCCCTTGGCCAGCATCTCGGCCAGCACTTCGGCGGCGCTCCGCCCGCGCATCAGCGCCGCCGCCTGGGCAAGGCCGTTGGCGAGCAGCGCGCGGTGGCTCCCGGCATGCGGATGGTCGGGCGCGGCGACCAGGATGATGTCGGCCGGGATCGGCGTCGTGCCCTGGTGCAGCAGCTGCAGGAAGGAATGCTGGGCGTTGGTGCCCGGCTCTCCGAACACCACCGGGCCGGTCGCGCGCGCCACCGCCGCGCCGTCCTCCGTCACCCGCTTGCCGAGGCTTTCCATCTCGAGCTGCTGCAGATGCGCAGGCAGGCGGGACAGGCGCTCGTCATAGGGCAGCACGGCGCGGGCGGGGTAACCGAGGCCGTTGACGTGCCAGATCTCGGTCAGCGCCAGCAGCAGCGGCAGGTTCCGGGCCTCGGGCGCCGAGAGCGCATGCTCGTCCATCGCCCGCGCGCCGGCGAGCAGGGCGGCGAAGGCCTCCCACCCGGCCGAGAGCGCGATGGACAGCCCGATCGCCGACCACAGGCTGAACCGCCCGCCCACCCAGTCGCGGAAGCCGAACACCCGCTCGGGCGGGATGCCGAAGGCGGTGGTGGCGGCGATGTTGGTGGACATCGCCGCCATCTGCGCGCCTGCGCGATCCCCGAGCCATGCCTTCACCAGCCGGGCGTTGGCCATCGTCTCGGCGGTGGTGAAGGTTTTCGACGCCACCAGCACCAGCGTGGTGTCCGGGTCGAGCGCCGGGGCCAGCGACGCCCAGGCATGGCCGTCCAGGTTGGAGAGGAAATGCGCCCGCATCGGCTGGCCGGGGCGGGCCAGGGCGCGGCAGACCATCGCGGGCCCGAGGTCGGAGCCGCCGATGCCGATGTTCAGCACATCGCGGAAACGCGCGCCCGAGGCCGAACGGATCTCCCCCGCATGCACCGCGGCGACGAAGCGGCGCATGGCCTCCAGCGTGGCGTGGACCTCGGCCGAGGCGTCCTCCTCGCCTGCGCGGAAGCCGGCCTCGCGCGGGGCGCGCAGCGCGATGTGCAGGGCGGCGCGGCGTTCCGTCGCGTTCACCGCCTCGCCGCGCGCCATGGCGGCGAGCCGTGCTGCCACCCCGCGGGCGCGGGCAAGCGCCAGCAGCGCGGCGAGGATGCCCTCATCGAGCGAGGTGCGCGAGAGATCGAGCGTGAGGCCCGCCGCGCGCCAGGTGAACCGCGCGGGGCGTGCGGCATCGGCGGCGAAGCGCGCGCGGATCGCGGCGGCGTCGGGGCGCGCGGCCTGCCGCGCGACCTCGGCCCAGGCCTCCGAGTCGGTCATGGCGGCAGGGTAGCCGATCCGCCGCGCGGGCGGCCACCGCGCCCGGCGCTACAGCCCGACCGGCTGGCCGACCACCACCGCCGAGAGGCCCTCGGCATCCAGCAGGCGGCGGGCGACGGCGGCGAGCCGCTCCCGCGTGATCGCCCGCAGCCGCTCCTCGCGCCGGTCCAGCCAGTCCATCGGGCGGCCGTTCTGCTGCATGGACAGCAGCGTGCCGGCGATCGAGCGGGTGTCGGAGAGCTGCAGCGGCAGGCTGCCGGCGAAGTAGGCCAGGGCGTCCGCGGCTTCCCCCTCGGTCGGGCCGCTCTCCGCCATGCGCGCCCATTCGGCGCGCAGCACCGCGAGCGTCTCGCCCGCGCGGGCGTTCTCGGTGGCGACGCTGCCGGTGATCAGCCCCTGGCCCATCAGGACGGACAACCCGGCGCCGATGCCGTAGGTGAGGCCGCGGCGCACCCGCACCTCCTCCATCAGCCGCGAGGAGAAGCCCCCGCCGCCAAGCACGCGCAGCATCACCTGCGCCGCCTCCCAGTCCGGGTCGCGCACCGGCAGGCCCGCCTGGCCGAACAGCATGTGCGACTGCGGCCCGGCGAAGGAGATGACGCGCACGCCGAAGCGCTGCGGCGGCGGCAGCGGCGGCAGGGCAGGCGGCTCGCCCTCAGGCAGCGCGCCGAACAGGTCCCGCAGCAGCGGCGCGAGCTGGTCGGGCGAGATGTCGCCGGCGGCCGCGATGGTCAGCCCGCCACGGCGGAGTTGCGCGGCGCGCGCGGCGCGGATGCCCTCCACCGTGATGGCGGCGAGGCTGTCCGGCGTGCCGCCGGCCTCCCGCGCCGAGGGGTGGCCCGGGAAGAGCGCCTGCCAGAACGCCCGGCCAGCGAGGCCGCGCGGGGTTTCCAGGCTGCGGCGCTGGGCGGCGGCGGCGCGGGCGCGCACGCGCTCCACCGCGTCGGCGTCGAAGCGCGGCGCGCTCATCGCCAGCGCCGCGAGGCGCACCGCCTCGGGCAGCGCCTCGGTCAGACAGCGGAAGCTGCCGGAGAAGCCGTCGCGGTCGGCGGAGAAGGAGAGCTGGATCGCCGAATCGCGCAGCGCATCGGAGAAGGTGGTGGCGTCGAGGTCGCCCGCACCCTCTGTCAGCAGCCCGGCGAGCAGCGAGGCGGTTCCCTCCCCGCCCTCCGGGTCGAGGCCGGTGCCCCCCTTCCACGCCCAGGAGAGCGACACCACGGGAACGGAGCGTTCCTCCGCCAGCCAGGCGGTGAAGGGGCCGTTCACGACCTGCCGGATCGGCAGGCGGAAGCCGCTCATGCCGGGGCCTCCGTGCCTTCGGGCAGGTGCCAGCCGGTGGCGGAGAGCGGGTTGGCGCCGAGGGTGGCGCGCAGCGCCGCGGTGGCCTCGGCCGCCGTCACGGCGCGGACCATGGCGGGCCAGAACTCCACCCGCTCGATCGGCAGCCCGATCGCCAGCGCCGAGCCGATCAGCCGCGGCGCGGCACCGATGCTGTCGAGCGAGAGCAGCGCGCCCGCCGTGAGGTGGCGGATCGCACGCGCCGTCTCCTCCTCGCCGAGGCCCTCCTGCACCAGCCGCGCCACCGTGTCGTTGGCGACGCGCTCGACTTCCCTGAGCGCGACGCGCGGCCGCGGGGCGACCGAGACGGCGAACAGCCCGGCCCCCACCGTGTCGGTCCAGGCGGAGGCGCCGGCGGAGACCGCCAGCCCGCTTTCCACCAGCGCGCGATGCAGCCGCGAGCCCTGCCCGCCGCCCAGCACCTGCGCGGCGACGGAAAGCGGGATGGCGTGGCGCGTCTCCCCCCAGGTGAGGCTCGGCGAGACCCAGACGCGGCTGAAGGAGGCCTCTCGCAGCGCCGGATCGTGGCGGATGAAGCGGTCGGTGCGCAGCGCCTCCGGCAGCGGGCCGCGGCTGCGCGCAGGGACGGCGCGGCGGGGGATCGGCGCATAGGTCTCGGCCAGCACGGCGTCGAGCTCGGCCCGCGAGACGGCGCCGGCGACCACCAGCACCGCGCCCTCGGTGCCGTAATGGCGCTCGTGGAAGGCGACGAGATCCTCGCGCGTGATGGCGCGGATCTCTTCCTCCCACCCGATCAGGCTGCGGCCCTTCCAGTGCTGCGGGCCGAACACCGCGGCGTCGAACGCCTCGCGGAAGCGGGCGCGGGGGTTGCTGTCCACCATCTGCCGGCGCTCCTCGAGGATCACGTTCCGCTCGCTCTCCACCTCTGCGGCCGGGATGAGCGGGGAGGCGAAGCGGTCGGCCTCCATCATCGCGATCATCGGCAGGTGCTGCGCCGCGACCGTCTGGTGGTAGGCGGTGACGTCGCGCGAGGTGAAGGCGTTGTCCCGCCCGCCCTCGCGCGCCACCCGGCGGGAGAACTCGCCGGAGGCGACGCGCGGGCTGCCCTTGAACATCATGTGTTCGAGGAAATGCGCGGTGCCGGACTTCCCCGGCGGATCCTCGGCGCCGCCCGCCGGCACGAACAGGAACTGCGAGACGACAGGCGAGCGCCGCTGCTCCACATGCACGACGGTCAGGCCGTTCGGCAGACGCCAGGTCTCGGCGCCGAACAGCGGGCGCGCTCCCGGCGGGGGGGAGAAGGCGGCTTGCGCCCCGGCCGGGGCGGCCGGCAGCAGGGACACCGCCGGCAGGGCGGCGGCGGCGGCGAGGGTCTGACGGCGGGTCAGCGGCGGCATGGCGGGAAGATGGGCGCGCGCCGCGCGGTTTGGAAGCGGCGTCTCAGAACAGCCAGTCGAACAGGCCGCCGAAGGGCCCTCGGCGCTGCGGCTGCACGATCGGGGTGGTGCCGTCCTCGATCGGGCGGCCGAGGGCGGCGTTCTCGCGCAGGCGCTGCGCCTCGCGCTGCGGGTCCACGGCGATGCCGGGCTGGGTCTCGCCACCGCGGAAGAGGATGCGGTCGGTCAGCGTGGGCGAGGTGGTGGCGAGCCGCGCGCTCTCGGCGTCCACCTGGGCGCGGATGTTCTGCGGCGCGGGCCCGCCCGCCTGCGCGATCAGCGCCTG
>JANWXJ010000032.1 GCA_025055335.1 Acetobacteraceae bacterium
AGCGCCTGCGTCGCGGCGTGGCGCATGCGGTCGATCTGCTCGTTGATCTGCGCGTCCTTCTCTATGTAGGTGTCGGTGCGCGGGACGTAGGCCTCCGGCTGGTAGTAGTCGTAGTAGGAGACGAAGTACTCCACCGCGTTGTCGGGGAAGAAGGACTTCATCTCGCCGTAGAGCTGCGCGGCGAGCGTCTTGTTCGGCGCGAGGATCAGCGTCGGGCGCTGCACGGCCTCGATCACCTTGGCCATGGTGAAGGTCTTGCCCGAGCCGGTGACGCCGAGCAGCACCTGGTCGCGCTCGCCCGCCTCGAGCCCGGCGATGAGGCCGGCGATCGCCTGCGGCTGGTCGCCCGAGGGCTCGAAGGGCGACACCACGCGGAAGCGCCGGGTGTTCGGCAGGGCGGGGCGCTTCGGGGGCAGGAACCGGCCTGGGCGGGCTTCGGCGACGAGCATACGCCACAGAAATAAGCATCGCGGGCCGGATCCGCCATGCCTGCCCGCCTCCGACCCTTTTCTTCGCTGCTTCGAAGATAAAGGCCGCTATACGCAGGGCGCCGGACGGCGCCCGAACCTGCCGCCCGCCCGAAGCGACACGACAGGAGGCACCATGTCCCGACGACTCCTCCCCGCCATGGCCCTCGGCCTCGGCCTTTCCGCAGGGCCCGCAGCGGCCCAGGGCCTGACGCCGCTATCCCTCGGCGAGCATCTCGCCCTCCGCTCCTACACCGGCCAGGCGATCGGCCAGACGCTGGTCGAGGTGCTGCGCCTGCCCTCGATCGGCGTCTTCGCCAACACAAGTTCGATCTGCGCCGCGCTGTCCGGCGCCGCCGCCTCGCAGATCCTGGAGACGCGGCGCGGGGCGGAGTTCGGCCTTGCCGCCGTCGGCACCCCGGAGGAGGCGGCCGCCGCCGCGCGCGAGATGACTCGCATGGGCGGCATCGCGCTGCTGTTCGGCGGCCAGACGCCGCCGGCCGAGAACGCGGCGCTCGTCCGCGCCGTGCTCGGCGTTCTCGCGGAACGCGATTACCAGGGCCCGGTCTTCCTTCATCTGGCCAGCTGGGCCGGCCAGTGGCTGGAGAGCGCCGCCCAGGCCGACCCGGCGATCGCCGCCTGGGCCGCGCGGCATCCCCATCTCTACGCTTTGACGGTGGACGTGGACCGCGCGCGCGCCGTGATCCGCCACGTCTCGGTGACCGACGGGCTGCAGCGCGCGGTCGCCGTCGCCCACGAGGCACCGATGGACGAGCCCTGGCTGCTGCTCTTCCGCCGCAGCCTGCTCCGCCGCTCCTGAGCGGCACGCGCCGCGGCCCCCCGGCGGCGGCGCGTCCCCTCAGCGCCCGAAGCCGCGGAACCCCTCCCGCAGCGCCGCCGCACGCCCCTCGCGCGTCGTCTCCCACAGCGGGTTGTCGACCGCGAGCCGCTGGCCGCCGTCTCGCTGCACCGGGCGTATCAGCAGCCCCCCGCGCTGCGACGGATCGGCCCCGAACAGCTCGAGCGGGATGCGGATGTAGATCCCCTTGTCGAAGCTGCCCTCGCCGAAGCGCGCGAACGGCACATTCGTGAAAGTGGCGAAGGCGCCGACCTCGATGCCCGAGGAGAAGCGGCGCCCGAGTTCGAAGGTGGCACCCCAGTCGCCCGCGAGATAGCGCCCCGCGCGCACCACGCCATACAGGTTCCACCACGGCAGGTCGGCGTAGAGCGAGAGGTGCCCCGTCACCACGCCGTAGTCGCGGAAGCCGAAGCGCTGCGGCGTGTCGCGCTGGCGCACGGCGGCGATCTCGGCGCCGATCGCAATGGCCGAATCGCGCGGCCGCCACAGAAGTTCCGCGGCGATGCCGCCGAACATCGGCTCGAGCAGCCCGGCCGTGGCGCGCGCATACCAGTCGGGGGCGAGGGTGCCGGTCCATTCGGCATAGAGGGCGGGAATCGCCGCGTTCCGCCCGTCGCGCGCGTAGGCCGCCCAGTCGGAGCGCACGCGAGGCAGCACGGAATCCGACGGCAGCCCGCCGGCGAGGTTGCCCGCGACCGTCTGCGCGACGCTGCCCGCCACCGCGAAGCCCGCACCAAGGTCCACCCGTGCCCCCGCGCCCACCCCGAGCTGCCAGCGCAGCGTCCGCGTCGGGTCGCCGAGCAGCACAGCCAGCCGCTGCGCGATTCCGGTGACGATGCGGGGCAGCGGCGCGCGCGCCGCATCCAGCCACAGCGCCCCGTCGGCATCGAGCAGATGGGAGGCAAGCCAGGCCTCCTCCGCTCTCGCCATGCCGGAGAGCGTGGCGGCGAGCTGGCCGCGCGGCAGCAGGATGCGGCCGATCTCGAGCCCGCCCTGCCACCAGGACACGACGAGCGCCTGCGCCTCGGGCGGCAGCAGATGGTTCACCGCGCGCAGCGCACGCCCCGCCGCCTGCGCCAGGGTGCGGGCCGGCCCCCCGGCGACGGCGATGCGCGCCTCGATCCCCGAGAGCCCGAAGGCGACCGGCTGGAACCCGGCCTCCCGCAGCGCCGCGAAGACGAGCCGCGTGCGTTCGGCCTCGTCGAGCACGGCTGGCGCCGCCGGGCGCAGCGGCGGAGGCGGCCGGGCGGCATCGGGCGGCCTGTCCGCCTCGGCGCGCAAGGTCACGCGCAGCAGCGCATCGCTGCCGTGGACGAGATAGGCCCCGGCATCCAGCCAGCCGTTCGACCATTGCAGCCCGGCGTTGACGCGCGAGCGCGCTCGCCCGCGTTCGGGAAAGGGCACCACGGGATACCCGAAGCGCTCGTCGCGCAGCGCATCGCCCGACCATTCGAGCTTGGCGCGGAAGCCCTCGACCTCGCCCCAGGGGGTCGGCACCGGCGGCAGGGTCCACTCCACACCGCCGAAGATCGCGGCGTTCGGCCCGCGGAAGAAACCGGGCGAGAGCAGCCCGCCCTGCCCGACATTGCGCGGGCGCGTGGCGAAGCGGTCGGACAGGCGGATCAGCGGGTTCGCGATGTCGCGGCCCGTGCCAAGGCGTCCCCACCCCAGGCCGAGCGTGACGTCGAGATCGCCGAAGCGGCGGGAGGCGACGAGATACTCGCCGCCATAGATGCCGGTGCCGATGAAGTCGCGCAGCCCGACGGCGATGGCGGGCGTCCGGTCGCTCTCCTCGACCAGACGCAGGCGGATGTCGAAGGCGCGGTCGGTGGTGAAGCGCGTGCCGCTGAAACCGTCCAGCCGTTCGGCGACGCGGAAGGTGGCATCGAGGAACGGCAGGGCCTGGAAATGCAGGTGCCAGAAGCGGCGGTCCCGCCGCAGGCTGGTGCCGAATTCCAGCGTGCCGCCGGGGCGGGCGCGGGCGTTCGGCATCTCGATCAGCCCGGCGCCGCCGAACGCCCCGCCGGTCGCGGGCACCTCCTGCGCCGCGGCAGGAACCGCGGCGGACAGCAGGGCCAGCAGGGCGAGCCGCCAGCGTGGCACGCGGTTCCCTTCCTCCGGGAGGCAAGAAGCCGCGATTCAACCGGCGCGGGCACCCTCCGCAAGGGGGCGCTGGCGCGCTATGGTGCACGGGACAAGCACCGCCGAGGCCCCGCCATGCCCATCCCGAACCGGATCGCCGCCCTCTCCGAGGAGATGCAGGCCTGGCGGCACGACCTGCACGCGCATCCGGAACTCGGCTTCCAGGAACGCCGCACCTCGGAGCTGGTGGCGGAGCGGCTTTCCTCCTGGGGCATCGAGGTGCATCGCGGCATCGCGGGCACCGGCGTCGTCGGCGTGCTGCGCGGCCAGGGCGAGGGACCGTCCATCGGGCTGCGCGCCGACATGGACGCGCTGCCGATGCAGGAGGCGAACGATCTGCCCCACCGCAGCCGCCACCCCGGGGCGATGCACGCCTGCGGACACGACGGGCACACCGCCATGCTGCTCGGCGCAGCGAAATACCTGGCCGAGACGCGCAACTTCTCCGGCACCGTGATCTTCATCTTCCAGCCGGCGGAAGAGGGCCTGGGCGGCGGGCGGGAGATGGTGAAGGAGGGCCTGTTCCAGCGCTTTCCCTGCGATTCCGTCTATGCCGTGCACAACGACCCGACGATCCCGCTCGGCGAGGCGGCGGCGATCACCGGCCCGGTGCTCGCGGCCTCCGACCGCTTCCAGATCAAGGTGCGGGCGAAGGGGGGCCACGCGGCGCTGCCGCATCTGGCGGTGGATCCGGTGCTGATCGGCGCGCATATCGTGACGGGGCTGCAGAGCATCGTCTCGCGCCGGGTGGACCCGATCGGCAGCGCCGTCGTCTCCGTCACCATGTTCCACGCCGGCAGCGCGATGAACGTGATCCCGGACGAGGCGGAGCTGAAGGGCACCGCCCGCACCATGCGCGCCGAGGTGCAGGACTTCGTCGAGGCCGCGATCGCCCGGATCGCGACCCAGACGGCCGAGGCGCACGACGCCGTGGCCGAGGTGACCTACACCCGCGGCTATCCGCCGACCGTCAACCACGCCGAGCAGACCGAACGCGCCGCGGCGGTGCTGGCCGAGATCCTGGGCGAGAAATGCGTGCGGCGGGACCATCCGCCCTCCATGGGCGGCGAGGACTTCTCCTTCATGCTGAACGAGCGGCCGGGCGCCTTCCTGCTGCTCGGCCAGCGCGCGCCGGACGGGCGCGGCGGCGTGCCGGTGCACCACCCGCGGTACGACTTCAACGATTCGCTCCTGCCGATCGGCGCGGCGTTCTTCGCGCGGATGGTGGAGCGGGAACTCCCGCGGCGCTGAGGCGAAGCCGCCCGCGTCAGAGCACCGCCGGGCGCATCTCCATCGCCATCGTCCGCTCGTCGTTGCGCGGCGTGACGCGCACGGCCGACCGCGACGCCCACATGTTCACCTGGTGGTGCAGCGGGATGATGGCGTGGTCCGCCATCGCGATGCGCGTCGCCTGCCGGTACAGCGCCTCTCGCTCCGCGACATCGAGCGTGGACAGCGCGCGGTCCAGCACCGCGTCGAACTCCGGGTTGGAGTAGAGCGAGCGGTTGGCGGTGCCGCGGCCGCGCGTCGGGTCGGGTGTTGCGATCAGCGCGGTCAGCGGGCTGTCCGGCTCGCCGGTGCCGGTGCCCCAGCCGAGCAGCCCGATCGAGAACTCGTTCCGCGCCGAGCGGGTGAAGAACACGTTGGAGGGCATGATCTCGGGCTCGGCGCGCACGCCGATGCGCGTCCACATCTGGCTGATCGCCTGCACGATCTGCGCGTCGTTCACGTAGCGGTCGTTCGGGCCGGCCAGCACGACGCGGAAGCCGTTCGGATAGCCTGCCTCGGCCAGCAGGCGGCGGGCGCGGTCGGGGTCGAACGGCGCAGGGCGGAGTTCCGGGTCGTGGCCCATCACGCCGGCGGCGAGAAGCTGCCCCGAGGCCGAGGCATGGCCGCCCATCACCTGCCGCACGATGGCATCCCGGTTGATCGCGATGGAAAGCGCCGTCCGCACCCGGTTGTCGCGCAGCGGGCTGCGGGGCAGCCGCTCGCCGTTCGGGCCCGTGACACCCGGCGTGTCGTCGCGCTGGTGATCCAGGTACAGGTAGATGTTCCGCAGCGCCGGCACGCTGACGACCGAGACGCGGCCGGAGGCGCGCAGGCGCTCGACATCGCGCGTGGACACCGCGTCTGTCACGTCCACGTCGCCTGCCAGCAGCGCGGCGATCCGGCCGGCGTCGTTGGTGATCATGCGGTAGATGACGCGGTCCCAAGGCTGGCGCTCGCCCCACCAGGCGGGGTTGCGCTCCATCACCACGCGGTCGCCGGGCGCGTAGGAGACGAAGCGGTACGGCCCGGTGCCGACGGCGGCGCGGCCCGAGTTGAAGTCGGCCGTGTCGCCGCTCGCGGCGTGGCGCCGGCTGATGATGGCCAGCCCCTGCATGAGGTTCGGCACCAGCGGGTTCGGCGCCTCGGTGTGCATGCGCACGGTATGGCTGTCCACGATCTCGAGCCGCTGCACGGGCCGCGTGTAGATCGTGAAGTTGGACGGGCTGTTGCGCACCGTCGGCACGCGCTCGAAGGTGAAGGCCACGTCGGCGGCGGTGAAGGGCGAGCCGTCGTGCCACGTCACGTCGCGGCGCAGGCGGAACTCCCAGGTGGTGGGCGAGATCGCCTCGTAGGAGTGGGCGAGCCCGGGCACCATGCGGAAGTTCTCGTCGGAATGCACCAGCCGGTCGAAGATGTGCTGGTTGACGGCGCCGTTCGGCGTCAGCGCGTGGAAATGCGGGTCGATCGAGGAGAAGGCGCCGCCGACCGCGATCGAGAGCGTCCGCCCCTGCGCCTGCGCCGCGGCCCCGCGCGGCAGGAACGGGACGGCGGCTGCGGCGGCGAGCAGACCCCTGCGCTTCATCGAAGATCTCCCCAACGGGTTGCCGGGACGATGCTAGGCGGGTTTGATCGTGCGTCGCAACGGCAAGACGAGCCCCCTCCATGGACGCGCTGCTGACCGACACGGTCGTGGTGACTCAGGACGAGCAGCGCCGGATCCTCGACCGCGCGGCGGTGGCGGTGCGCGGGGATCGCATCGCCGCGGTGGGCGACGCGGCGTCGCTGGAAGCCGCGCATCCCGACCTGCCCCGCCTGCGGCTGCGCGGCCGCGCCATCCTCCCGGGCTTCATCAACAGCCACACGCACACGATCCTCACCATCCTCCGCGCGACGGTGGAGGACTGGGACGGGAACGCCGTCTACGGCTACATGTCGCCCATCTCCTATTCCATGCACCCCGAGGAACGCCAGGTGATGGCGATGCTCGGCGTGCTGGAGGGCGTGCGCTCCGGCTGCACGATGTTCGTGGACCCGTTCCGCCATGTGCCCGACTACGCCGAGGCGATGGCGGGCACGGGCGTGCGCCTGCTGCTGTCCGAGAACTGCGCCGACGTGAACACGCTCCGGATCCGCAAGGGCGACTGGAGCCCCGACCCGGCCTTCGGCGAGGCGTTCCTGGAACGGGCGATCGCCGGAATCGAGCGTTTCCACGACACGCATGACGGGCGGCTGCAGGTCCAGATCGCGGCGCACGCCACCGATAACTGCACGCCGGGCTACCTCCGGCGGCTGGCCGACCTCGCGCACAGGCACGGCATGGTCCGCACCATCCACCTCGCGCAATCCCCCGAGGAGATCCGCGCCGTGCGCGAACGCCACGGCTGCACGCCGGCGGAATACCTGGTGCGGAACGGCTGGGCGGCGCCGGATGTGGTGGCCGCGCACTGGACCTTCTGCACCCATGACGACGTCGCGCTGCTCGCGCGGCACGGCGTGCACATGGCGCATTGCCCGGCGAACTCCTCTCGCCGCGGCCCGCATCGCGCGCCGCTGCGCACGATCGCCGAGGCCGGTGTGAACATCGCCTTCGGCACCGACAACATGACGGAGGACATGTTCCACGCGCTGAAGATCGGCCTGATCGTCCATCGCGGCGCGGAAGGCGGAGCCGGGGTCGAGCCGCAGCCCGAAACGCTGTTCGACCGCGCGAACCGCAACGGCGCCAGGGCGATCGGGCGGCTGCACGACCTCGGCAGCGTCGAGCCCGGCAAGAAGGCGGACCTGGCCGTCGTGAGGCTGGACACGCCGGCGATGCGCCCCGTCATCAACCTCGTCGGCAACCTCGTGCACTACGGCCACCCCGGCATCGTCGAGAGCGTGATGGTGGATGGCCGCTGGGTGCTGCACGAAGGCCGCGTCACCACCGTGGACGAGGCCACGATCCTGCTTGAGGCACAGAAGGTGGCGCGCCGCGTCTGGCAGCGCATGCTGGACGCCAACCCCGACCTTCCGCCGCCGCGCCCGCTCCGCTGGCTGGATGCGTGAAGGCTGGCGTGCCACGCTGCCGCCTCATCGAGGAGACGCCCGCATGACCGACATCCTGATCGAGCACGGCATCGTCATCACCATGGATCCCGCGCGCCGGGTGATCGAGGACGGCGCCGTCGCGGTGCGGGACGGGCGGATCGTCGCCGTCGGAACAGCGGCCGAGCTCGCGCCCGCGCACGCCAACGCGGCCGTTCGCCTCGATGCGCGCAACAAGGCGGTGCTGCCCGGGCTGATCGACGCCCACACCCATGCCGGCCACGCGATGACGCGCACCATCGGCAGCGGCGACAGCAAGCTCTGGTTCGACACGGTCGGCCACATCTACCGCCGCGGATCGAGCCTGGATTTCTGGCGGCTCGAGGCCGCGATGGCGGCGACGGAGCGGCTTCGTTTCGGCACCACCACCGCAGTGGCGCTGATGGGCGGCGGCGATTCCACGATGCGCTGCGACGACATACGCTTCTTCGACGCGCATTGCGACGCCGTGCGCGAGGTGGGGGTGAAGGAGATCGTCGTCGCCGGCCACCCGCGCCCGCCCTTCCCCTGGACCTATTCCGAATGGATCGGCGACACGGAGCGGACCTGGACCGTCTCGTTCGAGCGGTTCCGCGACACCTGCGAGGCGATCGTCGAGAAGTGGCACGGCGCCGCGGACGGCCGCATCCGCGTCGCGCTGCTCTCCCCCGTGCAGCACGAGGCCGCCGACCCCGGTGCGGCCGAGGAGGTGTTCGCCCACACCCGCATCATGCGCGAGATGTCGCGCCGCAAGTGCGTGATGTGGCACCAGGACGGCCACCGCAACGGCTCGATCTCGCTGCTGCAGGACCGCACCGGCGCGCTCGGGCCGGACGCCTGGCTGTCGCACTGCGTGAACCTGACGGAGCGCGACATCGAGGCGCTTGTCGGCAGTGGTGCGCGAGTGGTGCACAATCCCTCCGCCGTCATGTCCATCCGCGGCCGCTGCCCGGCGCCGGAGCTCATCGACATGGGCGTGATCGTCATGCTCGGCACCGACGCCACCGCGCCGGACCGCGGTGCCGACCAGTTCCGCAACATGTGGCAGTGCATGCATTACCACCGCACCGCCAAGCGCGACGAGAGGCTGATGCCGCCCGGCAAGGTGCTGGAGATGTGCACGATCGACGCGGCGAAGGGCCTCCATCTCGACCACGAGATCGGCAGCCTGGAGCCCGGCAAGAAGGCCGACATCATCACCGTGGACCTGTTCAAGCCGCACCTGATGCCGCTGCAGATGCCCGTGCACCGAGTGGTGTGCTTCGCCAACGGCGCCGACGTGAACGACGTGATCGTGGACGGCCGCATCCTGATGCGGGACACGCGGATCCTGACGATAGACTGGCGCGCGATGCTGGCCGATGTGCAGAAGGAGGCCGAAGCCGTGCTGCGCCGCACCGGCTTCGCCCCGCACTTCGCCACGCCCCCGACCTTCTGGGGGCACACCCGGTACTGAGGCAGGTTCTCCGCGACCGCGACACGGTAGGATGCCTTCGCGATACTGCGCAAACGCGCGGCTGCACCGGACCCGGTTTTCTGGACACGCGAGAGCACGATGCGGCTTGCCTGAGGCTGGTGTCGAGGTGCGCGGCGCGCGCGTCGAGCGGGCTGAGATAGCCGTTCTTCTCGATCAGCCACTTGGCGTTGTAGCGGGCGGCGAAGTCGCGCACGGCGTCGCGGAGCTCGTCGATGGTCTGGAAGACGCGGCCATGGACGATCTGCTCCTTCAAGGTCCTGAACAGTCTCTCGATGACGCCGTTCGTCTCGGCTTCTCCGACGAAGGCGTAGCTTGGCGAGATGCCCCAGAACCTGGCCTGCTTCTGGAAGTGGTCGGCCATGAAGTTGCTGCCATGGTCGTGGCGGAGCGCGAGGCCGCGGGCGGCGCCCGCGGAAAGATGGCCGAACTGCTGGCGGACGGCCATGCTCAGCGCCTGGATCGCCTCGAAGCGCGTGCCGCGTTTCGAGATGTGCCAGCCGAGCATCTCGGTATTCCAGTGCTCCGCGACGCCGAACAGCCAGACCTTGCCATCCTCGACGGTGGGGATCTGGGTGGCGTCGATGGCCCCCATGATGTTCGGCGCGGCGGTGACGATCTGGCGGTCGTGGCCGTCCTCGCCCCTGCGGCGGGC
>JANWXJ010000039.1 GCA_025055335.1 Acetobacteraceae bacterium
GGCTCGGGCAGCGCCGCAAGCCGCGGCCCCTTGCCGCCCTGGGCCGCCCGGGTCACCCGCACCGCGATCGCCTGGCCTTCCGACACCGCCCGCCCGATCGGCAGGCCCGGGGCGGGGGATTCGGCTTCCGGCAGGAAGCCCAGCACACCGCCGGCGAGCTCGACGAAGGCGCCGGACAGCGCCGGCGCCAGCGCCCGCACGCGGCCGAGATGGATGTCGCCCACCCCGTCCGGACGCGCCGGCCGCTCGATCCAGGCCTCGGTCAGCACCCCCTCCTCGAGCAGCGCGGTGCGGCGTTCGCCGGGCGAGACCGAGAGGCGGATCTCCGCCCCGCTCACGGCCGGAGCCAGCCTGCGCCGCGCAGGAGCTGCGCCGTCTCGAACAGCGGCAGCCCGACCACGCCGGAATGGCTGCCCGAGAGGAAGCGGACGAAGGCCGCGGCACGCCCCTGGATGGCGTAGCCGCCGGCCTTGCCGCGCCACTCCCCGCTGTCGAGATAGGCGGCGATCTGCTGGTCGGTCAGGCGCTGGAAGGTCACGATGCTGCCGACGAGGCGGCTGCGCGCCGGCTGTCCGGGGGGGCGCAGGGCGACCGCCGTCCACACCCGGTGCCGCCGCCCCGACAGCAGGCGGAGCATCCGCTCCGCCTCCTCGCGCGTCTCCGCCTTGCCGAGGATGCGCCGCCCCGCCGCCACCACCGTATCCGCCGCGAGCACGAGGTGGTCCGGGTGGCGCGCCGCCCCGGCCGCCGCCTTCTCGAGCGCGAGCCGCAGCGCATGGGCGCGCGGGGTCTCGCCGCGGCGGGGTGTCTCGTCGCAGCCGGCCGGCTCCACGAGATCGGGGCGGAGCCCGATCTGGGCCAGGAGTTCGAGCCTGCGCGGACTGCCCGAGGCGAGGAGGAGGGGTGTCGTCACCGGCGCGGCGCCACGGGCGGCGCGCTCACTTGTAGCGGAAGGTGATGCGGCCCTTCGTCAGGTCGTAGGGGGTCATCTCGACATTCACCCTGTCCCCCGCCAGCACGCGGATGCGGTTCTTGCGCATCTTGCCGCTGGTGTGCGCCAGCACGATGTGGTCGTTGTCGAGCTTCACCTTGAACATGGCGTTGGGCAGCAGTTCCAGCACCTGCCCGCTGAACTCGATCATGTCCTCCTTCGACATGCCCGGCCTTGGCTCCGCAAGCGTCCTCCTTCTGCGCTCGGAACATGATCACGCGGGGCGGGGCGGTCAAGCCAGGCGGCGGGCGATGCTGCCGGCATGGGCGTGCAGCCCCTCGGCCTCGGCGAGGGCGACGGCGGCCGGCCCGAGCGCGGCGAGGGCCTCCCGCCCGGCGGCGATCCAGCTCGTGCGCTTGAGGAAGTCGTACGCCGAAAGCCCCGAGGCGAAGCGGGCGGTGCGCCCGGTCGGCAGCACATGGTTCGGCCCCGCCACATAGTCGCCGAGGGCCTCGGGGCAGTCGCGCCCGAGGAAGGCCGCCCCGGCGTGGCGGATGCGGGCGAAGAGGGGGGCGGGGTCGTCGGTTGCGATCTGCAGGTGTTCGGGGGCGATGCGGTCGGTCAGCGCCGCCGCCTCGGCCCAGTCGCGCACCAGGATGATGGCGCCGTGGCGGCGCCAGGATTCGCCCGCGATGGCCGCGCGCGGCAGGGTCGGGATCAGCGCCGCGACCGCCCCCGCCACCGCATCCGCCAGCCGCGCGCTCGGGGTGATCAGCAGGGCTTGCGCCGCCTCGTCGTGCTCCGCCTGGGCCATCAGGTCCCAGGCGAGAAGGGCGGGGTCGGCGGTCTCGTCGGCGAGGATCAGCACCTCCGAAGGCCCGGCGATGGAATCGATGCCGACGCGGCCGAACACCTGGCGCTTGGCTTCCGCCACATAGGCGTTGCCGGGCCCGACGATCTTGTCCACCGGCGCGATCGAGGCGGTGCCGTAGGCGAGTGCCGCCACCGCCTGGGCGCCGCCGATGCGCCAGATCTCGCGCACACCGGCGCGGGCGGCGGCGGCCAGCACCAGCGGGTTGTCGGCCCCCTCCGGGGTGGGCACCACCATGGCGATGCGTGAAACGCCCGCAACCTTCGCCGGGATCGCGTTCATCAGCACCGAGGAGGGGTAGGCCGCCTTGCCCCCCGGCACATAGATCCCGACGGCGTCGAGCGGCGTCCAGCGCAGCCCGAGCGTGAGGCCGGCGGCGTCGCCGACCGTCAGGTCGGCCGGGAGCTGGGCGCGGTGGAAGGCCTCGATCCGCCGCGCCGCCACGTCCAGCGCCTCGAGCAGCGCCGGGGCGCAGGCGTCGCGCGCGGCGGCGATCTCGGCCTCGCTGACGCGAAGCGCCGCCGGATCGCGCGGCGTCCAGCGGTCGAAGCGGGCGGTAAGGTCGAGCAGCGCCGCATCGCCCCCGGCGCGCACGCGGGCGATGATGTCCGCCACCGCGTCGTCCACGCGGGCGGCAGTCTCGCGCTGCGTCTCGAGCAGGGCGGCGAAGGCGGCCTCGAACCCCGCCTCGGCGGTGGACAGCCGCCTCATGCCGCAAGCGCCATGCGGAAGCGGGCGACGAGCGCGCCGATCCGCTTCGGCTGCGTCTTGAGCGCGGTGCGGTTGACCACGAGCCGCGAGGTGACCGGGGCGATCACCTCCGTCTCCACGAGGCCGTTGGCCCTGAGCGTGGAGCCGGTCTGCACCAGGTCGACGATCAGCCGCGCGAGGCCGAGCGAGGGGGCGAGCTCCATCGCCCCGTTCAGGTGCACGATCTCGGCCTGGATGCCGCGCGCGGCGAAGTGGCGGCGGGCGATGTTCGGGTACTTGGTGGCCACCTTCACGCAGGACCAGCGGGAGGGATCGTCCCGCCCCGCCGTCGCCGCCGGTTCGGCCACCGAGACGCGGCAGCGCCCGATGCCGAGGTCGAGGGGGGCGTAGATCTCCGGGTAGTCGAACTCCATCAGCACATCGGCGCCGCAGATGCCGATGGCGGCGGCGCCGTGGGCGACGAAGGTGGCGACATCGAAGGGCCGCACCCGCACCACATCCAGCGCGGGGTCGTTCGTCTCGAAGCGCAGCCGGCGGGAGTTCTCGTCGGCGAAGTCCCCGGCCGGCACGATGCCGGCGGCGGCGAGCAGGCCGCGCGCCTCCTCGAGGATGCGTCCCTTGGGGAGGGCGAGCACGAGCGGAGAGGCGGCGTGGGGCGGCGCGGCGCGCGCGGGGATCGGCTGGTCCATGAGGGGTGCTAGCGCGGGCCTCGGGGCGGTTTCATGTCAGTCCCGCAGCCGTTCGATGTCGGCGCCGACGGCGGCGAGCTTGCGCTCGATCGCCTCGTAGCCGCGGTCGAGGTGATAGACGCGGCTGACGGTGGTCTGCCCCTCGGCCGCCAGCGCCGCGAGGATCAGCGACACCGAGGCGCGCAGGTCGGTCGCCATCACCGGCGCGCCGGAGAGTTTCGGCACGCCGCGGACGATGGCCGACGCCCCGTGGTAGTTGATGCGGGCGCCCATGCGCATCAGCTCGGGCACGTGCATGAAGCGGTTCTCGAAGATCGTCTCGGTGATCATCGAGGCGCCTTCGGCCACGCACATCAGGGCCATGAACTGCGCCTGCATGTCGGTGGCGAAGCCGGGGAAGGGCTCGGTCATCACGTCGGTGCCGATCAGGCCGTTCGGGCGGCGCACCCGCACGCCGTCGCGCAGTTCCGAAAGCTCCACCCCCGCCTCGCGCAGGGTGCGCGGCACCGCGCCGAGATCGGCCATGCGCGCGCCCTTCAGCACCGCCTCGCCGCCGGTGATCGCCACCGCGCAGGCGTAGGTGCCGGCCTCTATGCGGTCGGGGATGATCGGGTGCTCGGCGGGGCCGAGGCTGTCCACCCCCTCGATCACCAGCCGGTCGGTGCCGATGCCGCCGATGCGGGCGCCCATCTCGTTCAGGCACTCGGCGAGGTCGCCGATCTCCGGCTCGCGCGCGGCGTTGACGAGTTCGGTGCGGCCGCGCGCGAGGGTGGCCGCCATCAGCAGGTTCTCGGTGGCGCCCACGCTCACCTTGGGGAAGACGATGCGCGCCCCCGTCAGCCCCTTCGGCGCCGCGGCCTCGATGTAGCCGCCATCGAGCGCGATGGTCGCGCCCAGCGCCTCCAGCCCCTTGAGGTGCAGGTCCACCGGCCGGGTGCCGATGGCGCAGCCGCCGGGAAGCGACACCCGCGCCCGCCCGTGGCGCGCGACGAGCGGCCCGAGCACGAGGATCGAGGCGCGCATCTTCCGCACGATGTCGTAGGGCGCCGTCACGTCGCGGGCGCTGCCGCGCAGCGTGATGCGGCGCGCCGCCTTGTCGTGCTCGACCGTGAGGCCGAGCGTGCGGAGCAGCGCCGCCATGGTGGCGATGTCGGCGAGATCCGGGGCGTTGGTGAGGACGAGCGGCCCCTCCGTCAGCAGCGCCGCTGCCATCAGCGGCAGCGCCGCGTTCTTCGCCCCCGAGATGGGGATGACGCCGGAGAGCCGCCGCCCGCCGCGCACCACGATGCGGTCCATCACAGCCTCGGCAGCGCCACCCCGCGCTGGCGCATGTATTTGCCGGCGCGGTCGGCGTAGGAGACCTCGGGCGGGCCCTCGCCCTTGAGGAAGAGGAACTGGCAGATGCCCTCGTTGGCGTAGATCTTGGCGGGCAGCGGCGTGGTGTTGCTGATCTCGATCGTCACCTGGCCTTCCCACTCGGGCTCGAGCGGTGTCACGTTCACGATCAGCCCGCAGCGCGCGTAGGTGGACTTGCCGAGGCAGATCACCAGCACGTCGCGCGGGATGCGGAAATATTCCACCGTGTGGCCGAGCACGAAGGAGTTCGGCGGGATGATGCAGGCGGGCCCGCTGCGGGTGACGAAGCCCGCGCTCGAGAACGCCTTCGGATCCACCACCGCGTTGTCGACGTTGGTGAAGATCTTGAACTCCTCGGCGATGCGCGCGTCGTAGCCGTAGGAGGACAGGCCGTAGGAGATCACCCCCTCGCGCCGCTGCGCCTCGACGAAGGGCTCGATCATGCCGGCCTCGGTCGCCATGCGGCGGATCCAGCTGTCGGGCATGATGGGCATGGGTGGTGCGCGTCCTCGGGCGGATGGGTGGGGCGGAGTAGCGCGCGGGCGCGCGGGCGGCAACCGCTAGGGCTTTTCGGGGGGCGGTGCCGGGGGGCGGGCAGCCTCCGCCCTGGCGCGGGCCTGCGCCTTGCGGCGCCGCAGATTGGCGCGCAGCGCCGCGGCAAGGCGGGCCTTGCGGCTGTCGGCCGGGGGTTTCGGCGGCGGCTTCGCCATGCCGATCAGGTGCGCCCGGGCCGGCCGCACGGTCAAGAGGTGCGGGGTTGCGCGGTGGCGGCGGGCGTGGCATTGCGCCGGCGCACCGTGCCCGCGGCGCCGCCGCTGCCGTAGCTCAGTGGTAGAGCACTCCCTTGGTAAGGGAGAGGCCGAGGGTTCAATCCCCTCCGGCAGCACCAGCGCCCGGGCGCCGCATCCCGGCTGCCGGCGCCGCGCCCCTACCGCCCGAGGCTCTCCACGAAATACTGCAGGTTGTCGGCGTTGCGCACCGCAAGCCCCGGGTTCTCCCGCGCCAGGGCCTCGGCCCGGCGCGGGCCATAGGCGAAATCCTCGGTGTCGGCCACAAGGTGGCTCAGTTCGTGGATCACCGTGCCGAAGCGGCTGTCGAGGCCGGCATCGGGCATGCGGAAGAAGCGCGCGCAGAAGCCGAGCGCCCCGGTGGCCGGCATGGCGTAGGCCGCGACCGTCCCCTGGCAGGCGCGCGGCTGTTCGCAGGCGGTATCGTGCGGCCGGCCGCGTTCCAGCGCCGCGAGGATCAGGCGAAGCCGGGTCTCCACCGGCTTCACCGGGGCATCGCCGAACCAGCGGCGGAACTCGGGCGGCGGCTCGCCGGCGGAAAGCCGCGCCAGCGCAAGGCGCACCCGCCGCGCCGCCTCGGCATAGGCCTCGTCGATCACGGCATGGTGCCGATCGGTGCATACCCCGGCCACGCCGGGCCGGACCTGCTTCGGCTCCGGCGCGAGTTGCGCCCGGCCGGGGCCCGCAAGCCCGAGGCCGAACAGCAGCAGAAGCGCGAGCCACACCCCGCGGCGGATCATCGCCGATCCCTCCCTTCTGTCCGGCAGGCCGAGCCTCCGCCCCCGGGCCGGCCGCAGGGCGGCGGGCCGGCGGCAGGGCCGGGCCCGGGCCTCTGGTCCGTCGCCAGCACGCGGCCGGTCGCCGCCTCCAGCACCACCCGAAACTCCCGGCCGCGGTGGCGGAGCGTGGCGCGCAGCCGCCCCGCATCCTCGCCCTCGCCCCGCTCGACCAGGGAGAAGACGCGGCCCGAACGCAGATCGGCGAGGAAGCTCCGAAGCGGCACGCCGAGGCGCTCGGCCGCCCATTCGGCCGGGATCACCACCCCGCCCTCGCCGTCGAGCTCGAGCCGCTCCATCCCCCCGCCTCACGCCATCCGCATCGCCTCCGCGGGCGGCAGGAACTGCGGCAGGTAGAACTCCTCGGCCCGCAGCGCCGCCTGGATGTCGAAGGTGCGGCGGATCAGCTCGATCGAGTCCTGCACCCGCGCGTGGCTCAGGTTGCCCCAGCCGCCCTGCAGCACCTCCGGGGTGCGGATGAACTCGAAATTGGCCAGCATGCGCTCGCGCTCGAGCGCGGCGGGGGTGGTGGCGTCCCGCCGCGTCAGGGCGGCGATGGCGGCGTCCGGATTGGCGTAGGCGTCCTGGTGGCCGCGGATGATGGCGCGGATCATCCCCGTCACCACGCGCGGATTGGCTTCCGCATAGGGCCGGCGCACCTGCAGCGCGGTGGAAAGCAGGTTCACCCCGTAGCGGGCGTAGCGGATGGAGACGATATCCGCCGGAGCGACGCCGAGGGTGCGCAGCGAGAACATGCCCGATGTCTCGAAGCCGGTGATGGCGTCCGCCTCGCCGCGGGCCAGCATCGGCTCGCGCAGCTGCGGCGTGACGGTGATCCAGCGGATCGAGCTGAGATCGATCCCGGTGGCCTGGGCGAAGGCGGGGAAGAACTGCCGCCCGGCATCCGTCTCCGGCGCGGCGAGGCGCTTGCCGTTCAGGTGCCGCGGCTCGGTGATGCCGGTGCGGCGGGTGGTGATCACGCAGAGCTGGCTGCCCTGGGCGATCACGAAGGGGGTGATGATGTCGGTGTTCGGCTGCGTCAGCCGCAGGCGGATCACCGGCGAAAGGTCGCCGATGCCGAACTCGTAGGAGCCTGCGGCCACGCGCGTCGGCGTGTCGCCCGAGCCGAAGCCGCGGTCGATCGTGACGTTCAGGCCCTCCTCGCGGAAGAAGCCGCGGTCGAGCGCGTGCAGATAGGGCGCCTGCGGCCCGAGGAAGGCCCAGTCCAGGATGAAGCGCACGGGCGTCAGCGCCGCCTGGCCCTTGGCCAGATAGGGCGCGGCGAGCGGCAGGGCGGCGCCCGCGGCTAGCAGGGAACGGCGCCGCAGCGCGGCGCGGGGGAAGGGGATCGGCATGGTCTGGCGCCTCCGTGTTGGGGCCGCCCGCCGGCGGGCGGCCTGCTGGCAAGCCTAGCACGGCCCGCCCGGGGCGGCAGCGGTGCCGGCGGCCGGCGCGCCGGGCC
>JANWXJ010000050.1 GCA_025055335.1 Acetobacteraceae bacterium
CTTGCGGCCGCGGGCCGCGCGGGACGAGCGGTGCCGGCCGCCGCCCGGTTGCGCGCCGCGCCCGATTGGGCGACACGCGGGGGGTGGACCTCGCGGGCAAGACCATCCTCGTCACCGGCGCCTCCAGGGGCATCGGCGCCGCCATCGCCCGCCGCTGCGCCGAGGCGGGGGCGCATGTCGTCGGCCATTACGGGCGGGACCGTGCCGGGGCCGAGGCGGCGCTCTCGGGCCATCCGCACACGCTCGCCGAAGCCGATGCCGAGCACCCGGAGCGGATGGACGGGCTGTGGCAGGCGGCGCTGTCCGCCACCGGGCGGCTCGACGCCGTGGTGCTGAACGCCGCGATCTTCCTCCCCAAGGGCGGCATCGAGGCGCCGATCGAGGAGTGGGAGGAGGCGTGGGAGAGGCAGCTTCGCGTCAACACCCTCTCGCCCGCCCGCCTGCTGCGGCATGCGGCGCGGCACTTCGCGGCAGCGGGCGGCGGCGTGATCGTCGCGATCTCCTCCTGGGTCGCGCAGCGCGGCGCGGGATCGGAGGCGACGATCGCCTACGCCGCCTCCAAGGCGGCGCTGAAGGCGGCGGCGCAGACCGTCGCGCGGCACTACGCAAGCCGCGGCGTGCTGACCTACATCGTCGCCCCCGGTGTGGTGCGCACGCGCATGAGCCTGGATGCGGCCGCCATCGCGCCGGGCGGCGAGGCGGCGGTGACCGCCGGGCTCGCCATGCGCGAATGGGTGCCGCCCGAGGAGATCGCCGATCTCGTCGCCTATCTCTGCACCGGGCGCTGCCGGCATCTCGCCGGCGCGACGCTCGACGTCAACGGCGCCACCTACATCCGCTGAGGAGGGACGGGGATGGAGGAGATCGAGATCCACCGCCGCCTCCACCGGCCCGGCACCATCGTGGATGTGGGGGCGCATGAGGGGCTGCTGACGGTGCCCTTCTCCCGCCTGCCCGGCAGCCGCGTGATCGCCTTCGAGCCGCTGCCGCGCGCCTTCGCCCGCCTCTGCCGCGCGGTGGCGGAAGCGCATGGCGGGGCGGTCCCGCCGCATGTCGACCTCCGCCCCGAGGCGCTCGGCGACCACGAGGGGGAGATCACCCTCTCGCTGCCCGTGCTCGACGGGGTGGCGCAGGAGCAGTGGGCCTCCACGGCGAAGGACTACAAGGGCTACGAGGGGCGGCGCATCGCGGTGGAGCGGCTGCGGGTGCCGCTCCGCACGCTCGACTCCTTCGCTCTCCCCGACGTGACGCACCTCAAGGTGGACGCCGAGGGGGCGGAATACGAGGTGTTCCGCGGCGCGGCCGAGACGCTCCGCCGCTGCCGCCCGCTGATCACCGCCGAGATCGAGGAGCGCCACCGGGCCGGCTCCACCTGGGCGGTGCCGGCCTTCCTCGACGCGCTCGGCTACGACACCCATTTCCGCCTCTCCGGCCGCTGGTTCCCGGTGGCGGCGCTCGATCGCGCGACGATGCAGCGCGCCTCCCCCGATCCCTCGGTGTTCGAGGCCTCCGACCCCTATGTCTTCGTCTTCCTCGTCACGCCGCGGGAACGCACGGCCGAGGTTCTCGCGGCGCTGTCCTGATTGATCCGCGTCAAGGACGACCCTTGACAGCCGCCCTATATCCCCTGCGTGCGGCGGGCAGCGGCCCGCCGCCCCAGCAGGAGGAAGGATCCAATCCATGGACAAGACGCCATCGTTCCCGGCCGCCTTCGGCCAGGCCCTGCGCGGGCTGACCGACCCCTTCACCGTCATGCGGCGCGAGATGGAGCGGCTGTTCCAGGAGATGGGGATGGGCTCCCCGCTGCCGGCGGGCTTCGTCTCGCCCAAGGTGGATGTGGCCGAGACCGAGACGGGCCTCGAGATCCACGCCGAACTGCCGGGCGTGAAGCCGGAGGAGATCAGCCTCGACCTCGACGAGGGCGTGCTGACGCTGAAGGCCGAGCGCAGCGAGGAGAAGAAGGAGGAGGACAAGGACAAGCGCTGGCACATCGTCGAGCGCTCCTCCGGCACCTTCATCCGCCGCTTCGCCCTGCCCTTCCCGGCGAAGGAGGAGGAGATCAGCGCCAGCTTCGAGAACGGCGTGCTGAAGGTGACGATCCCGCGCGCCGTGCCCGCGCCGAAGCCGCAGCGGAAGATCGAGATCCGCACGGGGGGCTGATCCGTCACGCCGGCACCGGGGGCGGCAGCCACAGCACATCGGCGATCCGCGCCGCCCCGGTGGCCAGCATGACGAGCCGGTCGAAGCCGAGCGCGATGCCGGAGGCGGGCGGCATCAGCGGCAGCGCGGCGAGCAGCCCCTCGTCCAGCGGCCATTCGCGCCCCGGGTAGCGGCGGGCGCGCTCGGCGGCGTCGGCGGCGAAGCGGGCGCGCTGTTCGGCCGCGTCCGTCAGCTCCTCGAAGCCGTTGGCAAGCTCCATCCCGCCGAGGAAGGCCTCGACCCGCAGCGCCACGCGCGGGTCGGCCGGGTCGCGCCGGGCGAGGGCGGCCTGCGGCGCCGGCCAGTGCGAGAGGAACACGCCGCGGTCCCTGGGCAGCGCCGGCTCCACGCGGTCGAGCAGCAGGCGGAAGAAGAGGTCCTCCCACGCCTCGCCCTCGCGCAGCCCGGCCCCCGCGGCCCGCGCCAGCGCCGCGGCGTCGCCGCGGCCCTCCGCGTCCACGCTCGCCAGCAGATCGCAGCCGGCGAAGCGGGCGAAGGCCTCGGCCATCGTCAGGCGCAGGAAGGGGCCGCGCGGGTCGGCCGGCGTGCCGGCCAGCATGGCGCGGATGTAGGATTCGGCCTCGTCCATCAGGCCGGAGAGGGAAAGCCCCGGGCGGTACCACTCGAGCATGGTGAACTCGGGGGCGTGCCGCTCCCCCGCCTCGCCGTTGCGCCAGACGCGGGCGAGTTCGAACAGCGGCCCCGCACCGCCCGCGAGCAGGCGCTTCAGCGCGAACTCGGGCGAGGTGCGGAGCCACAGCCGCCGCCTCTCGCCCGCCATCGGGAAGGGATCCCAGTCGGTGGCGAAGCCCATCAGATGCACCTCCGCCCCGGGCACGGGCACGAGGCAGGGGGTTTCCACCTCGGTGTAGCCGCGGGCGGCGAACCAGGCCCGCGTGGCGGCGAGCAGCCGCGCGCGTTCGCGCAAGGCCGGCAGCCGCGCGGCGAGGCGTTCCGGGCGCCAGGCGTCATCGGCCATTGCGCTGCGCCCCCTTCGACTCTACCTGCCGCGCGCCATGTCCCGCAGCTTGCGCTCCGCCGCCGCGCTCGCCGCCGCCGGGCTGCTGCCGCCCGCCCGCGCCGAGGCCGCGGGCGCGGTGGAGGCGCGCTACGCGGTGGCGGTCACCCCGCATGTCGCCTCCCTGATCGCGGCGCCGGACGATCCGATCGGCCTGCAATACCTGCCCGATCCCGCGGAACTGACGACGCTGCCGCACGAGACCGCCGACCCGACGGCCGATGCCCCCTTCACGCCGGTGAAAGGCGTGGTGCACCGCTACCCGGACCGCGCGCTGCTGAAGCCGCTTCTCGCCTGCCCCGTCTATTGCCGCTTCTGCTTCCGGCGGGAGCATGTCGGGCCCGAGGGCGGGGTGCTGACGGAGGCCGAGCTCGATGCCGCGCTCGCCTGGTTCGCCGCCACACCTGCGGTGCGCGAGGCGATCCTGACGGGCGGGGATCCCTTGATGCTCTCGCCGCGGCGGCTCGGGCGGATCCTCGATGCGCTGGAGGCGATGCCGCATATCGAGCTGCTGCGCATCCACTCGCGCGTGCCGGTCGCCGATCCGCCGCTGGTGACGGAGGCGCTCGCCGCCGCGCTGCGGCGGGGAAAGCCGCTGATCCTCTGCGTGCATGCCAACCACGCGCGGGAGTTCGCGGGGGATGCGCCGGCCGCCCTGGCCAGGCTGCATGCCGCGGGCGCGATGCTGCTCGGGCAGTCCGTGCTGCTGTCCGGCGTGAACGACAGCGAGGCCGCGCTCGAGGAGCTGTTCCGCACCATGCTGCGGCACCGGGTGAAGCCCTACTACCTTCACCAGCTCGATCCCGCCCCCGGCACCGCCCGCTTCCATGTGCCGCCCCGGCGCGGGCTCGCCCTGATCGCGGCGCTGCGCGGGCGCATCCCCGGCCACGCCATCCCGCACTATGTGGTGGAGCGGCCGGGCGGGGGCGGCAAGGTGCCGGTCGGCGGCTGAGGCAGGGGGCCTCATGCGCGGGGACCCGCAGGGCCGCGCCGCGTCTCGCCCCAGCCGATCGCAAGCCCCGCCCCGACGATGATGGCCGCCCCCGCCCACACGAACGGATCGGGCAGGTCGCCGAAGAACAGCCAGCCCACGGCGACCGCGCCGATCAGCTGGAAATACTGGAAGGGCGAGACGATGTTGGCCGGCGCGAGGCCGAAGGCGCGGGCGACGAAATAGTGCCCGAGGCCGCCGATCGCCCCGATGCCGCAGAACAGGAGCAGGTCGAGCCCGTTGCGCGGCGTGATCCACACGAAGGGCAGAACCGCGAGCATGACGAAGGCGCCGACGACGGAGGACCAGATCGCCGAGGTCTCCGGCCGGTCGTGGCGGGAGGCGATGCGCGTCAGCACCTGGTAGAGGGCGTAGGCGCAGGCGTTGAACAGCACGAGCAGCGCCGCCGGGTGGAACAGCTCCGTCCCCGGCCGCAGCACCACCAGAACGCCGGCGAAGCCGGCGCAGAGCGCCGCAACGCGCAGCCGCGTCGTCCGCTCCCCCAGCAAGGGCCAGGCGAGGAGCGCCACGACGAGCGGCGACATCAGGCCGATGGTGGCCGCATCGGCCAGCGGGATGAAGGTGAGGGCGGCGAAGAAGGCGAGGTTCGCGGCGAACAGCAGCGCCGAGCGCGCGAGCTGCAGCCCGGGGCGCTGCGTGCGCAGGATGCCGAGGCCGAAGCGCGGCAGCAGCATGGCCGAGAGGAACAGCACATGGCCGAAGGCCCGCGCCCAGGAGACCTGGAGCGAGGAGTAGTCCTGCCCGAGCAGCTTGGCGAAGCCGCCCATCACCGGGAACACGAGGCCGGCCGCGCACATGAACAGGATGCCGGGCAGGATCTGCTTCGTGGCGGGACCCACGCCCGGGCTACTCGGCGGCCAGCGCGATCTCCTCCCGCCCGCGGGCGAGGAGGGCGATCTGCGCGGCGAGCGCGTGGCGCGCGGCGTGGAACTCCGCCGCCGCACGCCCGGCGAGCGCGGGCGGCGGCGGCGGCGAGGCGGTGGCCGGATTGACCGCCCGGCCGGCGATGTGGACCTCGTAGTGCAGATGCGGCCCGGTCGAGAGGCCGGTCGAGCCGACGCGGCCGATCGTCTGCCCCTGCCGCACCCGCACCCCGGCGCGCAGCCCCGGGGCGAAGCGGGAGAGATGGGCGTAGAGCGTGAGCATGCCCCCCTGGTGGCGCAGCCGGATGACGTTGCCGTAGCCGCGCTCGGACCGAACGCTCTCCACCACGCCGTCGGCCGCGGCATAGACGGGGGTTCCGGCCGGCGCGGCGAAATCGAGGCCGCTGTGCATCCGCGTGTAGCCGAGGATCGGGTGCCGGCGCGCACCGAAGCGCGAGGAGATCCGCGCCCCGTCGAGCGGGGTGCGCAAGAGCCCGCCGGCGAGCGGGCGGCCGGCGTCGTCGTACCAGTGCACCTCCCCGTCGGCCTCGCGCCGCCAGATCGAGATCTCTCGGCCCGAGAGCGTGAGGCGCGCGTGCAGCACGCGGCCGTGGCGGAGCAGCTCGCCATCCGGGCCGCGCAGCCGCTCGAAGGCGACGACGATCGAATCGCCCTCGCGGATGTCGCGCTGGAAATCCACCCGGTGGGAGAGTGCGCGCACCACGGCATGCGCGAGGTTCGGCGGCAGCCCGGCCTCCACCATGGCGGGGAACACGCCGCGCTCCACCCCCGTCTCGATGCGGGCGAGGTGGCGGGTTTCCGGCACCCGCGCCTCCTCGGCCACCCAGCGGCCGTCGCGGCGCTCGACCAGCACGGTGTGGCCGGGTGCCGCGTCGAGCGAGAGGGAGAGCAGGCGGCTGTCCTCCTCCGGCGCGGTGCGGATCGTCACCTCCTGGCCGGGGCGCAGCCGCTGCGGCGGGAAGACCGTGCCGAGGGCGAGGAGCGCGGCATGCGCCTCGGCGCGGTCCACCCCGGCGGCGAGGAGGAGCGAGATCAGCGTGTCGCCGGGGGCGACGGCGAGGGTCTGCTCGGCAGGTTCCGGAGAAGGGGGTTCGGCTCCGGGCGGTTCCTCCGGCCCCTCGCCGCGGGATCCGGCCTGCGCCGGGGCGGGCGCCTCGGCCGGTTCGGCCTGCGCCGGGGCGGGCAGGGCGGCCAGCGGCAGGACCAGCAGCAGGGCGGCGAGGCGGAACGGCATGCGGGCGGATCGTCTCCGTCGGTGCGCGCGGCGCCCTCGGTAGCCCTCCGGGGCCGCCTCGGCAACCGCGGCCCCTTGCGCGGCGGCGGCAGGAATGATCCGCTTCCCCCGGCGATGCCAGCGGGAGGAGAACATGCGGCACGCGCTCTGGGGTGCGCTGGCGGCGGCGCTGCTCGTCGGCGGCTGCCAGCCGGGGCCGGGCTTCGGCGGCGGCGGGTTCGGCGGCTGGCCGGGCGGCTCCTGGGCCGAGACCTGCCGGGATGCCCAGCTTCGCGGCGGCACGCTGATCGCCCGCTGCCGGGAACGCGACGGCGACTGGCGCCTGACATCCATCCGCTACACCGACTGCCCGGGCGGGCGGGTGCGCAACGACAACGGCCGACTCGAATGCGAGGGCGGCTGGGGCGGCGGCTGGCGGCCCGACGACGACGGCTGGGGCGGCGGGGGCTGGGGCGGCGGCTGGGCCGGCGGCGGGCCGCGCGGGTCCTGGGTGGAGTCCTGCCGGCAGGCGCAGGTGTCCGGCAACCGCCTGACGGCGCTGTGCCGCGAGCGGGACGGCGGCTGGAACCGCAGCTCGATCATCTTCACCCAGTGCCGGGGCAACCGCGTCGCCAACCGCGACGGCTGGCTGCGCTGCGAAGGCTGACGGGGGCGCCGTGGGGCCGCTCCTGCTGCTCTCGGCGCTGATGCTGGCGGCGGCAGCCCCGGCGCTGGCGCAGCCGCGCGGCTCCTGGGATGACAGTTGCCGCCGCGGCGAGGTGCGCGGCAACACGCTGACGGCCGAATGCCGCGACCGCAACGGGCGGTGGGAGCGCAGCTCCATCCGCTTCACCGACTGCGAGGGCAACCGGGTGCGCAACGACAACGGCCGCCTCGTCTGCGAGCGCGGCCGCGCCGGCCGCGACGACCGCGAGGCGTCCCGCACCGTGCCGGGGGACTGGGACCAGTCCTGCCGGGATGCCGAGCTGCGCGGCAATGTGCTGACCGCCGCCTGCCGCACCACGGGCGGCGAATGGCGCCGCAGCTCGATCCGCTTCACCGACTGCCCGGGCAACCGCGTGCGCAACGAGAACGGCTGGCTCGTCTGCGGCCAGTGGGGCGGCTGGCGGGACGACGACTGGCGCCGCGTGCCGGGCAGCTGGGACGACACCTGCCGCGACGCCACCCTGCGCGGCGGCGTCCTGACCGCGACCTGCCGCACCACCGGCGGGCGGTGGGAGAGGAGTTCGATCGCCTTCCGCGACTGCCCGGGCGAGCGGGTGCGCAACGACGACGGCCGGCTGGTCTGCGAGGGGCGAGGCGGCGGCCCGGGCGGCATCCTTCCGGGCCTTCCCGGCATTCCCGGCCTGCCCGGCCTGCGCTGAGGGCGGCGGGCGCAAGGCCTACTCATCGCAGCCGCCAGCGGCGCGGGCTGCCGGCGGCCAGCCGGAACAGCCGGGCGAGGGTGCGGAAGAGGCCGGGCGGCTGGGCGAGCGGGTCGGCGAGCGCGGCGAGGGCAGCCTTCTGCGCGATTTCGGACAAATCGGGCCGCGGGAGGAAGCGCGGCTCACACGGGAGGGCGTCGGTCAGGCCCAGGCGCCTCGCGAGCAGGAGGGCGGAGAGCGGCAGCAGCCGGGCGGCGCGGCGGAAGGCGCGGCAGAGGCGGTAGGTGAGCCCGGCGGCGGTGGGGTTGGAATGCCTCTGGCCGGCGATGGCGACGAGAAGCAGTTCCAGCGTGCCGGACTTGGCCCAGCGGCGGAGCTGGCGGTGGGCGGTGTCGGCGCGGCCGAGTTCGGGCGGCAGCGCGCGCCAGGGGTGGCGGGAGAGCGCGACCCAGAAGATGGCATCGAGCGTGCGGCGGCGGTTTTCCGCCGGGCGGCCGCGGGTGGCGGGGATGTGGCGGAGGAGGAGGGCGTATTCGGCGTCGGTGAGGCGCATGAGGGGCCGGGCCTTGGACGGAAAGACTGGAACATAACAGGAACATCATGCCGGTTTCCAGGGTTTTCCGCAGGGGTCCGGGGTGGCAGGATCCCGCCATGGGGGAAGAGCCTGCGGCGGCGGGAGAGGAGGCGGCGGGGTTGTCGGCCGCCGAGCGGGCGGCGCGGCTGTGGCGCGCGGGGCGCGGGACGGCGCGGCTCATGTGCCGGCCGGTGGTGGCCCTGCCGCCGGGGCGGGTGTTGTGCGGGTGTGTGGTGGATGAGTGTTGTGAGGGTTTGGAGGGGGTGGCAGGGGGCTCTGCCCCCTGAGCCCCCGACCGGGGCGGGACGCCCCGCCCCGGAGCCCGGCGTTCGTTCTGCTTTGGCCGTCAGGGGACGCTTGGGTTATAGGACTGGTCTGGAGGACTGGTCATGGATGATCCGCACACGCTCTCGGCCACCGAGTTCAAGGCGACCTGCCTGGAGGTGATGGACCGCGTCGCCCGCGGCGAGTGGGAACGCGTGGCGATCACCAAGCGGGGCAAGGTGGTGGCGGTGCTGGTGCCGCCCTCGGCCGCCGAGGCGGGGGCCACGCCGCTGCACGGGTTCCTGCGCGGGTCGGTCCACGGCGCGGACGCGGTGGACCTGACGGCGCCGGTGCTGGACGCGCCGTTTGGCGCGGCCGACGGCCTGTTGCACGGATGAGCCTGCCCGACGCGGTGCTGCTGGATACCTGCGCGGTGATCTGGCTGGCGAATGGCGACCCGATGGAGCCCGCCGCGTTGGCGGCGGTGGAGCATGCGCGGCGGCGGCAGGGGGTGTTCGTCTCGCCCGTCTCGGCGTGGGAGGTGGGGCTGCTGAGCCGGCCTCGGCCGGGGCGCGGGCCGGCGCTGCGCTTCGACCCGGACCCGCAGGCCTGGTTCGCGCGGGTGATGGCGGCGCCGGGGGTGAAGGAGGCCAGGCTGACGCCGCGCGTGGCGATCGCGGCGAGCTGGCTGCCGGGGGAGTTCCACGGGGACCCGGCGGACCGGCTGATCGTGGCGACGGCGCGGGAGATGGGGGTGCCGGTAGTGACGCGGGACCGGGCGGTGCTGGGATATGGCGGGGTGGTGGGGGTGGGGTGTTGAGGGCGGATCAGTCCGCCAGCCTCGTGATGCCGAGCGTACGCTTAATTTGTGTGCGAAGGTTCTCCACGCCTCTGACATCACTGGGCGTCGTGGGGACCGTAATCGCGCCGAGACCGTCATAGTCCCGAGCCGCTTCTAGCCTGATGTGCCTGTTTTGAGATTTTACGGAGTAGCCATGCCGCGTAAGCAGCGACGTCAACTCCCTCGCGACGCGCCTAGGATCTCTCGTCGCACGCTCCAAGTCATGCAACAACTCTCTCAGAGGCTGTCTCGAAACACGTACGAAATGAGCCTGTGGGGCTGGATGGCCGGGCTGCATCGTGATTCGACCGGGTTGCGACACCTTGGACGAACGACGCGATGTGGACCCCGGCCACCCGGCGGCAGCATAGCCGCACGGGGCTGCGCTATGCGAGTGACCTGACGGACGACGAATGGCGGATCCTGGAACCGCTGCTGCCTGGCGAGTGCAGATATGGTCGACGTCGGGCATGGCCGCTGCGCGAGATCGCCAACGCCATCTTCTACGTGCTGCGGGCGGGCTGTACCTGGCGCCTGCTGCCCGACAGCTTCCCGCCCTGGCGTACGGTCTATCGCTGGTTCGTCCGGCTGCGCGATGGCGGCGTGTTCGAGGCGATCAACCATCACCTGGTGATGCTCGATCGCGAGCGCGCCGGCCGCGACGCCAGCCCGACGGCGGCGGTGATCGACAGCCAGAGCGTCAAGACCACCGAGAGCGGCGGCCCGCGCGGCTACGACGCGGGCAAGAAGATCAAGGGCCGCAAGC